>CACXFR010000064.1 GCA_902766935.1 uncultured Planctomycetota bacterium | reverse complement strand
AGGCCGGAGCCGGCGCCGGATCGGTGGATACGCCCGAGTCGGCGTTGACGCGCATCCCTAAGAGGGCGGCGGCAGCCAGGCCAAGAACGAACAATCGGGATCTCATAAGGTAACACTCCTTCTTACCATTGGGAAAAAATCGAAACCTGTCGACCCGGTCACCTTAAACCGCAGCTTTCGCCGTCCCCTGCAAAAAACGGCGGAAAGCAATCATTGGCCTTTGACCGGGGGGAGAGACTCTCCCCTTTTTCCTACATCGAACCGGCTGTTCGGCCTCTCCGTGACGCCGAAATAATCCGTAAAACGGCCGGTTCATTCCACTCTCTTCCCGCGCGGGAACCCGGAGTCCTCCTAAACGGAACAGAGCTTGGTTTTGGAAATATCGGAATAACCCCTCCCCCCTCTTGAGAAACGAACGGAAAAAATCGGAAAAGTCGAAAAATTTTAAACGTTCCTCTTCCTCCCTGTTAAAAGAGTTAAAAGAGCGGAAATGTCGGGGATATTCCGGGGATATCGTCCCCTAAAACCGGTTCAACCCGACTAACCGCGACAACCTGCACTTCCGTTACAACCGGACCTTTTTATCCAACAGGACTGACCCGCCCGGTATTTTCCGTTCGAAAAGAACTTTCCCTTCAATCGCTCATAAAAGACTCCCCCGGAGGGCGATTCTTTTTACGCCTTGCAAGGATGGTATGGCTTAAACGGTCTGCACCGTTTCCCTTAGGGGAGGCCGGGCAAGGCGGAATTCGGATGGTTTGATTAGGGATATGAAGAAATCATTACTGACGCTCCGCTCGGCGGCGATAAGCCTTCTCTTGGGGATCTCTCTTCCCTGGTTCGCCGCGACCGAGACGGTTTCGGCTCAATCGGCGCTTCCCCGAACATTCCAGGGCGCCTCTGTTCAGAAGCAGGCCGACTCGGACGATACGGTCACCCGTCAGCACCCTCTCCTGATCGAGCCGAACGACTCCTCCCGCGCGGCGGCGGTCTCGCCCCTTTCGCAGGAAGAGGCGGCCCGTCTCTATCAGAAAGGGGAGGAATACCTGGCGAACGGCCGATGGCAGGACGCCAAGGTTTATTACGAAAAGGCGCTTAAAAAGTATCCCGAAAACGGAGACTTCCACCACGCCTACCTTTTCAGCCGCGCCCATCTGGAAGTCGAAAACCGCTATCGCGACGCGTCTTTCTGTCAGTTCCTCGCCCATACCGATAAAGACGAGGTGATGGCGCTCTGTGATGACGTCCTCAAGAATATCCAAACCTGGTATGTCGACGCTCCCGACTGGAACACTCTTTTCCAGCTCGGGATCGTTTCGCTTAAGATCGCCCTGACCGAAAAGGAATTTCTCCGCCAGAACCGCGTTCCGACGGAATACGATGCCCGCCTTCCCCAATACGGCGACGCGCTGATCCGATACGCCTCGCAGTGGAATATCACTTCGCGCGAGGAACTCCTGGATCGGATGCTCCATATCGCCGAATCGGTTCAGAAGAACGTCCACATCTCGGGGATCTCCGTTCTGATGGAAATCCTCTGCGGAATGGTCAATTCGCTCGACGCCTATTCGGCCTACCTGACCGGGAGCCAGATCAACGACATTTATTCGATGATCGACGGACATTTCATCGGCCTGGGTGTCTATATCGAGTCGCGCTGGCAGAACGGGGCGCTGCAGATCTCGAAGGTGATTCCGGGGAGTCCCGCGGCCCTCGCCGGTCTGGCCGGCGGCGATCTGATCCTTGAAATCGACGGCCGCGCCGTCACGGAAGAGAATTCTCCCGAAGAAGCGGGGACTCTCCTCCAGGGGCCGGAAGGGACGGAGGTCGTCCTTCTGGTGCAGTCAGCGGGGAGCGAGAAGCGGAACGTGACGATCCTGAGGAAGAGTTTCGATATCCCGAGCGTCGAGGACGTTAAATATCTCCCGGCGGCCGGTGCGCGGAAGATCGGCTTTTTCAAGATCAACGCCTTCCAGAAAACGACGGTCGACGAAGTGAAAAAGGCGCTCATCCAGTTCGACCGCGGCGGACTCGACTGTTTGATCATCGACCTGCGGAACAACCCGGGAGGCCTCCTCGACAAAGCGGTCGAACTTTCGGATCTCTTCCTCGATCGGGGAACGATCGTCCGAACCAAGGGGAGGACGACCGACCAGACCGAAACGGCCGACAGCACCGTCTGGTGCGGCGTTCCGATGATCCTCCTCCTGGATGAAAACAGCGCCAGCGCCGCCGAAATCTTTGCCGGCGCGATCCAGGAAAACGGACGCGGAACCGTGATCGGAACCCCCAGTTTCGGGAAAGGGACCGTCCAGGTCATCATTCAGCTGGCCAGCGCCCGCAGCGACCGGATGCTCGCCGGGCTCCGCCTCACCACCGAAAAGTTCTACTCCCCCCGCGGCCGTTCGTACAGCGGCGTCGGCGTGATCCCCGATATCGACATCACCGGAACCTATTCCGCGGCTCGTCCCGAGTCGGCGCGCGCTCTTTCGCTCGAAGACTCGCAGGCCGCTCCCGCGCCCGCCTCACCGGTGACCGACGTTTTTCTGAGCCGGGCGCTCGAAGAGAGCGAGTCCCTCATTCAGCGTCAGCGTTCCCTCTGATTCCGATGGCGCCCCTCCTTGAAATCTGCGGACTGAGTTATCTTTCAATATTAAAAGGGGTGTCGTTTCGCGTCGAAAAGGGCGCTCATCTCGCGATCGTCGGACAGAACGGCGCCGGAAAGAGCACGCTCCTGCGCTGTCTCGATCGGATTGCGGACGTCTGGACCGGCGAGATTCTTTTCAAGGGGGTTTCGATTCGAAAGATTCCCCGAAAGCGTTACGCGCAGAAGATCGCCTATGTGCGTCAGGGGGGGGAAATTGTTCCCGACATTACGGTGCGGGATCTGGTTCTGACCGGCCGCTATCCGCATCGGGGATTTTTCGCGCCGATCTCGCGCCGCGACGAAGAGATCGCCGAAAACGCACTCCGTCTGACCGAAACCGCGCCGTTCGCCCGGCGGAGGCTCGCCTCGCTCAGCGGGGGGGAACGGCAGCGGGTCTGGCTGGCGGCTGCGGTGGCGCAGGAAGCGGAACTCTTTCTTCTCGACGAGCCGACCGTCTATCTCGACTACCGTCGGCGGGACGAGACGGACAGACTTCTTGATAAAATTCGGCGCGAAACGGGCGCCGCGCTTCTGGAGGTGACGCACGATCTGAACCGGGCGGCCGCGTCGGCCGACGCGGTTCTGGCATTGAAAGAGGGAAAGGTCCTCTACAGCGGCGCTCCCGCGGGGATGATGAACCGCGGGAGATTAAGGGAAATCTTCGAAACGGAGCTCGACGCGGTCGTCCTTCCCGGCCGCGCGGCGCCGATCGTCGCGCCGCGGGAGAGGCGCACTTCGGGGAACGGCTGAAAAGCGCGTTCCTTTTCGAACCGCCGCGTAAAAAGAAAACGGCGCCCCGCGGGGCGCCGCCTGTCACGACTCGGTATAGGTGCAGGCGAAGCGGAACCGGGAGACCAGCTCGCCGCCGGAGGTGATCTTCGCGTTCAGAAAGTAGGCGCGCGCCATCTTTTCGCGCATAACGACTTCGGTCTCGATCACGTCCCCCGGGCCGACGATCTTCTTAAATTTGACCTCGTCGATCCGACCGACGACCGGCATCAGCTTCTTTCCGGTGTTTTCCGCCATTTCGGCGACCTCTTTCCCATACAGGGAGGCCAGGTAGACCGCGCCGGCCTGCATTGCCGCCTCGCACAGGATCACGCCCGGGACGAGAGGGCGTCCCGGATAATGCCCCTGAAAGAAAAACTCGTCTTCTTTAAACCGATAGGCCGCGACGATCTTCTCGTCGGAGAGCTCGCGAATCTCGTCGACGAAGAGGAACGGAGGGCGGTGGGGAATCAGGTCGAGAATCGTTTGTTTGGTGAATTCGGACATCGCTTACCCCTCTTGGTTTTCGGTTAAAAAGGCTTCGGCGTCGTTGGCGGCGATCATTCCGTAGTTGACCGCGCCGAGCCAGCCGGACATGATAATCCCGACGCTTCCGGCGTGGAAGAGTCCGGCAATCTGTTTGTGGAGAGAGCGGCTGACCGCCAGTCCCTCGTACTTGGTGCCGAAACTTGCGCCTCCCCAGTGCGCCGTGTAGTCTTTAAACGTTTTCGGGGTCGCCGCCTCGACGTAGGCGAGCTTTTCGCGGACGTTCGGCACGTACTTGTCGAGCGCGTCGAGCGTCGTTTCGACGAGGTCTTTTTTGGCCGTCTCGTACTCGGCGTCGGAAAGGGACGCCCAGTCGTGATAGTCGGCGTTTGCGCTCGCCACAATGTAATGCCGATCGGTTCCGGGACGCGTCTTCGGATAGTAGAACGAATAGGTTCGGCTGGTGATATGCCGCGACAGGAGGAGCTTGGCGTCGAATTCGGGGGCGACCGAGGTGAAAAGGAGATCGCCGCAGACTTCGGGATCGAGCTTTTCTTCCGGTTTGAGCGCCATATAGACCTGGGTACTCGAGTTGTTCAGACGGACTTTTTTCGCTTCGGCGACGAACGCGTCCGAAAAGTTTTCTTCCCCGACCATGTCGAAGATCGTCCCCAGGAGATTTCCGTTCGACAGAACCGCGCGCGAGCGGATCGTCTTCCCCAGGAGGGGGGAGCGGGGAAACGGGCGCCCGTCGAGTTCCGGAACGCCGATCGCCGGCGGATTGTCGGCGATACGAGCCCCCGCGGCGCGGCCGTCTTTGACGAGGATCCGCTCGACCGGGGCGGCGACGGCGATATCAACGCCGTTTTTCGACATCTCTTCGCGCAGCATCGATACGAAGAGGTCGGTTCCCCCCTGGAACGTGTAGACTCCCTTCGACATGAAGTTCGAAAAGACGATTCCGTAGGTGAGCGCCGGGTCTTCGAGGGTCGAGCCGTTCGCGTAGGTGATTGGTTCCATTAAGAGACGGACTACGTCGGGGCGGTTCGGGAAGAAGCGGTCGAACAGCTCGCGGGTGGTCATCGCTTCGCTGTCGTAGTGCGTCAGGTCGCGCGCGGTGTCGAAGAAAGCTTTCACCGTTTCGGCGGGGATATGGAATCGTTCGATCAGAAGGCGGGTGAAGTCGTCGCGGTTGAAGGTCGTGGTCAGGGTGAACTGCGGATTGTCGAACTTAATGGCGGGAAGCTGTACGATTCGGTCGGCGATCTCTTTGTTCCAGTAGCGGCGGCAGCTTTTAATCATTCCGACCGGGAAACCGTGAAGCGAGATATCGAAAATGTGCTGGTGCTTTCCCCGCCAAAACCAGGTGGCCAGCCCGCCCAGCTTGTAGTGCCGTTCGACGAGAAGGACCTTCTGTCCGTCCCGCGCCAGAACGTTGGCCGCGGTCATTCCCGCCAGGCCGCTGCCGATAACGATGATATCATAGGCGTCGGAGTATCTTGCGTCGGCTCCGCTCATATTCGTTTTCCTTTTATTTAGCCAACAGATAACGGTTGGCGATCGTGATGCCGCTGACGATCGCCCCGACGATCCCGACCATCCCCTGATCGGTCCCGCAGACGTAGAGGTTCCGCAGAGGGGTCAGACCGTCGTATTTCTTTTCGGGGGCGCCGTAGATCGCTCCGGCGTCTTTTCCTGTGTAGCGTGTTACGGTCAGCGGCGTGAACATATCGGTTTCGATAATGTTCCCGCGGAAGTCGGGAACGAAGCGAACCGCCGAGGCGATCAGGCGGTCGTAGCAGCGGAGCTTTTCGAGCCGGTAACTCTGAGGGTCGAGCTCGGCCCAGCGGTCGAAGTTGGCGAGCGCCGTAATGCGGATCTGTCCTTCGCCGAGCGGTTTGCCGTAATCGAAGTTGTTCGGCGAACAGATCACGCCGCTGCGCAGGTCGATCAGTTCGTCGGGCTTCTTGTAGCTCATCGACTCGGAGTCGTTGAAAAAGAGGATCGTCTTGCGGTGTCCCAGGCGTTTCGGGTCGCGGTCCAAAACGCTGATCGTCTCGACGAAGGCGAGCCTTCCGGGGGAGACGGCGTTTTCGGACTCTTCCAGACCGCAGAGGCGCATCGTCTCGCGCCAGCCGGCCGACGAGAGGTATTGTCGGGCGCGGATTTCCGTGCCGTCGTCGAGGATCAGCTTCGAAGCGCTGTCGCTCTGCGTGACGATCTTTTTGACCGAGGAGTGAAGGCGCAGTTCGCCCCCCAGCGTTTTGAATTTCTTGAGGAGCTTGGTCAGGATATGCCGCACTCCCTCGTACGGCCGCGCGAACCCTTCGAGGAAGATCGAACGGAACATAATGCAGAACTGCCCGAACTCCATATCCGACTCGCGCGCCCCGCCGTAGAAGAAGATGGGGCAGAAGAGCATGTTGATCAGAAGCGGGTCGGAAAGAAACGTGCCGACGAATTCCTTCGCCGACCCTCCCGAGGCACCCAGTCCCAGCTGGTCGTAGTCGACCAGCGAGGCGACCATCTTGCGGAACCCATCGATCTGTTTGGGGAACTTCTCGGCGATCTGCGACAGAAGAAGATCAAACTGGTTGGAGAAATCGAGGGTGATCCCGGGGAACGCGATTCCCGAACCGAGCTGCGGAATCAGTCCGAGCTCGTCCCACGAAAGACGCAGGTGGCGAAGGAGACGCGAAAGGGGGCCGCTGCGCGTTCCTTTCGCGGCGTAGTTGGTCATCGCGTGAAGCCCGACGTCGAAGTTCCGTCCCTTCTGACGATAGAAGGAGTTCAGCCCTCCGGGAACGGTGTGCCGTTCCAGGATGCAGACGCTCTTGTCGTACTGAGCCAGCCGGATACCGGCGGCCAGACCCGACATGCCGGCTCCGATGATGACGGTGTCGTAGATCTTCTCTTCGCCCATACGGCACTTTCGCGCGGGTTACTTGTCGGCCAGAACGGGTTCCAGGTAATCGAGAGTTGATTCCATCGAAATCAGGTGGGGATAGTCCTCTTCGGGAATCTGAATCTTGAAACGTTTTCGGAGTTCCAGAACGATATCGAGCATGTCCATGCTGTCCATGCTCAGCTGCTCGCGAAACGAGACGTCGTCTTTGAGCTGCGCGTAATCCTCGTCGGGCGCGATGTCCGAAAGGATGTCGATGATGGCTGTTCGGATTTCAGGTCGGGTCATTGTTCTTTCTCTTGTCACATGACTATGCTTCATACTTTGCCACGATCAGCACCGCGTTGATGCCGACCATGCCGAATGAATTGTTCAAAATTACACGGATATTTTTCCCTTCGAGAGGCTTGTTCAGCACAAGGGTCGGGAAGGCGCATTTCGGGTCGAGGTCGTCGACGTTGATCGTCGGATGGACGATCCCGTCTTCGAACGAGGGAAGGTTCCCCGCCAGTTCCAGCACCCCCGCGGCTCCCATAGCGTGCCCGATGAAGCTCTTGGTATTGTTGATATACGTCGTCGGGGCGTCGGCGAAGACCTCGCGGACGGCTTCGATCTCGTTAATGTCACCGCTGACCGTGGCGGTCGCGTGCGTGTTGACGATGTCGACGTCGGCGGGGGAGAGCCCGGCGTTTTTGAGCGCTTTGCGCATACACTCGGCCTGCCGGACGGAATTGGGGAGAATGAAATCGGTCGCGTCGCTGTTCATCCCGTAGCCGACGATCTCGCCGTAGATCTTCGCGCCGCGCGCTTTGGCGTCGGCGAGGCGTTCCAGCGTATAGACGGCGCCCCCCTCGGAAACGACGATCCCGTTTCGGGCGGCGTCGAACGGACGCGAAGCTTTCGTCGGGTCGCCGTGCCGCGCCAGCGCCCCTTCGGCGGCGAAGGCCGCGAAGATCCCGAACGTGTGAATGCTTTCCGAAACGCCTCCGGCCAGCGCGAAATCGACCTCTCCCAGACGGAGCTGCTGAACCCCCTGGATCAGTCCGGCGTTCCCCGCGGCGCAGGCCGCCCCCAGGGTGTAGTGCGGGCCGGTGATCTTCATGCTGAGGGTGACTTCCCCCGCCGGGTTGTTGGCGACGGTGCGCGGGTTGTGATGGTGCGACCAGTAGGCGCAGTCGTAGTCGTATTGCTTGATCTGGTAGATCTCGTTTTCGGTCTCGACGTTCCCGTGTTCGGTGATTCCCAGATAGACGCCGACGCGTTCTTTGGGGAGCGCATCCCAGTCGACCCGCGAGTCGGCGACCGCCTCGTGGGCGCAGTAGACGGCGATGCTCCCGGCGCGGGTTCCGCGGCGCAGTTCCCGGCGCGAGGCGTATTTCAGATTGTCGAAATGACAGACCCCGGCCACCGTCTTGCCGAAATAGCGGATCTCGTACGGCTCGATGCCGCTCTCGCCGTCGAGCAGGGCGCGGCGGAATTCGGTGAGGTTGTTTCCGTTGGGAGCCGCCAGACCGATCCCGGTGATGACAATCCGCTCGTCGTCGGGGCGCCGGATACTGTTCTCTTTTGACACGTCAGTTTTCCTTTTCCGAGTCGTCCTGCCGATTCGCGGGGGGCGCCGAGGCGTCTTCGATCGAGTCGATGTAGCGGCGGAGCCGTTCGAGCTCGTCCGAAACGCTGCGAAGCTTGATCATATTTTCAACCCGCTTTAAGAGCTCGAGTTTGTGGACGGGTTTGCTCAGGTAGTCGTCGCAGCCGGCGGCGACCGCGCGCTCGATATCCCCCAGATCGCTGAGCGCGGTGACCATCAGGATCATCACGTTCTGCGTGCCGGCCGATTTTTTCAGCTCTTCGCAGACCTCGAACCCGCTCAGCTTGGGCATCATAATGTCGAGGAGAATGACGTCGGGCCGGAAGGACGAGACCTTGGCGAGGGTTTCAAGACCGTCCGAAGCGAACTCGATTTCGTAGTTCCCGTCGGCCAGGTACGCTTCGAGGAGCTCCTGGTTCACTGGGTTGTCATCGGCGATCAAAATTCGCCCTTTTCGACTGTCAGTCATGCGCGCCTTCACTTTCTCCGGCATCCGGCTTGGCGCCGGACGCCTCTTCGGGGTCGGGATTTTCTTCGCGGTATTTTTTCATAAAGGCCTGAAAACGCGCCTCCTGCGCCTTGGCCAGCGCCTCTTCGGCCGTCTTACGGTGTCCGGCTTTAATCGCCAGCGACGAGAGGGCGGTGAAATAAAACGGGTCTTCGGTTTCGAGTTCGCACGCCTTCGACGCCTCCCGGATCGAGTCGTCGAGCCGTTCCAGCTTCCAGTAGAAGACCGCCAGCCCCAGATGCGCCAGGGCGTAGTCGGGGAACTCCGCCGTCAGCCGTTCGAGGATCGAAACGGCCCCTTTGAGATCCCCCTTTTCGCGCAGGGCGATCGCCTCGTCGTAGCGCGCCTCTTTGGATTTGTCTTCTGACATCGGTGTTTGAAGTCCTTGTCTAAGTCGGAATGGTTGTACTACAGCGCGCGTCGGACGCGGCGAAGCGGTTTGCCGTAGACCGGCTTCGGTTCCTTCGGTTCCGCCTTTTCGGTCTCGTCGGGACGGGTGAACGCTTCGAACCCTTCGAGTTCGGTTCGCTGGAGAAGACGGTTGATCCGCATTTCGATCCGCGTCAGTTCGTTCCCCTCTTCGGAGGTGACGAGCGTAAAAGCGACCCCTTCGCGTCCCATCCGTCCGGTCCGGCCGACCCGATGAACGTAGTCGTCGCAGAACTCGGGAATGTCGTAGTTGATGATATGCGAGATCCCGCTTACGTCGATCCCCCGGCCGACCACGTCGGTGGCGACCAGGATCTTGGTCTTCCCGGCGCGGAACGAGCGCATGATGTTGTCCCGGTTCGACTGCGTCAGATCGCCGTGGATCGCCGAGATCGGCCAGCCTTTGAACTCGCGCAACAGGCCGCTGCCGAGCCGGTCGACCCCCCGCTTGGTTCGGCAGAAGACGATCGCCTGCTGCGGGTCTTCCCGGCGCAGAAGGCGAACGAGCGCTTCAAACTTGCGGTCGCGGTCGACGGTGATGTAGAACTGTTCGATCGTGTCGGAGGCGATTTCGTTTTCGCTGAAGTCGCACGTTTCCGGCTCGGTCATGTAGCGCTGCGCCAGACGGACGACCTCGTCGGCCAACGTGGCGCTGAAAAGGAGCGTCTGGCGTTCGCTCGGGGTCTGGCGGAGAATCCGTTCGATATCGGGACGGAACCCGATGTCGAGCATCCGGTCGGCCTCGTCCAGAACGACCCACTTGAGGGACGAAAGACGCAGGGCGCTCCGCTTGGCCAAATCGAGGATCCGTCCGGGAGTTCCGATCACGATATCGACCCCGCCGCGCATCTTTTTGACCTGGTCGGCGATTGGTTTGCCTCCGTAGCAGGCGACGATCGCGATCTCGCGGTTGTGCGCCAGTTTGGCGGTTTCGTCCCGAATCTGAACCGCCAGCTCGCGCGTCGGCACGACGATCAGCGCCACCGGGTCGTCCCCCGGCGGCACCGCCGCGGAATCCCCGTCTCCCGCCGCGGCGCGCGGATCGATCTTTTCGATGATCGGGATCATGAACGCGGCGGTCTTTCCGCTTCCGGTCCGCGACTGCCCCATCAGGTCTTTCCCCGCGAGGATCTTCGGGATCGTCCCCGCCTGGATCGGGGTCGGTTTGTCGTAATGAACCTCGGCGAGTGTCGCCAGCATCGCGCCGGAAAGAACGGCGCCGTCGAGTTTCCAGTTCTTCTTCAGTTCGGAAAACCTGTCCGACTCTTCGTGCACCGCCGGAGCGGCTCCGTCAAAAGGGCGGCGAGGTTCCTTCGCGGGCCGAGAGGGGGACTTTTCGGATTTTTCCCTTTTCGGAGGCTCCTTTTTGCGCGGCGGCAGGGACTCTTCGACCGGTGCGATCTTTTCGGGGAGGCCGTAGCCGGCTTCGGACACGGAGGGAAGTTCCCGTCCGGCGGGCCGCGCTTTCGGCGCGGGTTCCTTTTTGACGGCGGTTTCTTTTTTGGCCTCGGCCGGTTTTGCGGCGGCGCTCTTCTTGACCGGGGCAAATCTTCCGGCAAGATCGGCCTTCTGAGGGGTGTCGATCACCCGCCGGACGGCACCGAGGATATTTTCCATCACCTTCAGTTCCGAAAAGAACATCTCTTTGGTCTCTTCGGAAAGCTGGTATTTCTCGACCCGCAGGATGCCGATTTTTCGCAGTTCGCCGATTTCGGCCAACATGTTGTCGACCAGATTGAATTCGGCGGGCGCGGCGGCGGGAGCTTTTGGAACGCGGGGGGATCGTTCCGCGGCTGCGGGACGATTATTAGCCGGTTCCTTTTCGGCGGGAGCTGTTTTTTTCGGCGGAGCGGATTTTTTCGGTTTCGGGTTTTCTTTCTGCTCTTTTCGGGCTCGTTCGCGTTCCTTGTCGCGCGCGTCGGCCCGTTCGGCGTTCCGGAGGAAGATGTCGAACTCGTCGTTGTCGCCTTCGACCCTTTTGCCGTAGCTGGGGATCATCGGATCGTCGGCCGCGTGCGAATCGACGGGCTTGATCGCGTAGGGGTCGGCCTCTTCGGCGCCGACGGTCAGGGTCGACTCGACGTGGTCAATCCTGCGGCGGCTCCCCTTTTTCTTTTTCGCCGGCAGGAGCATGTCTTCCTGCGAGACGTTGTCGACTTCGCCCCACTCGAAACGGGGGCCGGCCCGCCGATTGCGCGGGTTTTTCTTCTGAGGGGAATTCCCTGATTTTTTTGATTCGTCTGATTCTTTTTTCAAAATAAACTTACTCTCTTTTCGCGTTAGAATGTGATCATGGTTCGGAACGCGGCCAGGCGGGATTCGATTTCCTTTTCGGTTAGGGTTTCGAGCCGTTCGAGGGAAAACCCCTCGACATTGTAGCCGGCGACGACCGTCGCGCGGGCCATGGCCGCGATAATCGATTCGGGATCGCTCCGGCCCGAAGCGGCCAAAGCTCCCATCAGCGCCCCGGCGAACGAGTCCCCCGCCCCGGTCGGATCGACGACCTCTTCGGACGGGTACGCCGGAATGAGGCGGATCGCCTGCCGCGAGAGGTAGAACGCGCCGTTTTCCCCCTTTTTGACGATGACGAACGCCGGCCCCATCTCGAGGATCCGGCGCGCGGCGGTGATCGTGTTCTTCTCGCCCGCCAGAAGACGCGCCTCGGAGTCGTTCAGGATCAGTCCGTCGATCCGCGGGAGAAGTTTCCGCAGCGGAGCCGGCTGGTTCTGAATGTAGAAGTCCATCGTGTCGGCCACGGTCAGCCGGGGCTTCTTTGCCATCTTGTCCAGAAGGTCGAGATGGCAGACGGGCGAACCGTTGGCCAGAAGGAGAAACTCGCTGCCGCGGTACGACTCGGGGACGAGAGGACGGTATTCTTCTCCCATCACGTTGAGCCGGATGTCGAGGGTTTCGCGGTCGTTGAGGTTCTCGAAATATCTTCCCGACCAGGCGAGAGTCCGCGCTCCGGGGCGGACTTCAAGCCCTTCAAGATCGATCGCTCTTGTTCGGAGCCGGTCGGTATAGGCGCTCGGCCAATCTTCCCCGACGACGCTCACCAGCCGCACCGGGGTGAAGAAAGAGGCGGCGCAGGCGGCGTAGACGCCGCTCCCCCCGATGACCTTTTCGCGGGAACCGCTCGGGGTTTGAATCGAATCGAACGCGGCCGAACCGATGACCAACAGCGACATCAACTTACCTGCTTTCTGAGCCGGGCCTGGTTTTAAAGACTCTTTCCGGCGCGCGCGGGGGGCAAATACGAAAAATCGACCGATTTTGAACCCGTCGGGCCCCGGAAAAAAAGCCGTCACCCTATTCTACCATATTCCTTGGAAAAATAAAGGGTTCACCCTAATATATAAGCGCTTGTCCGTTTTCGCTCTTTCCGCGGCGCCGGGGAGGGTATTCGGACGCCGGCGGGCGGTTTTCCGGCCGTTTCACGCCTTCTTATACGAAAGCGAGTGCGTTTTCTCCCGAAAAACGGGGGGAAAGAGGCGGTTTTCCCGTTTCAGACTGTATAGCATCTTTCCCTTTCCTCCGGTTCCGGGGGACGTTTCGCGGCGGAGTTGCTCTTGCCTTCCGGGGGAAAAATCCTTAACATCCCCCGTCCTTCGGCCGCGGCGGCGGCCGCTTGCCGACTTCGCACCACTTTTTCGATAACAAGGCAACGGAATGCTTTATTTTGACAAACAACCGTCCGGCGAATCGCCCGAACGAATCCTCTCGTCGCTTAATGAAGAAAAAGCTCAACATCTGCAGCCGCAGCTCGGGAAACCCGCCCTTCGGCGGGACGTGTCGCTGATCGAAGAACTCTTCGCGTTCGACGGTCCTCCCGACGCGACGGTTTCGATCGGCGGCGAGGAGTACTTCTACTTTTCGGGAGAGGGATATCTCGGTCTGCAGGCGCATCCGGACGTTCTGGCGTCGACGTGCGAGGCCGTTCTCCATTACGGCACGTCGTCCGGTTCGCTCCGGCGCCGCTACACGCCGGTGCCGATTCTCGAAGTCCAGCGTCAGGCGGCCGAAATTTACGAAACGCCGCGCGCGCTCTACTGCGGGAGCGAGGCCGACGCCCTGGGATGCCTTTTGGAGTCGGTCGCCGACTCGTACGACCTGGTTCTGGTCGACGAACATTGTTCCGACGCGTCGGCGGCGGTGATCCGCCGCGCCCTGACGCGTTCGGCGGCGCGGCTGGTCTCCTTTAAGCACCGCGATCCGGACGACCTGAAGCGCGTCCTTGTACGAAAGACAAAACGGCGTTACAAGCGGCCGCTGGTGATCACCGAAGGTCTTTTCAACGTGACCGGCGAAATCGCGCCGATCCCCCAATATTACGAGATTCTCTCGGCGTATCCCGGCGCGGCGCTGTTGGTCGACGATGCCGACGGGTTCGGCGTCCTGGGGGGGAAGGGGCGCGGCACGCTCGAGTATTTCGGCTACGACATGAGCCGTGTGAACCACACGCCGCAGGACCGCGAGAGCGACCCGACTTACGGGGCGGGCGACTTCTCGTATAACGACGCGTTCACCCCCGACGACTTTTCGCGGGAAGATCTCTACGGCTCGGAAGAGCCGTGGAGCGAGGCGGAAGAGGAAGATTCCGAAGATTTCTGCGACGGGGAGGACGACGAGGACCCGATCGACGACTTCATCTGTCTGCAGAGGGACGAGACCGTCGAAGAGGTGAAAAAGCCGCTCCCGATCCCCACCTATCTTGTCAGTTCCCTCGGCCGGGCGATCGGCGGGTACGGCGCGCTGATTCCGGGAAGCTCCTCGTTCGTCGACCGCGTGGTCGACCTTCCCCGGTTCCAGTTCTCGCTCTATCCCCCCACGCCGCTGGCCGCCTCGACGCTTAAGGGACTTCAGCTCTCCTTCTATCGCGACGACATCCGGCACAAACTCTGGAACAACGTCTACTACTTCAAATCGGAGCTGAAGAAGATGGGGTTTACGGTTCAGGAGAACATGGCGCCGATCGTCGCGCTCGGAATCGGTTCGGACCAGAATATGCGCCGGATTCAGCACGGGATGATCAAGGGGCAGGTGCTCGTCTCGTTTCTGCAGAAGATCAACTCGCGGCATTCGGGAGGGAATCTCCGCGCGGCGCTCTTTGCCAGTCACGAGCGGGTGATGCTCAATATCTTCCTGGAGACGCTCCAGCGGCTGATCTGACCGCGGGTCGGCGAAGCTTATCGTCGGTCGTCGGCGGCCCGCGGAACGAAGATGCTCGAAATTTTTTCGGGGATCCGCATCGGCCGGCCGGTGGCGAAATTGACGAACGCCCAGCGCGTTTCGGCGTTGGAGATGAGCAGGCCGTCGGACTTCCGGGTAAACCGGTATTTCCGCAGGCACGAGACGTTTTTCATCTCTTCGACCCACGTCTCGCCGTGGAGGACTTCCCCCGGAAAGACCGGGTGGATGTAGTCGACGACATGCCGGCGGACGAACCAGCCCCCTCCGTACTCGATGTAGCGTTTGTCATCCCATCCGTAGAACTCGGAATGGGCGATGGCGATCGACTGCATCCAGTGAATATATCTTGTGTTATTCGCGTGTTCAAAAACGTCGGCATCGGAGTCGAGGACCGGTATGTCGAGATGAAAAACCAGACCCTCGTCGACAAATCCGTTCATTCGCACCACTCCTCCAGCGGATCCGCTTCAATCGTTCCCGCGGCGCCGGCCTGAAGCGCCGCGATATCTTCCTTTGCGGCGCCAATCTGCTCGGGGGTGAGGAGAACGTCGATGTCAAAATTGAAAACGCGGGAGGCGCCCGGTTCCAGAGTCGCGACCCGGCCGTGTTTCTTTTCGAACGAGCGGGTGTTCGGGAAATTGACGCACGGTTCGATCGCCGTCACATAGGTGTCGCCGTTCGGGCGCATCAGTTTCCAGGTCAGAAAATGGGGGAACTCGTTCTTGTTGAACGAGAGGGAGACCCCGCGGTCTTTCGCCGCGTTGAGAATCATCACGCGCGTCCGCCCCAGAGAATCGGCCGCCAGGTCGAAGAGATAGCAGTTTTCGGGGGAATCGGGCGTTTCGGGAAGACAGACGTTCCACCGATCGAGATTCGCCTTGGCGCTCGCCTCGCGCGGGGTCATCTTTTCGAACGGGATGAAAAATTCCGCGCCGGGGGTCATCAGCGGGAATCCGGAGTTGATGTGGTAGAGGAGTTCGAACTCGGCGGGGACGCTCCCGAGGTTGACGACCTCGTCCCGAACACGCAGACGCGTCGATCCGGCCGAGGTGGTGTAGGAGACGTTCAGCGCGAGTTTGCTCGAAAAGAGGGCGGCCTCGTCGACGACGCCCGAGACGGTCATCGCCCCCGATTCGGAGTCATACGCGCAGCTCGCCTCGCGGGCGGGCATATTGGCGATCCGTCCGTGGAGGGGGTATCTGAGGACGCCGGCGGGGGTGAATTCGGGGGCGCCGTTGCTGTTTAAGCCGCAGCGGGCGATCCATTCGTCGAATCCCTCGAGCCATCCCAGACCGCTCGGATGAAAGATCGGAATGTGGCGCGGATGAACCGGCCCGTGCACCGGGGAATCCCATTTCAGCTCGACGTCGCCGCACTTTCCGCGCCAGACTCCCATCCCCTTCGAAAGGAGGACGGCGAATGAAAGGAGGCCGTTGTCGACTTCCAGAAGATCGACCCCGTCGGAGAGCCCCCCCGAAAGGCGTCGTTTGGCGAACCGTACCGGGAATTCTCTGTCCGACCGTCGGAACGTTTCTTCGAACAGAACCGGCCCGCCGCTTTGATGCTGCGGATCGATGAGATTGAATTGCGAAATCGTCATGGGGATCTCCTTGTGAAAAACTCACCGCCGACGGCGGACGATGCCCGTTTACCTGCCTTTGCGCCGCGCCGGACCGGCCGCCGCAGCCGGGGGATATTATGCCCCAACCGCGTTGAAAAATCAAGGGAACCTGTTGACAAACTCCGGGGACTTGACTAAAAAAGTGAAGGGCGCCCGGCGCGATGCGCCGCGCGAAAGAGAATCTTCCCGAACCTCAGTTCCAGGGGACAAAAGCGATGAAACTCTCTCGAAACAAGAATTCGTCCGAAAGCAGTGCGGCGTCGGATCGTCCGCCGCGTATCGCGGATCTCCACCGAAAAAAGAAACTCTTTGAGATTCTGGACAACGTCAACGAACTGGCGCGGCTTGAAGAAGAGGCCGAGTTCAAAGAGTATGTCAGCGAAGACGACGCGGTCCGTTTCGCCTACCCGAAGAATTGGTTCGTTCAGGAGGCTCCCTGGACGAGCGACTCGAAGGCGATCACCGTCAACAACCCGGACGGCTACTTCTGGATGATTTCGGTCTTTCCGGCGGGAACCGATCCCGACGCCGCCGCCAAAGAGGTGCTCCATTCGATGCGGCGCGAGTACGATCAGCTCGAAGACACGCCGACGCACCGGATCATCGCCGATCATTTTCTGACCGGCTACGAGATGAATTTCTTTTACCTGG
Source organism: uncultured Planctomycetota bacterium (assembly GCA_902766935.1). Lineage (GTDB taxonomy): Bacteria > Planctomycetota > Planctomycetia > Pirellulales > Thermoguttaceae > RUG695. The sequence goes on along the minus strand of CACXFR010000064.1, from coordinate 3,185 downwards.
ACCTGGTCAATACCGCCGTCGTCCTGAGCCTTGAAACCGAAGAGCGTTCTTATGTGATCTACTGGCAGTACTGCGACGTTCTGGCGGTGACGGACGAAGAGTACGATTTCGAGGATATCGCCGAGGCGATGACCTACACTTTTCTGAAAAACCTTTCCCCCGACGCCTGAGAAGCCGCCGCGGTTTTCCGGCCGGCGCTAGCGGCCGGTCGCGGGGATCAGTTTCAGCGCGTCGGGACCGAACCATTGGAGAATCCGTTCGCGGAGTTCCGGCCGGAAACTGATTCGGAACGACGGACAGCGGATCAGACCGACTTTCCCGTCCAGGAATCGGAGGGCGATTTCGAGACTCCACCCCCGTCCCGACGTGGTGCGGTACGTTTTTAAAATCTCGTGCAATACGGAAACCTGATCGACCTTTTCGTCCTCCTCGAGCTCGATGCGGATCCCGGCGACCAGTTCGTTTTCGGCCTGCTGCGGAGTCAGAACCCGATCGACGAGGAGCGTGCCGGCTTCCTCCTCCCGTTCGCAGCGGGAACGGTCGATCCTTCCGACCGCGAAGAGGACGGCGTCTTCGACAAGGATATCTTTTGCCGTCTGATACGCATCGGGCCAGATGATCGCCTTGATCGACCCTTCCTCGTCTTCGAGTTCGAAGTTGGCGTAGATGCTTGGCTTACCCTCTCTGATCTTTTTCGTCTGCCGGGTCGAGATTCCGCTGACGATTCCTCCCAGGATCACCCGGTCCCGGTCGTTCAACTCGTGCGCCGCGTTGTCGACGGACGCGGTCGAGAATGTGTTGAGCATCTCGTTGTATTTCGCAAGCGGCGTGGCGGTCAGATAGAAGCCCAGAACTTCCTTTTCGTTTCTCCCTTTTTCTCTAGGTTCCCAATCGGGAATATCGGGGAGTCCGGCGGTCGCCTGAGCGATTTCGTCCTCCTGGGTCGCGGCCTGGTCGTCGCCAAACCCGTCAAAGAGATTCCCCTGGCCTCGGCGGCGGTCGGCGGCGGCGGTCTGACCGGCCTTTCCGGCCTTGTCGATCACCGCCAAAAGCTGCGGACGGTTCCCCCCGAGGGAATCGAAACATCCCGCCTTAATCAGCGACTCGATGCACTTTTTGTTTACCACGCGCGGATCGACCCGTTCATACAGATCGAAGAGGCTCCTATAGGGACCGTGGGCCTCGCGCTCGGCGACGATCGCCTCGATCGCCGCCTCGCCGCAGCCGTTGATCGCGGAGAGACCGAACATGATCTTCCCGTCCCGAACGAGGTAGTCGCGAAACGAACGGTTGATGTCGGGGTGAACCACTTCGATCCCCATCCGTTTGCAGTCCCGCAGATGCTCCACCGTCGAGTCTTTTTCGCGGAAGTTTCGTTTCGAGACGTCGCCGTTTAAGAGGGCCGCCATAAATTCCGCCGGGTAGTGCGCCTTGAGATACGCCGTCATATAGGCGACCAGCGCGTAGGCGGTGGAGTGGGACTTGTTGAACCCGTATTGCGCGAAGTTTTCGATCAGGGCGAAGATTTCGCGCGCGGTCTTTTCGGAAAGGCCGTTTTCCATCGCCCCTTTGACGAACTCCTCGCGGGACGAACGGATTTTCTCTTCCTTCTTTTTACTGATCGCCTTGATCACCGTGTACGACCCCGAAAGGGGGATTTTTCCCAGACGGTTGAAGATCCGCATGATCTGTTCCTGATAGACCATGACGCCGTTCGTCTCTTTGAGAACCTCTTCCATCACCGGGTGTGCGTAGGTCGCGACTTCCCGCCCGTGCTTGACGTTGATGTACCGATCGACCATCCCTCCCCCCAGCGGTCCGGGGCGGTAGAGCGCGAGCGTGGCGATGATGTCGCGGAACGAGTCAGGCTTCATCCGGGCCAGAAGCCGGCGCATTCCGTCCGACTCGAGCTGAAAGACCCCTTTCGTCTCGCCGCGGCAGAGAAGGGCGTACGTTTCGGGATCGTCGAGGGGGAACCGGTACGGGTCGATGCTTTTTCCGGTCGTCTCCTCGACCAGTTTGATGGCGTTGGCCAGGATCGTCAGGTTTCGTAGGCCGAGGAAGTCCATCTTGAGGAGCCCGGCCTTTTCGACCTCCGCTCCCTGCCACTGGGTGACGTCGACCCCTTTGACCACCTGAATCGGCACGAAGTCGGTCAGGGGGCGCTTGGAGATAACCACCCCGCAGGCGTGGACTCCCGCCGAACGCGCCAGTCCTTCGAGACGGAGCGAGAAATCGATAACCTCGTGCGCCTCGGCGTCTTCCTCATAGGCTTTGACGAATTCGGGACTCTCCCTGAACGCGTCGGAGAGTTTCGTCTTCGGAGCTTTCGGCACAAGGTTCGCCAGCTGGACGCTTCGCGCGAGCGGCATTCCCAGCGCGCGGCCGACGTCTTTGATCACGCTTCGGGCGGCCATCGTTCCGAAGACCCCCAGCTGGGCGACGTTCGCCTCGCCGTAATGCTCGCGGACATAATCGAGGATCTCGCCGCGGCGTTCCTGGTCGAAGTCGATATCGATATCGGGCGCTTCGAGACGATTTTCGTCGAGGAACCGTTCGAAGAGGAGGTCGTATTCCAGGGGGCAGACGTGCGAAAGGTTCAGCGCGTAGCAGACGAGCGCTCCGACGCCGCTTCCGCGGGCGGTGCGGTGAATCCCCCGCTCTTCGGCGACCCGCACGAAATCCCACACGATCAGAAAGTAGTTGGCGAACCCGAGCTTTTTGATCACCGAAAGCTCCCGTTCCAGACGGGCGAGCACCTCGTCCGAAAGGACGCCGTTTTTGCACCGTTTCGGGTTGTCGGCATAGCGGCGTTTGAGTCCTTCCAGACAGAGACGGCGGAGATATTCGTCGGCCGACAGGCCGTCGGGGGGGTTGAATTCGGGGAAATAGCGGTGTCCCAGGTCGAGCTTCACGCTGCACCGATCGGCGATCTCGCACGATCGGCGGACCGCGTCTTCGTATTCGGGGAGTGCCAGCGCCATTTCGCGGCCGCTTCGCATATAGAACTGATCCCCCTCCATCCGCATCCGACTGATGTCGGTGCGGTACGATTTTGTGTTGATACACAGCAGGATGTCCTGCGCTTCGTAGTCTTCACGGAGGATGTAGTGAACGTCGTTCGTCGCGACGGTCGGAATGCCGAGCTCGCGGGCGATCTGCGCCAGCGGTCCCAGGACGATCTT
>CACXFR010000063.1 GCA_902766935.1 uncultured Planctomycetota bacterium | reverse complement strand
GCCGATCCCGATTCGGTCGAGCCGATCCTCCTGGGCGCCGAAGGGACCGCGTCCCTTTCGATGAAAGGGGGTCTTCGCCTGACCGTCCTCTTCGGCGGCGAAACGTCGGCCGGGCAGGCGGTTCTGGTGATCCCCTCCCTCGACGAGGAACTCCTGGCCAAACCGGCCCCGCGCCGGGCGCCGGAAGGGGCGGACGAGGCGGAAATCAAACGCATTTCCGACGAGAACCGGCTTGACGAAAGCGAATACGCGCTCAATCGGGAAGCGGCCGAGGCCGCGCTGCGCGAGGCCCGGCAGCGGTTCGCCGGCTGGGTCTTTTTCCTGGGCGGGGAATAAGCTCTTCCCGATTTTCCCGTTCCCCCCGATATCGGGCGCGGCGCCTTTCTTTTACGGCGCCGCGCCCCTTTTTTCTGGAAAAGAGAACGCTTTAAGGTAAAATAGAAGAGGGGGAACTTCCCGCCGAAAGAAGACCAACGCCCACGAGCTTTCGATATAAGGCTGACCTATGACAGACGACACGCGGACCGACCCGGACATTCCGTCGACCGAACCTTTCCTCGTCGAACTCCCGACGATCCCTTTTGTGAACTTCGCGATTCAGCAGTGCGGGATTCCCCTCATCGAAAAACTTCTGATTCATAACAATACCGAGCGGCAGTTCGAGGAGCTTCGCGTCGAAGTCGGCTCCCATCCGGAATTCTTCCCGCCCCTCCGCCTGGCGATTCCGCGGCTCGGTCCGAAGGAAACGTTCTCCTTTCCGCAGGAAGATCTTTTCGTCGCGCTCGACGGCCCCTATCTGGCCGGGCTCAGCTCTACGGAAAATGTAAACGTCAGCGTTCGGATCTTTCAGGGAGAGGCGGAACTGGCCCGAAAGGACGTCCCGGTCCCGCTCCACGCGTTCAATCGCTGGATCGGAAGCGGTTTCTTTCCGAAGCTTCTGGCGGCGTTCGTCACGCCGAACCTGGAAGCGATCGTGCCGTTTAAGCGCCGGGCGGCGGAAATCCTCGAGGCGCACACCGGCGACGGCTCGATGGGAGGGTATCAGTCCCCCGACCGCAGCCGCCGCCACGAAATGATCCGCGCCGTCTACGAGGCGGTCGCCGAACGGAAGTTCAAATACTCGATTCCTCCCGCCAACGACGACGAGCCCGGACAGCTGATCCGATTCCCCGACAGGATCGTCCGCGAAAACTGTATGACATGTCTCGACGCGTCCCTTCTTTTCGCCTCGATTCTGGAAGCGTGCGGACTCCGTCCGCTGATCGCCCTCGAAGAGGGACACGCGTACGTCGGCTGCCACATCGATAAAAATTCGCTCCCCGCCCCCTACACCTACGAACTCGAAAAGATCCGCAAGCGGGTCAATCTCAACGAAATCGTCTTTTTCGAGTCGACCTCGGCCTGCGGACCGGACCCCGAACCGTTCGTCGCCGCCGAAAACAAGGCGCGCGGGAGATTCCTGGCGGACGACGACTCGTACGACGAGATTTTCGAAGGGGTCGTCGGGATCTACGCGGCGCGGGAACGCGGAATCCGGCCCCTCCCCCTCAAACAGAATCCGCACGAGCTCTCCGTTCCGGACCCGAGCGCGCCCTGCCCCGTCCTTCGTCCGGACGGAAGAGAGCTCCCGCCGCTCCCCGAAAAGATCAGCCTCGACGACGCGCCGACCGCGCCGCAGGGGCGGATCGACCGCTGGAAGCAGAAACTCCTCGACCTTTCGCTGCGGAACAAGCTCCTTAACTTCAAGCCGACGCGCGGGGCGATCGAAATCTTCTTTCACGATCCGGCGAAGGTCGAGGACTCCCTCGCCGCGGGGAAATCTTTTACCCTCCTTCCCGCCGGCTCGCTCCACGTCGCCGACGACTACCGCGACCGAAACCTGATTATGGCGCAGGGGAACGGCGACCCGCTTGTGCAATACACCGCGGACGAGTTCGACGACCGGCGTCTCCACTGCAAAACGGAGACCGACGCCGACGCGCTCAACAAGTCGCTTCTGACCCTCTACCGCCAGTCGCAGAGCGATCTGGAAGAGGGAGGGTTTAACACGCTCTTTCTGACCCTGGGAATGGTCAGGCGGACCGACGCCGACGGAAAGGTCTATAAGGCGCCCCTCCTCCTCCTTCCGATGCGCCTGATCCGCAAGTCGGTGAAAGAGGGGTTCACCCTCGAGCGTTCCGACGAAGACGCGGTCCTGAACGTCACGCTTTTGGAAATGCTCCGCGTCGACTATCAAAAGACGATCCGCGGAATCGATCCGGACGACCTGCCGACCGATAAGAGCGGGATCGACGTGGCGCGGATCTTCCAGATCTTCCGGCAGGAACTGCGCGATTTCCCCGACTGGGAACTCCTCGATCAGGAAGTCTGGCTCGGGAACTTCTCGTTCCAGAAGTCGGTCATGTGGGAAGATCTCGATAAACACAGCGACGACCTGCTCCGCTGCCCGGTCGTCGACCATCTGGTCAACCATCCGACCGAGGCGTTCGCCGACGACGTCGAAGAAGTCCGTTCGGAAGAGATTGACGCGGCCTATCCCTACGCGCAGATCATGACTCCCCTCTCGGCCGACTCGTCGCAGCTGGCGGCGATCCTTTCGGCCGAAAAGGGAAAGAATTTCGTCCTGCACGGTCCTCCGGGAAGCGGCAAGTCGCAGACCATCGCCAACATCATCGCGCACTGTCTCTACAAGGGGAAAAGCGTCCTTTTCGTGGCGGAAAAGCGCGCCGCGCTCGAAGTGGTCCATCAGCGGCTGAGCAAACTCGGGCTCGACCCGTTCTGTCTCGAACTCCACTCGAACAAGGCGGGAAAGCGCCAGGTTCTCGACCAGTTCGTCGAAGCGCTCAACTTCCGCGCCAAGGCGGAAGAAAGCGGGTGGCAGCAGACGGCCGCCCGGCTCGAGGGCGAAAAGAAAAACCTCAACGAGTACGTCCGTCTGCTGCACAACGTCTATCCGAACGGGCGGACCCTCTACGGCGCGATTTCCGATTTGATTTCGCGCGGCGGCGCGAAGTGGGCGAAATGCCGTCTCGAAAGATCGGCGCTCGAACTCGGCCGCGAGACCGTCGACCGGCTCTTCGGCGAGATTCCCGAACTCCTTCGCGGCGCCTGCCGAAGCCTTCCCGAGTCGGCGTGGGCCGATTTTCAGCCGATCCGCGCCCGGGAGATCGGCTATACGGCTCTGCGCGAGATTGCCGCGATGGCCGAACCGCTCCGTCGGGCGGCCGAGGAGCTGAACGCGCATCTGCGCCGCGCCGGAGACTTCTTTCGTCTTTCCGGCCGGGTCGGGTCGCTCGCCGAGACCGAGGCGGTTGCGGAGGCGGCGGGGCGTCTGGCCCGGACGGCCGAACCGCTCCCGGGCCGTTTCTACACGTCGGCGTGGGAAAGCGACGCGCCGATTCTGGAAAAGCTCCTCGACCTGACCGCGCGGCGGGGCGAACTTTTGGAAAAGCTCCGACGGCTCGGCCTGGCGAGTCTGCGCCGGAGCGGGTTTCCCTCCCTCACCGGTCGGGTCAAAGAGACCGTCTCTTTCTTCACCCTTTCGAGCCGGCCCGCCGCCGGCGGCGGCGGGGAGACGCCGATTGAGCGCCGGTGCGCCGAAATCGGGAAGTCGGCGGGACATCTGGCCGCCGCGTGCCGGTACGTCGCCCGCGCCCTGGGCGTGGAGCTGCCCGACGAAATCCCCGAATCCGTTGTGGGGAACCTCGCGCGGATGATCGAGGCGATACGCCGCACGGACACGCCGGAAGAGCTGATCGACGCCGACTGGCCCCTCTTCGTCGAGAAGGCGGGTCCCGCCGCCGAGGCCGCCAAAGACCACGCGTATCTGATCCGGCTGCTGGAAAGGTACAATCTCAAGCTCGTCACCGGCGAGACCGCGCGCGAACTGAGCGAGAAATACAAAAAGGCGCAGCACGCGTGGATACCGCTCTTCCCCTTCAAGAAAAGGGGGCTCGTCCGCCGCGTCCGCCGCCTGCAGAACGACTGGCGGGAACCGGTCGCCCCCTTCGATTCCTTCGGCGATCTGTTCAAGGCGATGGACGCCTACGCGTCGTCGGCCGCCAAGGTCTACGAGGCCGGCCCGTTCGTCCGCAAACACGCGCCCAAGGCGTGGCACAACGGCACCGTCGACGGCGAGCTGCTGAAGAAATACATCGAAACCGGCGAAAACGTCGCGCGCTACGTCCAAAGAGCGTTCGGCGAGGCGGGCGGAACCGCGCTGAAAAACCTTCCCGCCCGGATGAAGGAACTGCGCGACGTGAACTCCGAGCTGGGGCGCGCGGCGTCGGCCGTCGTTCAGCTGATCGTCCGTTTTTACGACGCGCCGCTGCGGGAGCTTTCCGAAACGATCTCGAACGACGCGGCGTTCGACGAGGCGACCCTCGCCGAGGCGGCGTTCCGCAAAACCGCCGTTCCGACCGGCCCGATTCCGCTGCGCGACCTTTTAGAGGCGCTCGGCGGGTATATGGCGGTTCACCCCCTCTGGCAGAGCGCGGCGAAAGCCGCCGAGCGGATTTCCCTTCCCAGGCTCGACTCGGGGCTTCCCGACGTCGAAAAACTCGCCGCGTGGAAGAAGACCGCCGACGAGGTCGACGCCGCCCTGCGCGCCCTTCCCGCCTCTCTGGTCGGCGGGGAGCTCCCCGCCCTGCGCGAGCGTTTCGGCGCGCTCTTCGCCGGAAACGAAAAAGCCGCGGCGGCGGAGTCGCTCGAGGCGATCGGCCGCGGCCTGACCGAATCGGTCGCGGCGTTCCGCGCGCCGCGCGACGCGTTCGCCGCCCGGCTCGAGCTGGAACCGACCGGCCGATACGCCGACATGTCCGCCGACGCCGCGGCGGAACTGGCCGACAAAGTCACGCGGAATCCCGACGTCTTCGAGGCATGGTGCAACTGGAACAAGGCGTCGGCCGAAACGCGCGAATTGGGGCTGGCGAGCGTCCTGGACCTTCTCGCCGACCGAAAGATCGCCCCCGACGAACTCGGCGAGGCGTTCCGCTTCGCGTTTAACGCGAAAATGGTCGACGAGGTCCTCACCCGCGAGCCGGTCCTCGGCGAATTCCTGGCGGGAAACCACGAGCAGATCCGGAAAGATTTCCGTGAGAACGACGAGAAATACCGCGAGCAGGTCCGGCGCCGGATCATTTCCGAACTCGCGGCGCGGACGAAAGCGCGGCTCGGCGAGCCGGGCGCCGACCGCGAACTCGGACTTCTCAAACGCGAAATCACAAAGAAGACGCGCCATAAGCCGGTCCGAACCATTCTCGACTCCCTCCCGAACCTGCTGACCGCGCTCAAGCCGTGTCTGCTGATGAGCCCGATTTCGGTCGCGCAGTATCTGCCGACCTCGCGCGAAAAGTTCGACCTGGTCATCTTCGACGAAGCGTCGCAGATCCCGACGTGCGACGCGATCGGCGCCATCGCGCGGGGGAATCAGCTGATCGTCGTCGGCGACCCGAAACAGCTCCCGCCGACGTCGTTCTTCCAGCGCGGGCACGACGAGGAACCGGACGAGGACGAAATCGAAGACCTCGAAAGCATCCTCGACGAGTGCCTCACGGCGCGCCTGCACGGAATTCACCTCCGCTGGCACTACCGGAGCCGGCACGAGTCGCTCATCGCGTTCAGCAACCGCCACTACTACGACAGCGGCCTCTACACGTTCCCGACCGCCGCGCCGGCGGGGGACGACCTGGGGGTGCACTTCCGCCTCGTTAAAGAGGGGGTCTACGACCGCGCGAAAAAGCGGACCAATCCCGCCGAGGCGCGGGCGCTGGTCGACGACGCCGTGGCGCGGATGATGCGCCCCGAATTTCGTGGGAAGTCGCTCGGGATCGTCACGTTCAGCGAGGCGCAGAAAGGGGCGATCGAAGACCTCCTCGAAGAGGAGCGCCACACGCATCCGGAAATCGACCCGTTCTTCAGCGCCGACTATCCCGAGCCGGTCTTTGTGAAAAACCTCGAAAACGTCCAGGGGGACGAACGGGACGTGATGTATTTCTCGATCGGCTACGGGCCGGACGAAAAAGGGAACGTCTCGATGAACTTCGGTCCGGTCAACCGCGCGGGGGGGGAGCGGCGGCTGAACGTGGCGGTCACGCGCGCGAAAGAGGCGAACATCGTCTTTTCGTCGATCACCTCCGCGGATATCGACCTGGGACGGGTCAGCGACGGCACGCTCGGCCCGCTGCACTTAAAGGAGTATCTCGAATACGCCGAGAAAGGGGCCGACTACCTCCGGCGCGACCTCAAAGACGAGGCCGACGCGCGGGCGAAAGACCTTTTCGTCCTCGACGTCGCGTCGGTTCTGCGCCGCGCGGGGTATCACGTCAGGGAGCACCTGGGGCTCTCGCGCTACAAGGTCGACCTGGCGGTTTCCCGGCCGGAATCGCCCGACCGATACGTCGTCGGAATCGAATGCGACGGACCGACCTACGCCCGCGCCGCCACGGCGCGCGACCGCGACATTCTCCGTCAGTCGGTTCTCGGCGGCCTGCATTGGAACATTCTCCGCGTCTGGTCGGTCCAGTGGTTTAAGTCGCCCCGCGGCGCCGAAGAGGACCTTCTGCGCCGGGTGGCGGAAATTTTCGAAAACGAAACGAAAGAGCCGAAAAGGTAGCCGCTCTTTCCCTCCCCCGAAAGGAAACAAGATGGCAGTCAGACTCTCCCTGTTCGGATTCCTCCTTCTTGCCGCCGCCTCCTTCTTCACGGTCTCGGCCTCGGACCCGGCCGACAGCGGCGGGCTCGGAAGCATCGACCCCGGCGCGCTTGTTCCGGAGATCTACAAGCCGGTGCCGGAAAAGTGGGACGGAAAACACCGCTCGTGGCAGGGCGTTGCGAGTATCGAGGCGACCTCGAACGACCGCCTCTGGGCCGTCTGGTATTCCGGCGGCAAACGCGGCGCGGGGCCCGAGAACTACATTCTGCTGGCCACCAGCGGCGACGGCGGCGCGACGTGGGGCAAGCCGTTTATGGCGCTCGACCGAAGCGACCAGATCCGCCTCTTCGATCCGGAAATCTGGCGCAGCCCGGACGGCCGGCTCTGGCTCTTCTGGGCGCAGAGCGAAAGCACGTTCCGGCGCGGCGCCTCGCGCTTCGAAATCGAGTGGGACGGACGCCACGGCGTCTGGACAATGTTCACCGATAATCCCGAGGCGGGGGAAGACGCCGTCTGGTCGGAGCCCCGCCGGCTCTGCGACGGGGTGATGATGAACAAGCCGATCGTCGACCGCGCCGGCCGCTGGCTCTATCCCGTCTCGCTCTGGAACGCCGGGAAAGCGTATTACAACCTTCCCAAGGAGATGCACGGCGCCAACGTGTACGTCTCGACCGACGGGGGCGATTCGCTCCGCTACCTGGGGGGGACCGACCGCGGCGGACTGGCGACCCTCGCCAACGAACACAACCTGGTCGAACTCGCCGACGGCCGGCTCTGGCTCATCTCGCGGATCGACGACGGGATCGGCGAGGCGTTCTCCGAAGACGGCGGCAAGACGTGGACCGAAATGACCAAGACGCCGTATAAACAGTCGTCCTCCCGCACGCAGACGCGCCGTCTCGCCTCCGGAAACATTCTCTTCTTAAAGAACGGGCCGATCGAGGGCGTGGACGGAAAGGACGTCGGCCGCAGCCGAATGATGGCGTTCCTCTCCGAAGACGGGGGGAAAACCTGGATCGGCGGCCTCACGCTCGACCCGCGCAACAACGTCTCGCACCCCGATTTCAGCCAGGCTCCCGACGGGTCGATCTGCATGGTCTGGGACCGCGACCGCGGCAGGGCGGGAGAGATTCTCTTCGCGCGGTTCACCGAAGACGACGTCCGCGCCGGCAGATACGTTTCCGAAAAGGCGGTTCCCGCCACGGTGGTCAACCGGCTCGAAAAGGAGTAGCGCCCGAACGCCGCGATCCGGCGTCGGGGCGGCATTCGCCGCGTGAATATTGCGCCGCTGATCGGAGAGGGGCGGGAATTCCGAAGAGAAGATTTTTCCGCGCGGCCCCGCGGATTAGGCAACACACTGAGAAAGAAAACGATGGCCTCGACAAAACGAAACTTCCGCTGCCGAACGATCCCGGCGCTTTTCGCCCTGTTCTTTTTTCTTTCGGCGGCCTTTCCGTACGCCGACGAACCCGCCGCGCCGAACGACCCGGCGGCGTTTCCGCCGACGATATACAAACCGGTCCCCGAAAAGTGGTCCGAGTCCCGCCGGAGCTGGCAGGGGATTCCGAGCATCGAGGTCACCTCGCCCGGCCGCGTCTGGACGGTCTGGTACAGCGGCGGCGACGGCGAGGGGTATGAAAACTATCTCCTCGTCGCGACCAGCGGCGACGGCGGCGCGACGTGGAGCCCCCCTTTTATGGCGCTTGACCGCGACGACGCGATCCGCCTTTTCGACCCGGAGCTCTGGCGGGACCCGCTCGGCCGGCTCTGGCTTTTCTGGGCGCAGGGGGAAGGCTCCACCGAGCCGAACGCGACCGGATTTCAGCTCACGTGCGACGGCCGGGTCGGCGTCTGGGGAATGTTCACCGATAATCCCGAAGCCGGGGAAGACGCCGTCTGGTCGGCTCCGCGCCGTCTCTGCGACGGCGTGATGATGAACAAACCGATCGTCGACTCCCGCGGCCGCTGGCTCTATCCGGTTTCGATCTGGCAGATCGACAAGCCGAAATACATCCTCCCCGACGACGCGTACGGCGCGAACGTCTACGTCTCGACCGACCGGGGCGGGCGGCTCCGGCGGCTCGGCGCCCCCGACGGGAAAGCGCTGGGCACGGCCATTAACGAACACAGTCTGGTCGAACTCGCCGACGGGCGGCTCTGGCTTCTGGCGCGGATCAACGAGGGGATCGGCGAGGCGTTCTCCGAAGACGGCGGCGCGACATGGAGCAAAATGACCAAGACCCCGTACAAGCAGTCCCCCTCGCGCACGCAGACGCGCCGTCTCGTTTCGGGAAACATTCTCTTTCTGAAAAACGGCCCGATCGAAGGGCGGGACGGAAAAGACGTCGGCCGGAGCGAGATCACCGCGTTCCTCTCCGAAGATGACGGCAGGACGTGGATCGGCGGGCTGATACTCGACGCGCGGGACAAAGTTTCGTACCCCGACTTCGGCCAGACGCCCGACGGCGTGATCTACGCGACGTGGGACCGCGACCGATTCGGAGAGGGAGAGATCCTCTTTGCGCGGTTCACCGAAGACGACGTCCGCGCCGGCAGATACGTTTCGGAAAAGGCGGTTCCCGCCACGGTGGTCAACCGGCTCGAAAAGACTTCGAAATAAGTTTCCTACTCTTTTTCGGATTTACGGAAAAGCCCCGCGGCCCAAAAGATGCCTCCCGCCGCCAGTTCGGCGACGATCGAGATCACGCGCTGCGCCAGCGAGACGACAAGCGCCAGCGTCTTGGCGTCGAGCCGGATTCCGGCGTTTTCGGGATACCCGAGAATCGTCGAAAAATACGGCATCAGAAGCGCCGCCAGGATCGCCTCGCGAACGCCGAGCCCGCCGGGCGAGATCGGCACGGCGAACCCGAGAACCATCGCCATCGCCGTCACCGCGACGAAGAGAACCGCGTGCTCGGCGAGAGGTCCGGTCTCGATCCCCAGCCCGCGGACCGACGCCCAGAGAAAAAGGCCGAACGCGATCCAAAGCAGGGTCATCGACAGAAAGCCGACGGGAAGGGTTTTCCACGAGAGGCGGTCGATCTTCTCCCACGCGGCGGCGTCGTCTTTGGCGACGCGCAGAATCTTTAACACGCGCCGAAAGACGGGGGGGAGAAGCGGGATCCCCGACGCCGCCATCACGCCCAAAGCCAGAAGCGAGAATTTCCAATGCTCGCCGTATTTCAGGAAAACCAGAAGCGCCGAGAGGAACGCGCCGACCGCCATCATCGTGAAGGTCTCGTAAAAGACGCCCGCCGCGGCCAGGCCGGCGCGGACGCGCGGCCCGCTCACCAGCGCCGAACGGATGACGATCACCATCGCCTTTCCGGGAACGTATTTCCCGAGCTGGCTGAGATAGAACGAACGGACCGACTGAAAGAAGGTCGGCCCCTGCCCCATCGCGCGCAGCACGTAGTGCCAGAAGCAGGACGAGAAAAAATACCCCGCCAGATAAAAGAGCCCCGCGGCGGCGAGCCAGCCCCAGCGCAGGTTCCATTCGTAGCGCCGGAACTCGTCGGACGATTTGACCAGCTCCCGCCCGATAAAGAAAAAGACGAGGAGGGTCAGCGTCCATTTGACAAGGCCGACGGCGCATTTTTTCGCGGCGGGGGTCATCGCGCGTCTTTCCGTTCAAGTTCGTCTAACAGTTCCGTCAGGCGTTCCATCGGAAGCCCGACCACGTTCGAAGCGCTCCCGGACAGAATCCGCAGCCACGGGATCCCGTCCTGATAGCCGAACGCCCCCGCCTTCCCCCGCCAGGCGCCGCTTTCCAGATACGCGTCGATCGCCGAGTCGGCGAGTTTGTCCATCGCCAGCGTCGTGACGACCGAATCGACGGTTTCCCTTCCGAGAGGGAGCTCGATCAGCGCGAGGCCCGAGATCACGAAATGCTCGCTCCCCGAAAGGAGGCCGAGCATCCGCCGCGCGTCGGCGCGGTCGGCGGGTTTGCCGAGAATCTCGCAGACGCCGTCCCCCGCGGCGGCCGGCACGCACGCGATCGTGTCGCAGCCGATCACCACCGCCGGGGCGAGCCGGAGCGCGTCGGCGCTCCGCGCCACCGCCCGAGCTTTGGCCAGGGCGTTGCGCACGGCCAGCGCGGCCGGTTCGGCGCTTTCGCGCGGAGCCTCTTCGGGGACCCCCAGGGCGGGGATCACGCAAAACGAACGCCCCGTGCCGGCCAGAAGCGACCGGCGCCGGGGCGACTGACTGGCGAGGATCAGCGTGTTCAATCCCATTTCAGAATCGCGCCGGTGTCGGCACTGGTGGCCAGTTTCGTGTACTTCGCCAGATAGCCGGACTTGTACCGGGGCGGACGCGGCTTAAACGACTTCTGACGCCGCTGCATTTCGGCGGCGGAGATCTTCAGATTGATCTTCCGTTTCGGAATGTCGATCTCGATGATGTCGCCGTCCTTGACGAACGCGATCGGCCCGCCCGCGGCGGCTTCGGGACTGATATGCCCGATACACGCGCCGGCGGTTCCGCCCGAAAAGCGCCCGTCGGTGATCAGCGCAACCGAGTCGTCCAGCCCGACGCCCTTAATGGCGGCGGTCGGCGCGAGCATCTCCTGCATGCCGGGGCCGCCCTTCGGCCCTTCGTAGCGGATGACGATCACGTCGCCCGCCTTGACCTTGCCGCTGACGATGCCGTTATACGCCTCCGGTTCCGACTCGAAGACGACCGCCGGCCCCGAATGAACCATCATTTCGGGAAGGACGCCCGCCGACTTGACCACGGCGCCGTTCGGCGCCAGGTTGCCGGAAAGAACCGCCAGCCCGCCTTTTTTGCTATACGCGTTGGCGCAGGGGCGGATGCAGTCTTTCGGATCGAACTTCAACGGAACGTCGGCGGCCGTCTTGTATTTCTTCGCGACGCACATTCCCTGGTTCGTCCGTTTTCCGCCGGGGGTGACGGCGTAGAGCTCCTTCGCCTTATTCAGCACCTTGCGGCTGCGCAGGTCGTATTCGTCGATGTTCTGGCCGAGCGTCTTGCCGGTCACCGTCGGGCAGTCCGTGTTCAGCAGACCGGGGCACCCGCGCCGGATCTCGCCCAGAATGGTGTGGATCCCGCCCGAATTGTGGACGTCTTCGATGTGATACGCGCAGCTGGGCGAGACCTTGCAGATGTGCGGCGTCTTTTCGCTCAGTTCGTTGAACCGGTTCAGGTTGTATTTCAGCCCCGCCTCGTTGGCGATCGCCAGCAGATGCAGGATCGTGTTCGTCGAACCGCCCATCGCCATATCGAGAACCATCGCGTTGTCGACCGACGCCTTGGTGATCATCTCGCGCGGCAGGATCGGGAAATCGAGGTCGAGCGTACGGGTGCGCTTTTTCGCCTTGCCGCTGCGGTCGACGTACTTTTCGACGACCGTCGGCGCGTCGGCTTTCAGGCCCGCGGCGATCTTTTCCTTCGCGTCCTGAATGCGGACCATTTCGATGATCCGTTTGGCGGCGGCCGCGTAGAGCTTTTTCCGTTCGCGGCTGGTCGCCAGCAGAGTGCCGTTGGCCGGCAGCGCCATGCCGAGCGCCTCGCAGAGGCAGTTCATGCTGTTGGCGGTAAACATCCCGGAACAGGAACCGCAGGTCGGGCACGACTTTTCTTCGAGACGCGAAAGTTCGCGCGCCGAGATCTGGCCGTTCTGACGCGCCGCGGCGCCGGCGAAGGTCGAGATCAGGTCGAGCGGATTGCCGTCGGCGTCGCGGCCGGCTTCCATCGGCCCGCCGGAAGCGAAGACGGTGGGGATATTGCATCGGACCGCCGCCATCAGCATGCCGGGCACGATCTTGTCGCAGTTCGGAATGCAGATCATTCCGTCGAACTTATGGGCGGCGATCATCGACTCGACCGCGTCGGCGATGATTTCGCGGCTGGCCAGCGAGTATTTCATGCCGTCGTGCCCCATGGCGACGCCGTCGCAGATCCCGATTGTGTTAAAGACGAACGGAACGCCCCCGGCGGCGCGGACGGCCTTCTTCACGAATTCGTTGACCGCGTTCAGATGAACGTGGCCGGGAATGATGTCCACGTGACTGCCGACAATCGCGATGAACGGCTTTTTCATATCGGCGTCGGAAAGCCCGCAGGCGCGCAGAAGACTGCGGTGCGGTGCGCGTGAATCACCTTTTTTAACAGCGTCGGATCTCATAAAAAATACCTTTCTTTCGTTTAAACCTTATCGATCGGCCGGCCGCGGCGTTTCCGCCCGAACCGCTCCAGAACATTATATATCCGCGGCGGCGAATTGCAACAGGCGACGGCGCCCTCCGGCGACGCGCGGACGGGGAGCGTACTGGAAAAATCTTCCCGAAAACGTATAATGGGCGAAGACAAAGCAAAAAAAGACGAAACGGAAGAAAAGGGTGATTTATGCCGCCGGTACGATTCATTTATTTCGATTTGGGGAACGTCCTGCTGAAGTTCAGCGTCCGGCGCCTTCTGCATCAGGTCGCCGAGCTGGCCGAGGTTCCCGACGCCGACGTCAAAGAGGCGTTTTTCGACGATAAAAAATATATGGCCTACGAGATGGGCCTGATCGACGGGATCGAGTATTTCGCGCACATCTGCCGTCAGCTCGGCAAGACGGTCCCTTCCGAGGAACTGATCGCCGCCGCCAGCGACATCTTCTGGGTAAACGACCCGATCCTCCCCCTCCTGCGCCATCTGGCGAACCTCCTCTTTCCGCGCGGAATCCTTTCGAACACCGGCCCGCATCACTGGACGTATATCCACACGGCGTTCCCGAAAATCATGGCGCTCATCCCCACGCACCGGATCGCCAGTTTCGCGGTTCACGCCATGAAGCCGTATCCCGAAATCTTTAAGATTGCGCTGGACGAGGCGCGGCGCGAGCTCCCCGACCTCACACCCGAACAGGTCCTTCTGATCGACGACCTCGACGAGAACGTCGCCGGCGCGCGCGGGTTCGGTTTTCAGGCGGTTCACTACCGGGACGACGACGCGCTCCGCGAAGAACTCGAGGCTCTGGGCGTTCCTCTCCCCCCGAACCCCGTCCCCGAAAAGCCCGAATCCTGAAATCGCGCCCGCTCTTTTGCGGGCGAACTTTTTCCCCGAACGAAACCTCACGCCGAACCCGCCTTATGTCCGCCGACCCCTCTCCCCTTCCCGACCGCGACGACCTGGCGTTCTCGTACCTGGAACAGCTCCCCTATACGCCGTACCCGTTCCAGGAAGAGGCGATCCTTTCGTGGTTCGATTCCGACGACGGGCTTCTGGTCTGCGCGCCGACCGGAATGGGAAAGACCCTCATCGCCGAAGCGGGGCTCTATGAGGCGCTCAAGCTCGGCAGACGCGCGTATTACACCACGCCGCTGATCGCCCTGACCGAACAGAAATACCGGGAGATCCGCGCCTCGGCCGAACGGTGGGGGTTCGGCGCCGACTCGGTCGGCCTGATCACGGGAAACCGAAGGGAGAATCCCGACGCGCCGATTCTGGTCGTCGTCGCCGAAATCCTCTTTAACCGTCTTCTCGGCAGCGACGATTTCGCCCGTATGGCGGGGAAGGATTCCTCCCCCGCGCCGAAGCCGGCGGGGAACGCGCTGGCCGCCTCGCTCGCCCCGTTCGTTTCGGAAACCTCCCTTTCCGAACATCGGTTCCGGTTCGACGACGTTTCGGTGGTGGTGATGGACGAGTTTCATCAGTTTTCGGATCTCGAGCGGGGAATCGTCTGGGAGTTCACGCTCGGACTTCTCCCGCCGCACGTGCGTACGCTTCTGATCTCCGCCACGGTCGGGAACGCCTACGAGTTCGTCAGCTGGCTGCGCAGCACGACCGACCGCCGCCTGGCGCTCGTCCGTTCCGACGAGCGGAAGGTTCCCCTCGAATTCCGCTGGATCGGCGGCGAGTTCCTTCCGAACGTCGTCGAACAGATGCACGCCGGAACCGACGACGAGCGGACGGTTCCGACCCTCATCTTCTGTTTCAACCGCGACCAGTGCTGGGACACCGCCGAACTCATCAGGGGGAAGAACATCATCGACGCGGCGCGCCAGAAAGAGCTGGCCGCGCGCCTGGCCGACTACGACTGGACGAAAGGGGCCGGCCCGAAACTCCGTCAGCTTCTTCTGCGCGGCGTCGGCCTGCATCACGCGGGGATCCTTCCGAAATACCGCCGCATCATCGAATCGCTCTATCAGGACCGCCTCCTGTCGGTGGCGGTCTGCACCGAGACCCTGGCGGCGGGGATCAACCTTCCCGCCCGGTCGGTCCTCCTGCCGACGATTATGAAAGGCCCGCCGGGCGAAAAAAAGATCATCGACTCGTCGACCGCGCACCAGATCTTCGGCCGCGCCGGCCGGCCGCAATACGACGACCGCGGTTTCGTGATCGCCCTGGCGCACCCCGACGACGTCAGAATCGCCCGTGCGCGCGAGAAGTACGACCTCATTCCCGAAGACACGAAAGACCCGAAACTTCGGGAGGCG
The DNA here is from genome assembly GCA_902766935.1 of uncultured Planctomycetota bacterium. Taxonomy (GTDB): domain Bacteria; phylum Planctomycetota; class Planctomycetia; order Pirellulales; family Thermoguttaceae; genus RUG695. The sequence goes on along the minus strand of CACXFR010000063.1, from coordinate 3,953 downwards.
AAAAAAAAGCTGAAAAAGAAGATTCCGACCCGCAACCCGAACGAGCAGTACTGGACGGAGGCGCAGTTTTACAAACTGCGCGACTCTTCGCCCGGCAGTCTGACCAGCCGCGGCCCGGTTCCGTGGCGGCTTCTGGCGCACATGATCGAGTGCGGCTCGGATCTGACGCCGATCCGCCGTCTGGTCGCGCACCGGCTGATGGGCGCCAAACGCCTGGCGGCGCAGCAGCAGGCGCTCGACGACATGCTGATCACCCTCTGGCGGGGCGGGTTCATCCGCCTCGAGCCGGATCCGGCCGCGTTCGGAATCGAAGCGACGGCGATCGCCGAAGAGATCGCCAAGGCGCAGAGGCGCGCCGAAAAGGAAAAAGCGCGCCGCGCCAAGGGGTTCGGCAGCGGCCTGTTCGACGACGAGGCGCTCGACGGGCTCGATTTCGACTTCGACGACTACCGGGACCCCGACGCTCCCGCGCCGCCGTCGGAACCGCCCGCGCCGGCCGCCGACGACATCCTCCTGGGCGGGGGCCGAAAACCCGAACCGCCGAAGGCGGTCTACAAGGCCGAGCGCGCCTATCCGACCGAGTCGCTCGGGCTTCTGACGCATATCAAGGGATTCAATCCGATCTACGGCGCGTTCCTCCTTTCGCACCTGGGAAAAGCCGACCGCGCCGAACGGATTCAGGCGTTCGAGAGCCTTCTCGAAATGCCGGGGAACGTCGCCCGCCAGGTCCGCGTCCCCCGCTACGAAGACCTGCCGCCGGGGGCGCTGGCGCGCGGGTGGCTCGACGCGCGGCTCCTCGACTTGGGTCTGGCGTCGGTCGACGAGCTGGTTCCGAAATCGGAGGAGGAAAAGGAGCGCGAACGGGAAGAGCGCCGCCGGTTCGGCGGCTGGCTCGAAGAACGCGTCTATCTTCTTTCGTTCGCCGAAAAGCTCAAACGCCTTTTCGACTACGAGTACCCCCTGGTTCCGGTCAAGATCGTCCCGGTCTGGGCGGCGGGGGAGGTGATCCTCGGCTATCACGGCGATTTCAACAAGTATATCGTCTCGAATTCCCTCCAGAAACAGGAGGGCGTCGTCTTCCGCCATCTGCTCCGTCTGATCCTGCTGATCGAAGAGTTCCGTCCGCTGATTCCCGCCGAGACGAACCGACTGGAATGGGAGACGGAGCTGACCTTCCTCTCCGACGCGCTGACCGACTGCTGCCGATTCGTCGACCCGACGAGCACCGATCAGGTTCTGGCCGACGCGCGGCGGAAAGAAATCGATTAGTCCGCCCGTTCGATACGCGTTTAAAAAGTCCCGCGGCCTCCGCCGACAAGTTATGCCGAAAGCTCCCGGCGCTCCTCGCTCTGAAACGCCGCGAAATCGAACGTCTTCTCCCCTTCCCGGAACGAGATGCTGATCTCGCCGAACTGAATGCTCTGTTCGGCGCGGGCGAACCCGTGCCGCACGAGTTCCAGGAGCGCCAGGAAGAGCCCCACAAAGGTCGACTTCTTCACCGCCCCGTCGAAGAGGCGGCTGAACTCGAGCGTCCGTTCCCGCTTGAGCCGGTTGTATATCCGCTGCATATAGACCGAAACCGGCGTGTCGTCGTAGACGACCTTGTGCTGCATGACCGGCGACTTCTCGCGGAGAATCCGCCCGAACGCGCTGACCAGGTCCCAGATCACGATGTCCTGAATCGGCTCTTCGGCGGGATTCCGTTCTTTCGGAATCAGGTCGTTCGAAAGGCGCGGATAGCGCCGCTGCCAGATCCGGCTCCGCTGCTCGAGGAGCCCCGCCCCTTCGCAGAACTTCTTATACGCCAGAAGCTGGGTCACCAGCTCTTTGCGCGGGTCTTCGAGCTCCTCCTCCTCGACTTCCTCTTCCATCGGGAGAACCTGGAACGACTTAATTTCGACGAGCGTACTGGCGGTCACAACGAAATCGCCGATCGAGTCGAGATCAAAAAGCTCCAGAACTTCGAGAAAATCGAGATACTGCCGCGTCACGTCGGCGACCGGAATGTCGAGAATATCGACCTCGTGTTTTCGAACGAGGTAGAGCAGAAGGTCCATCGGCCCGCAGAACGCGCCGAGCTGCACCTTGAATCGGTCGAACGCCGAAAAATCGGGTTCCGACTCTTCGGCTGATGGGGATGCGATCTTCTCTTCCGCCACAAAAAAGCTCCTTAACGGGGAAGATTAACCTATTTTCCCGCGGGAGACAAGGGCATCTGAATCTTGTTTATTTTTCCGAAAATGCCTATAATGAGAGCGCCCGTCCCGAAGGGTTTTTCACCGAAGAACTGACAGCGCCTTTTAAGAAAGGCTTCCCTCAATGAAACATATTCGCCCGTTCCTCCTCCTCCTGACCGGAGCATTTCTTCTGGCGTCTCTCGCACCGGCGTTCGGGGCCGAAACGCCCGCGCTCGAAGGCGCCGGCGTCGTCAAGGCGATGTCCGAAGCGTTCCAGGCGACCTCGAAAGCGGTGATCCCCTCGGTGGTTAAGATCGTGGTTCGTCTCGGATCGGACGAAAAGCCCGCCGCGGGAAAGCTCGACCTGTTCGGCGACTTCTTCACGGACTTTTCGGGGGAGAAAGACCGCAGCGTGCGGAGCGTCGGTTCCGGCGTCCTGGTGAACCCGTCCGGCGTCGTCCTGACGAACCACCACGTCATCGAAGACGAGGGGACGATCACCGTCGAGCTCTACGACGGCCGGCGGTTCGGCGTCACCTCGGTCAAGAAGGACCCCCTTTCCGACCTGGCGGTTCTGACCCTCGACGCGGGGCAGGAACTCCCCTATCTTGAATTCGCCGACAGCGACGCGCTCGAGATCGGCGACTGGGTCCTGGCGATCGGCACCCCGTTTATGCTCGAGTCGTCGGTCAGCGCGGGAATCATCAGCGCCAAGAAACGCCTTCTCCACGACAAGGAGTGGGGCAGCTACCTCCAGACCGACGCGGCGATCAACCCGGGAAACAGCGGCGGGCCTCTGGTCGACCTCAGCGGCCGGATCGTCGGGATCAACACCGCCATCGCCTCCGTTTCGGGGGGATACCAGGGGATCGGGTTCGCGATCCCCTCGAACACCGCCCGCTGGGTCATGAAACAGCTGATCGAAAAGGGGAAAGTCGAGCGCGCCTTCCTGGGGGCTCCCGGCACCGCCCTTTCCTACGAAGAGGCGCAGAGCCTGGGGCTTCCCCCGCGGGTCGGCGTAAAGACCGACACGCCCTATAAGAACTCTCCCGCGGTCAAGGCCGGAGTCCGCACCGGCGACATCATCCTGGAATTCGACGGCAAGACCATCGACTCGCCCGAGACGTTCCGCACGATGGTCGAATGCGCCGACGTCGACGAAGTACACACGCTGACCGTCCTCCGGAAAGGGGAATCGGGGCGTCTGACCCTTTCGGTCAAACTTGAGATCCGGCCCGAGGGCTACGTCGGCGTCCCGCAGACCGAAAACCTGGTCGAACAGGGAAAGCACCACGCCGATCCCAAATTCGGGCTGATGCTGATCCCGATGACCGACAGCGCCGCCCAGCGGCTCGGCGCGGAACCCGGCTCGGGAGTCGTCGTCCTTTCGGTCACGCCCGGCGGCCGCGCCTACCGCGCCGGCGTGCGCGACGGAATGGTTCTTCTCAAACTGAACGGCGCGCCGACCCCCACCCTCGACGCGTACCGCGCGGCCGCCGAGGCCGTCCCGTCCGACGCTCCCTGCGAATTCGAAGTGATCGTCAAGAAGGAAACCCGCACCCTGACCGCGCCCGCCGCAAAATAGCGCCTCCGCGCCCGGCCGGGCAAACCGGTCCGTCCCGCCTGCCGCTCCTCAATCCGAAAAAAGGAAACGATGATGCCCGTACTGTTTCGCCGCGAAGAAGAGAGAGATCACCGCGCCGTTGAGGAGCTTATCCGCGAGTCGTTCTGGAATGTGTATCGCCCGGGCTGCTTCGAGCATTACGTGATTCACCG
>CACXFR010000062.1 GCA_902766935.1 uncultured Planctomycetota bacterium | reverse complement strand
TATAAGAACGGCGAACCGGTTTTTCTGGCGGAATACCATTCGACGAAATACATGAAAAAAGAGGATCTCGAAACGCCGGGCGCCTGCCGGTCGCGGCCCGCCGAAGACGGTGTCAGTGAGCAGCCCGCAGAAACGAGTTCCCAGCCGGCCGAAAGCGATGCCCGGGATCAGATCGGGGGCGGCATTCTGGCCAGTATCGCTAATGCGGACGATCTTCTCAAGCTGGCGGACGAGGGTGACGAGGCAGCGCAGCTCTTTCTGGGAGAAGCGTTTGTCAATGCCGGAAAAACGGAAGCCGAGAAGGCCAAGGGGGTCGAATGGATCCGCAAGGCCGCCGAACATGAAGATTATACGCCGGCGCATTATAAGCTTGGCATGTGTTACGCCGAGGGAAACGGGGTCGAACGGGATGACGCCGAGGCGTTCAAGTGGTTCGAGAAAGGCGCAGCGGAAGGTCAGTTCGTTTCGCAGTATCAGCTGGCGCTCTGCTACATTGACGGAAGGGGAACGGAACAGAACAAAGAGGCCGGAATCGAAATCCTCCGGAAACTCGCCGAAGACGGTTTCGAAGACGCGAAGGCGAAACTGGCCGAGCTCGGCGCGGAATAGGACCCTTTTCCGGATTCCACCGGGGGACGCCCCGTTGGGGCCCCCCGCCTTCTTCGCTACACAGGATACTTTTCAAAAAACGCGGTGAGCGCTTCGATCACCTCCTCCGGCGCGTCTTCCAGAAGGTAATGCCCCGCCGAGTCGATCTTGCGGACTTCCGCTTCCGGGAAATCGCTCAGGAAGCGTTTCAGGAACTCGGTCGGGAAGCACCAGTCCCTGACCCCCCAGCAGAGGAGAACCGGCTTGTCGCGGAAGAGGGAAAGGTTCTCTTCGACCTCGACGAGCGTTTTATACGACGGGTCTTTGTCGGAAAGGGGAACGTCGCGGACGAACTTGCTCACCGCCACGCGGCTGCGCCACGAGTCGTACGGCGCGACGAGGCCCGCGGCGACTTCCGGATCGAGTCCGCCCGGCTTTTCGCTCGCCCAGCGGAGCGCGCCGCGGCAGAAGGCGTTCAGACCCTGAATCAGAAAAGGACTCAAAAACGGGATCCGGCCCAGATAGATGCGGAACGGGCACCGCTGGCTCCGGAACGCCGCCGTGTTCATCAGAACCAGCCGCGTAAAACGCTCGTGGAGCCGTTCGGCGCACCCCATTCCGACCGCGCCCCCCCAGTCGTGCGCGACCAGGGTGACGTTCGAAAGGTCGAGCCGCGCGGCCAGATCGCACAGGTCGGCGATCCGCCGCTCCATCCGATACGGGTAGAGCGACGCGGAAGGTTTTTCGGAAAGACCGCAGCCGATCTGATCGACGGCGATCACGCGGTATTCCTCCCGAAACGCGTTGATCAGCGCGCGGAAGAAGAACGACCAGGTGGGGTTGCCGTGTACCATAAAGAGGACCGGCCGGCCCGGCGTCCAGTCGGCCGGCTTTTCGTCGACGTAATGCAGATCGAATCCGCCGACTTTCAGAAAGTGGGACTCGTACGGGTACAGGGGGCGCCAGAGGGATTCGTTCTTTTTGGCTGACACGGGAACTCTCTTCGTTGGATGGATCTTGTTTTGTTCGTCCGAAACGCGCGCTTTCCGCCGTCTAGCGGTACTTGCGGATCGCCTCCAGGGTGCGCCGCATATCTTCGGGAATCGGCGCCTCGACGGTGATCTCTTTTCCGGTTTCGGGATGGGTAAAGGTGAGCCGCCGCGCGTGAAGCGCCTGCCGCCGGAGGATCGGCGCGTCGAAGTCGGCGTCGGCGTCTTCCCCGCGCGGTTTTGCCGGCGCGCCGCGCTTTCCGGCGATCTCGCCCAGGGTGAGCGAGGCGAACCCGCCGTAGAGCTTGTCGCACAGAACGGGGGTGCCGACGTGCGCCAGATGTACGCGGATCTGATGGGTCCGCCCCGTCTGCGGCAGGGCGCGGACGGTCGAAAAGCCGCGGAACCGTTCGAGCACCTCAAAGCGGGTGACCGCCGATTTCGCCTCCGGGTCGCTGCGCGCGATCATCATCTTTTCGCGGTTTTTCGGGTGGTGGCCGATCGGCAGGTCGACGACGTCGCTGTCGAACGAGGGGACCCCCGAGACGATCGCGAAATACTCTTTGTGTATCTTCTTCGTCTGGAACAGGTCGGCGAGGCGGGCGTGGCTGACGTTGTTTTTGGCGATCAGTATCACGCCGCTGGTGTCGCGGTCCAGGCGGTGGACGATCCCCGGACGTTCGGGGCCGCGGACCGAGCTGAGTTCGTCGTATTTAAACGCCAGGGCGCTCACCAGCGTCCCCGACCAGTGGCCGCGCGACGGGTGGACGACCATATCGGCCGGCTTGTTGATCACCGCCAGCGTTTCGTCTTCGTAAAGAACTTCCAGCGGAATCTCTTCCGGAACCGGCGCCTCGCGCGGCAGTTCGGGGAGGGTGAACGAAACGCGCTGACCCGGCTTGAGCCGATACGCGGGTTTCCCCCCTTTCCCGTCGATCGAGACCCCTCCGGCCTGGATCGCCTTGCGGAGCAGCACGCGGCTGTATTGCGGATAAAGGCGCGCCAGGTAAAGGTCGAGCCGCCAGCCCGCCTCTTCGGGAAGTACCGTGTGGAGGCCGACGTCTCCGGGCGTCTTTCCCGGGAGCGAGAGCGGCTCGAAAGAGGAGTCGGGGGCGGAGAGGGGCGGTTCGGACATGGAGCTTACGAGACCGATTATTCTTTTTCGTAGACGGCGCGGCAGGCGGGCGTTTCCCAGAACTCGACGCGGAGGACCGGAATCTTCTGCGCTTCCGCGGCATCGAAGAGGAGCTTGGCGAGCGTCTCGGCCGTCGGATTTTCGTCGGTCGCGAAAACCGGTTCCCCCAGACCCCGCAGGAGGGGGAGAAGGGGGTCCGACGCGGCCAGGATCATCTTATGGTCGAGGTTTTCGTCGATCCAGCGGCCGATCGTCCCTTTCAGGTCGGTGAAGTCGACGACCATTCCGCTTTCGTTCAGTTCGGGCATCGAGAGAGTGATCACCGTCCGGCCGTTATGACCGTGCGGATGACGGCACTTTCCCGGATGCCCCAGGAGGCGGTGCCCGTAGCAGAACGAAAACTCGCGGGAAACGAAAAACATAGGCGGCTTCTGAAATTCGGTGGTGAAAATCTCCCCTCATTTTATCATATCACGAAAAAAAGCAAGGTTGCCCCCCGTCGAATTCCGTATTGTTGACGGGGGGCGAAAGGACGGAAAAAGGGGGCGGTTAACCGTTTTAACTGGTTTTTCCGAAATAAAAAAATAGAAAAACTGTAAAAGATAGGTAAAAAAATCTTGCGGTGCCCTTTTTTTATAATAGAATAGATAGACGGAGAAGTGTTCTCGGACCTTCAGCCTGCGAGGCGGTTATGTCGAAAAAAGGATCAGGGATTATGTCGAAACGGCGGGAATTAGCGGTTGTTTTTCTGGCCGGCGCGCTCTTTTTCTGGGGCGTCGGCGCGTTGGTTCGGCACATCGACGCCCGCGGCGGGTTCCTTCCCGCGGCGCGCGCGCAGAATCCCCAGCCCCCGATTTCGATGGGGCAGCTCGAGTCGACCGCCTCGCCGGTGACGATTCCCCGTCCGCTCGAAGTCCCCGAAGTCTACGCCTTCGAACGGTCGATCGACGCCGAGACGACCCAGGTGATCATCGTCGACTCGAAGAAGTCGCGCATCTGCGTCTATCACGTCGGGCAGGACGGGAGCATCGAGTTCGTCGCCAACCGAAACTACACATGGGACATGACGCTCGACGTCTACAACGAAAAGGGGCTGACCCCTTCGCAGATACGCGAGTATTACGAAACGAACCGCCTGGGAGACTGAACCCGTCCCCTCCGGTTCGGCGTTGATATCAGATTTGGGAACGCAAGATTATGTCTGACTACTACAGCCTGGAGAAAGCCGCCGAAGTTTTGGGGAAGACCCCCGGAGAGCTGAACCGCCTGCGCGAGGGGGGGAAGATCCGCGCTTTCCGCGACGGCAGCGCGTGGAAGTTCCGTAAAGAGGATATCGACAACTTCCTGACCGACGAGATCCGTCAGAGGGGGAGCTCCCCCTCCTTTGAAGACGACGGGCTTCTGACCGACGATTCGGACGAAGAAGAGAAGCCCACGATGATGGCTGCCGACACCAGCTCGTTCAAGGATCTCAATCTCGAGATCACGTCGAACTCCGAAAACGGGGTTTCGCTCGACGGGGACGACAGCGACGGGATCATTCTCGGGAACAGGAGCGACGATTCGCGCGCCGGCTCGAGCAGCATCGACCTGAATGACGATTTCGACGATGACGACGATTTCGCCAGTGGGATCTCGATCCTCGACGACCCGTCCGACCTTTCCGGCTCGAACATCGACCTCGCCTCGGACAGCGGCGTCAGCATCGACGACAGCGGCATGCTGGGCGAAGTCCCCTCGACCGACAGCGGGAGCGGAAGCGGCATTTCCATTCTCGACGAAGACGACTCCGCGCCGAAAGCCGCGCCGGCAAGCGGCGGCGACGATTTCGACTTTGAACTCGACCCCCTTCCGGAAGACGGCGCGCCCGCGCCCGCGCCGGAACCCGCCCCCGCGGCGCCTTCGGCCGACGACGTTTTCGACCTTCAGCCTCAGGAAGAACCTTCCGCGAATCTCAACGCCGGGACGGGGGAGACCTACGGCGTGGCGGGCGAGGCCTCGACCGCCCATTCGCAGGATCTCGACCTCGATAACGATTTTGAACTGGAAGCTACTCCCGAGAATCAGGAATCCGAGTCGGAGAGCTCATCGCAGATGCTCGATCTGGAGCTCGATGACCTCGGACTTTC
>CACXFR010000061.1 GCA_902766935.1 uncultured Planctomycetota bacterium | reverse complement strand
CCGGAAGCGATCTTCGCCGTTCACCTTGACCACGGCACCGAAGAGGTCTGCTACGACTGCATCGACAGCGGTTTCTACAGCTCGGTGATGATCGACGCCTCGCTCGAACCGTTCGAGAAGAACGTCGAAATCGTCAAGCGCGTCGTTGACCGCGCTCACGCCAAAGACATCGTCGTCGAAGCCGAACTCGGCCAGCTCGGCGGTGTCGAAGAGGACGTTGTCGGGAGCGTCAAACTGACCGACCCGGCCCAGGCGGCGGAATTCATCGACAAGACCAACGTCGACTCTCTGGCGGTCGCGATCGGCACCTCGCACGGCGCTTTCAAATTCAGCGGCAAACAGGGTCTGCACTTCGACGTTCTTGAAAAGATCCAGAAGGCGGTCAACGAAGTGAAGCCGAACTTCCCGCTCGTGATGCACGGCTCCTCGTCGGTTCCGGCCGAATGGGTCGCCCGTATCAACAACGCCGGCGGCGCGATGAAAAACGCCAGCGGCGTCGATGAAAAACAGTATCTCCCCGCCGCCAAACTCGGCGTGACCAAGATCAATATCGACACCGACGGCCGTCTGGTCTGGTGTGCGATCCACCGCGAATTCTTCCGCGACCATCCGGAAAAATTCGATCTGCGCGAACCGGGCAAAATCTTTATGCCCGCTTACGCCGAGTATATCATCCACAAGAACCAGATGCTCGGCAGCGCCGGCCAGCTCGAAGAGGTCCGCAAGGTTCTCAAGAAGTAACTTTGAAATAAAGCCGCTTTGATATGGAATCAGTTCCCACGGACGAGATCCGCGAAATCCCCCTGAAAAACCGGTGGCTCGCCGCCTTTCTGGCGTGGCTCTGCCCCGGTTTGGGGCATTTCTACCAGGGACGCGTCGCCAAGGGGGTGATCTTCTTCTGTTCGATCACCCTCCTTCTGGCCGCCGGGCTTTGGATGGGATCTTATTGGGAAACGGGCCGGGCGCCGGCCGAAGGCCAGACGGCGCCCCGCACTCTTTGTTTTGCGAAAAACGCCTACTGTCAGTGGGAGCCGGGAAATCGGCGTCTCTACTTTATCCCCCAGGCGCTCAACGCCGCGGTCGCCGTTCCCGCCCTGATTCAGGCCGCTCTCGTCCGCGACGGTTCGCTCCCTCTGTGGAACGGCGCGTTCGCCCCGCCGGCGGCGTCGACGTTCTCCACGACCGATTCGATTCCGGGGCGTCCCACGCTCAACGCCATTCTGGTCCGTCTCCATTCCTGGTTCGAGATGGGGACGATCTTCCTCGCCTCCGCGGGGCTTCTGAATCTGCTCGTTATTTTCGACGCCCTTCTGGGACCCGCGTGGATTATTCCCGAAGAGGCCGAAAAGGAACTTCTTTCCGACGACGCGAACAAAGAGTGAGCCGCAAACGGTTCGGCGGCGATTCGGGCGGTCTTTTTCTAAACGCACCGGGAACGAAACGCGCTTTTTAAACGCCGCTGGCAAAGAGCGTTCCCCGCCGAGGAGTTTTTGCGGGGGCTTATTTGAAAATGTCGGAGAGGTCTTCGGGATCTTTGTTCGATTCCGATTCGAGCGCTTCGTAGTCGTGTTCGCTCTGAGGAGGCTCGGGATCGGCGGGACTGACCACAAAATGGAGCGTGGAGATCGTAAATTCGTCGCCGAACGGGATCGGAACCGAACGGCGGATCGGATTCATCTTGTAGTAGGTGCCGTTCATCGAGCCGAGGTCACGGACCATCACCACCCCGTGATCTTCGTAAATTTCGCAATGCTGGCGGCTGATGAGGGGGTGGACGATCGAAATGTTGCAGAGGCGGCTGCGGCCGATGGTGCAGGGAAGATGGACAACTTTGGAAAATCGAACGTCCGTACCGTCGACTATTTCCAACTTGATGCGCATTGTCTTGCCCCTTTACCGCGGCCGAACGTCCGTCTCGGCTCTCGGGTTCTCTTAACGGAATTGAGATGTTCTATCGGAGAAATACACGAACCTACTATACTCCGGAAATCCCGGATTATCAATAGGGATTTTCCGATTCCGAAAAAAATTTTTTTCACGGGTTCTCCCCCCTTGAATTGAAAAAAAAGTCGATTATAATCGCATCTGTTGGTTGATTCCGGGCCTTTCGGCAAGGGGTCTGTCAATTATTGCGGGCGTAGCTCAGTAGGCTAGAGCACAACGTTGCCAACGTTGTTGTCGAGGGTCCGAATCCCTTCGCCCGCTCTTTTTTTT
>CACXFR010000060.1 GCA_902766935.1 uncultured Planctomycetota bacterium | reverse complement strand
CGTTCCCCACCAGATCGGATAACCGAGATAGACGGTTTTGTAGGAATCAAAATGTTCGATCGTGTTTTTTATCTTGGGCCTGGCATTCTCCCGCTGTTCCTGTTTCGCCGGGTCAAGAGCGGCCGAATACCCTTCCGGATAGGGACTGGCCGGTTCAAGCCGGACCAGATCGCCGCCGACAAGTCCCTGGATATATTCCGCAACCGACTTTGTTTTGCCCGTATGCGAGAAATAAACGATGAGGATTCCGCTGTCGGTCTTCTCAGAAGTTTCTTCTGAAATACCAGGTTTTACGGGGGCCGTTTCGGTCGCGGCCGTTTCCGTCTCGTCTGCGGAAGCCGAATCCGAAACTCGGGCGGTATCATGCCGTTCGGACTCGTCTGAAAGATCAACCGCTTCAGTCCGTGCCGCAATTGTTTCGTTCCCCTGGGGCTGCGAGTCTTTTCCGTTCGGCGCACTTCTGCCGCATGAGGATAACAGCAGCGCGGAAAGCGCTAACATCCCGAACAGAATGTCTACGGCAAATTTTTTCATTGAGACAGCCTCTCCGTATCAATTGTTGGTCTAACGCACCTATTCCGCTGCCGCGGTCCGAGGCGGTACCCGTAGCGGCCGCCCAATCGGGTAAATCTTCCGCCAATCTGACAGTGCCAATATATAATTCTTCGACAAGGACCGCAAGTTATCCGTCCGCCGGAAAATCGGGTTCCAAATCAGAGTTCATTTATCGGAATCCGGTCCCCCGCGTCTGGGTTGAGGGTACTTACGGCCGAAAGACCTCCCCCGGGAAGGCGGAGGTCTTTTTACTGAGGGAGTTATTTTTCTTTTCCCTGATACTCGTACGCACCCGCGTCGACGGCGCCGCCGACCACGCGCGGGTTTCCGGCGAGGTCGGTCACGGTTTTGACCGCGTCGTTATCGCCGATGTCGATCGCGGCGCTCCCCTCTTTCGGCGTGAGGTCGATTTTTCCCCGATTCGCGAGCTTTTTCACGTCGAAGACCGGGGGGACCGCAAAACCGGGGTCTTTGCCGATGACGCAGCCGCTGTCGGAGATTGAGGCCGCGTTGTAAATGTCGGCGCCGTCGTCGGTGTAGTTCTGCGCGACGATCGAGCTGTTGAGGGCCAGGTGCCCTTCAAGATTGAAGATCGCGCCGCTGCTCGCGGAGTTTCCTGAAACGGTCGAGCCGACGATCTCCAGCGCGCCGTGGTTTTCGATCGCGCCGCCGACGTCGGAGATGTTCTCCGAAACGGACGAGCCGACGATCTTCATCATGCCGCAGTTTCCGATCCCGCCGCCGCCGTCGGAGACGTTCCCCGAGACGGTCGAGCCGACGATTTCCAGGGTGCCGTAGTTGTTGATCCCGCCGCCGAGACTGAACTCACAGCCCCAGGAGCCGTCTTTCGTGAAAGTCCAGCCGTCGGCGTATCGGGCGTAATTCCCCGAAACGGTCGAGCCGACGAGCGCGAGGATCCCGGTATTGTAAATCCCGCCGCCGTCCCGGTTGTATAACCTGCCGCCCGTGATCGTCAGGCCGATCAGTTTCACCGGCCGGAGCGGTTCGCCGCAGCCGACGCGAAAGACGCGGTTCTTTCCGCCGGCGTCGATCGTCACCCCGCCGACCGAAGAGGCGTCGATGGTGATGATTTTGTCGATTTCAAGCTCCGAACCGCCGAGAGTGATCGTGCGGCCCCCGAGCGAAGAGTCGAACGTGACGGCGTCGCCCGGCCCGGCGCAGAGGATCGCCTCGCGCAGCGAGGTGAGGCCGTCGGCCGCGTCGAGGTTGTCGAGCGGCGTGGTCACGACGGTCGAAGGCGCCTCCCTTTCGACGCGCCTTTGGTATTCGTACGCGCCGATATCGACCGTCGCGGGGCCTTTCGCCGCGGCGTACGCGCGCGGGTTTCCGGCGCGATCGGTTTCGGTTTCGACGGCGTCGTTCGCGCCGCGGTCGATCGCCCAGCTTCCCACTCTGAGCGTAAGGTCAACGGCGTCCCGATTCGCGAGCTCGTCCGATTCAAAAACCGGAGGGACGGCAAAGCCGGGGTCGGCGCCGACGATGTTGTTCCTTCCGGAAAAGTAATACGCCCCCAGGTCGCCGTTGGTGTTGGCGCGGTTGCACGAGACGATCGAGTTGACGAGCGTCAGCCGGCCGTCGACGTTGGCGATCCCGCCCCCGAATCCGGGCGCGGCGTTCCCCGCGACGGTCGAGTTGACGACCGTCATGTCGCCGTCGTTGTCAATCCCGCCGCCGAATCCGCACGCGGTATTCCCGAAAACGACCGTGTTGACGATTCTGAGTGTGCCGTTGTTGAAAATCCCGCCCCCTCCGCTGGCGTGGATGTCTTCGTCGCCGTCGTCTTCGACGTTCCCCCCGGTGACGGTCAGACCGATCAGCGCCGCGGGACGGTCGGCGTCTCCGCCGGTGACGCTGATGACGCGGCTCTTCCCGCCGGCGTCGATCGTGATTCCGCCGACCGAACCGGCATCGACGGCGATCCCTTCGGTGATCTCAAGCGGCGCGCCGGCCAGAACGAT
>CACXFR010000059.1 GCA_902766935.1 uncultured Planctomycetota bacterium | reverse complement strand
GACCCGGCCGCCGAAATCCGGTTCGGCGGCGCGCATGACGGCGAGCGAATTGTCGCGCGAGCCGTCGTTATACGCGTCGATCCGGTAATCAATTCCGAGCCGGTCGAGTGCGGCGGTCCACTTCTCCAGAACCGAAACGATGCACGCCTCTTCGTTGTAGACGGGAATGACGACAGCCAAGTCAAGCATGAGTGCCCTCCGAAGTCAGTCGGCTCCGCCCGCTTTTCGGGCGAAGGTGATGGTTTTGTTCAGCGTAAACTGAAGTGCGGTGACGATGAAGATGATCATCAGTTTCGAGGTGAACGGCTGTAAACCCCACTTCTCGATAAAGAGCCAGAGGAGCAGCGCGCTGACCCCCCAGCCGAGCATCCCGATCGCGTAAAAACTGCAGAATCGGCGCAGGAGCCGGTTTTTTGTTTTGAAGTTGAAGAAAGCGTTGAGAAAGAAATTGTTGACGATTCCGCAGGTGACGCTGATAAAGTTGGCGAGCTGATAATAGACGCCCGCGCGGGTCATCAGCCAGAAGAGAACCGCGTCGAGCGAAGCTCCCGTCACGCCGATCAGGCAGTAGCGGATCAGCTGTCCCATCGGAGAGGGAGCGGGCGCGCCGGGTTCGGCGCGGGTCTGTTCGGGGGAAAGGTCTTCGGTCATTTTCGTTTACGGGCGGAAGGCGTTTTCGTATAACTCAAGCGCTTTTTCGACCGCCTTGTCCATATCCCAGTATTGATACGCGCCGAGCCGTCCCCCCAGATGCCAGCCGGGGCGGCGGGAGATTTCGTCGGCGTATTTTTTATAGAGCTCGCGGTTGCGGTCGTCGTTGATCGGGTAATACGCCTCGTCGCCCGGTTTCCACGCCGCCGGGAACTCCCTGCAGAGAACGGTTTTGGCGGAAGCGAAAACGGGGCGTTCGGGGTGATAGTGCTTGAACTCGTGGATTCGGGTCCAGGGAACGTCTTCGTCGGCGTAGTTCATGACCGCCGTCCCCTGCCAATCCTCGACGTCGGCCGTCTCCCACTCGAAACGGAGCGATCGCCATTCGAGCCGTCCGTATTTATAGTCGAGCAGCCGGTCGGCCGCGCCCGTCCAGACGACTTCGGCGGAATCCGGAATGACGCTTCGAACGTCGAAATAGTCGGTGTTCAGAAACACATGTATATTTGTATGGCTCAACAGGTTTTCAAAGAGCCTGCCGTACCCGTCGAGAGGAATTCCCTGATACGGGTCGTTGAAATAATCCGTGTTGTAATTGTGACGCACCGGCAGGCGCGTGATGATCTCGGCGGGGAGCTCCCTCGGGTCGCGCCCCCATTGCTTCGCCGTATAGCCGCGGATGAACGCGCGGTACAAGTCCTCGCCGATCAGCGAGACCGCCTTCTCTTCGAGGTTCGACGGCTCGACGCCCCGATACTTTTTCGTCGAGTCGGCCAGAAAGGCGTCGACTTCGTCCGGGCGGAGGTTCCCGCCGAAAAAGGCGTTGATCGTCATAAGCGAAATCGGCATCGCGTAGACGCGCCCGCCGCTGGTCGTCAGAACCTTGTGCCGATAGGTGTTCAGCCGGGCGAACCGCGAGATGTACGCGAAGACCTTTTCCGACTTCGTGTGAAAGATGTGCGAACCGTATCGGTGGACTTCGATCCCCGTCTCCGGATCCCTCTCCGAGTAGGAGTTTCCCCCGACGTGCGCGCGCTTTTCCAGAACGAAGACCTCGCGGCCCGCGTCGGCGGCCAGCCGTTCGGCGACGACGCTCCCGAAGACGCCGCTGCCGACCACGACGACCGGGCGGCGGCACCCTTTCAGAAGGGGGGCCAGACGGGAAGAATCGGGCATCGGCGAGCTCATGGAATCCTCTTTTCGCGTTAAAGACATCAAGGCGAGCGGCGGCGCCGGCGGCCGCCGAAAAACCTTGCTCCGCCCATTATATATCGAAGAAGTGCCGTTCCTTCCGCGATTCTTTTCTGTTGAACCGACATAACCGTCATAAAGCCAAGTCTTCGGAATCTCTTTCGTCAAAATTCACGAGTTTTCTCTATTCTTGCTTGTCTTGCCTATTTTAACCATATATAATAATAAACTGGAGGGGTATTCTCTTTGAAATTTGAGGATTGACCCCGAATAATCCGAAATAAAAAGCAGAAAACCGACGACATTTCCGCGGTCTTCCCGTCGGGAGCCGACGGAAGGTGCCGCGTTCAGCAAGAGAAGATCCAGAGGCAGGTTTATGAGAATGAAGACGTTGTTTGGTCGTTTTGCCGTAGGAGTCGCGCTTCTGTCGATGATCGCGCTTTCGGCCGCGTCGCTCAACGCTCAATACGGCGGCGGATACGGCGGGGGCGGATACGGCGGCGGCAGCCGCGGCGGATACGGCGGGGGCGGATACGGCGGCCGCAGCGGCGGCGGATACGGCGGGGGCGGTTACGGCGGCCGCAGCGGCGGCGGTTACGGCGGGGGATACGGCGGCGGTTCGACCTACTCCTCCCTTTCCGGCGTTGCGCTGGCCGACGGCGTCCTCTTCAAAGCGTCCGACGCCGAGAACATCGTGGACCGCGCGCGTCAGGAAGCCGCTTATCAGGGGATTCCGAGCGAAATGAAAAAGCCGAGCGCCTACCGAAAAGTTTCGCTCAAGCGCCTCGAAAAAGCGATCAAAGAGAACGGCGGGACGGTGACGCCCGAAATGGAAAATCTGGCCGGCCTTGAAAAGATCGAATATGTTTTCTTCTACCCCGAAACGAAAGATATCGTGATCGCCGGGCCCGCCGAAGGGTGGGAACCGGGAATCGAACAGTCGCAGCTCGGCATTGAAAGCGGCCGGCCGACTCTGAAGCTTTCGGATCTGGTCGTCGCTCTGCGCGCCTATCCGGCCAACAGCGCGCCAACCCGGCTGATCGGCTGTTCGATCGACCCGACCAAAGAGGGGCTCGCCGAGATGCAGAAATTCCTCCGCACCGCCGCGCAGCCGAACGTCGAAGACGCCGCCCAGGTCGAGGATTACGCCGAAGGGATCCGCGAGTCGCTCGGTCTGCAGGACGTCAACGTCTGGGGAATCGCGCCGAACACCCACTTCGCGCTGACCTTGGTCGCCGCCGACTACCGGATGAAGCTGATCGGGATCGGCCTGGAAGAGAAGCCGGTCGCGATGACCAACTACGTCGAAAAGTCGAACCCGCAGGCGATGGCCAAAAACGCGCTGGTCCGCTGGTACTTCCAGCCCGACTACGACTGCGTCGTTCAGGCGAAGGACGGGCTCGGGATCGCCATCCAGGGGGACGGCGTGAAACTGGTCGGCGAAGACGAACTCGTCGCCTCGCAGGGAAAACGGTTCGCCACCGGCAAGGCGAACAAGGCGAGCCGCGGCTACACAAAGAGCTTCACCGAGCATTTCGCGAAGATCGCCTCGGTCGTTCCGGTCTACGCCGATCTGCGGAACCTGATCGACATGTCGGTCGTCGCCGCGTGGCTCCAGAAAGAAGACATCTACACCAAGGCGGACTGGCCGATGGATTTCTTCGGCAGTGAAGAGTCGTTCTCGGTGGAAACCGTTCAGCCGGTCAAGCAGGCCGAGACCGCGGTCAACATCATCTCGCACGGTAAGAACACCGTTTCGTTCCCCGTCGGGGGGGGCGTGATGATCGAGCCGGTCAACGCGCTGGCCGCCGAACATCTCCGCATCGACGAGGACGGGCAGGTCGCCCAAAAGAAGGCCGAG
>CACXFR010000058.1 GCA_902766935.1 uncultured Planctomycetota bacterium | reverse complement strand
GAACGGTTTTTTGCCTGTCTGGATCTTGCCGACCGCCGTCTCGACCGGATCGTCCGTCGGTACGGTTTATCCATCGACGATCTGCCGGACGGCACGATGATCCGCCCGATCGAACTGTTTGTGATCGCCGAAATGGCGCGCTGTTTGGAGGCAAAAGAGGAAGATTATTTCCGCTGCCATGAAACGGTTCTTCCTCAGGAACCCGAATGCCGCGGGGAATACGCGCCGTTCGCCTCCTGGGAAATGACGAAGCGGCACGTCGCCCCGGCTTTTCCCGGTCTCGAGATACCCGTGAAGATTTCCGAAAGCACGACCGTCTGACCCCGGAACCTTCCGGCTGCGCATTAAAAAAAGCTCGATCCTGCAGATCGAGCTTTTTTATTTCTCCGCGCCGCGGAGGGCGTGTCAGCGAGCCCGCCCCTGTCCGCTTTGCGCGGGATAATAGGGCGCCGCCGTGCGGATCGCCGCCGGCCGGCGCACCGTTCCCCGCTGGGCGACGCGGTAGCGGTTGGCCCCCGGCGGATACTGGGTGGAAGGCTGCGCCGGCGGAAACTGGGTGGAAGGCTGGTCGAAATTAAATCCGTCGATCCCCGGCTGCGGATATTCGGGACTCTCGACTGTGCCGTTCGGCAAGCCCCCTTTTCCCTGCTCCTCGGCCGGCTTGGACGGCTTCTGTTCGAACGGAACGGGGGACGCCTTCGCCTTTTCCGGTTCCCCCAGACGCCGTCGAAGACGGGCGTTTTCGTCCTGCAGATTCTGAATCTCAAAGTGAGCCCTGTAGAGCTGGTCTTCGAGCATCCGCGTCTGATCGATCAGGAGCGCTTCGTTGATCGCGTACTCTTTACGCGTCGGACCGCAGCCGACCACAAGGATCAGAAGAAGGAAAGCCGTACAGGCCGGAAAGATCTGTTTTGTCATCCCTGATACTCCGCGTTTTGCGCGTCTTCGTGACGCGCCGGGTTTGGACTTCGTACTCCGAGGGTGGTTCTTCGGGAAAGGCGCCGAAACTACTTCTTCGGCGCGGGGGCCTTTTCAATGACCTGGTCGATCAGACCGTAATCGCGCGCCTCTTCGGCCGACATAAAGCGGTCGCGGTCGGTGTCGTGCTCAATCTGATCGAGCGGTTTGCCGGTATGCTTTAAGAGGATGCCGTTCATCTTCTCTTTGATCTTCTTGAACTCGCGCGCGTGAATCAGAATCTCTTCGGCGGTCCCTTCCATTCCCGCCAGAGGCTGATGAATCATAATCCGCGAGTTCGGCAGGGCGAACCGTTTTCCGGCGGCTCCGGCGGTCAGAAGAACCGCCCCCATCGAGGCGCACTGGCCGATGCAGTAGGTCGCCACGTCGCAGCTGATATACTGCATCGTGTCGTAGATCGCCAATCCCGCGGTAACCGAACCGCCGGGGGAATTGATATAGAGGTGAACGTCGGCCGTCGGATCTTCGGAATTGAGGAAGAGGAGCTGGGCGACGATCGCGTTCGCCGACTCGTCGTTGACCTGAGTACCGAGGAAAATGATCCGGTCTTTCAGCAGGCGGCTGTAAATATCCATCGCCCGCTCGTCGCGACCGTTCTTTTCAATCACATAGGGAACGTACATATTCAAAAAACCTTTTTGTTTCTGCTTTCGATGAAGCGCCGGGTCGGCGGCGCGGTTAGCGGCTCCGTCCGGGAAAGTCACTCATCTTCGGTCTTCGGCTTCTGCGACGTGAGGACTTCGTCGACCAGGCCGTACTCTTTCGCCTCCTGCGCGGTCAGATAGTAATCGCGGTCGGTGTCTTTGGCGATCTGCTCGACCGACTTGCCGGTATGTTCGGCGAGAACCTGGTTGAGCGTCTCGCGATCCTGCAGAATCTGCTGAGCCTGGATTTCAATGTCCGAAACCTGGCCGCTCACCCCGCCCCACGGCTGATGGATCATGATCTTCGAGTGGGGAAGCGCGAACCGTTTTCCCTTGGTCCCCCCCGCCAGGAGAACCGCGCCGCCGCTGGCCGCCAGGCCGACGCAAAAGGTGGCGACCGGGCAGGAGAGCATCCGCATCGTGTCGTAGACCGCCAGCATCGCCGAGACCGAACCGCCGGGGGAATTGATATAGAAATTAATATCCTTCTTGTTGCCGACGCTCTGCAGATAGAGGAGTTTCATAATCAGTTCGTTCGCCGAACCGTTGTTGATTTCCCCCTGCAGAAAGATGATTCTGTTGTCGAGAAGCAGGTCGCCGACGGTCATATTCCGCTGACGCTGATAGTCTCCGTACGAGCTTTGGGGCACACCGTACGAGTTGGGATCAAATGGTGTCATCATTACCGTAACTACTGGGTTATCTGTGCCTGATCGGCGTGATTGTTGACGATGAAAAAAATCAAATCGGCCCGTAAGCGGGGCTTATCGGAGGGGCCGGAGATCCGAAAAGGAATCACCCTTTATTTTTACCTTTTTCCCCGTTTTCGGCAAGAGGAATTTCAGAGAAACGAGACGGCAGCAACGCGAAAAACCGAGAAAAAAGCGGAAAGCACCCGCAGGTACTTTCCGCCGTGCCGTTCCGGTGAAAAAAGCGGTCAGTCTTTCTTCATCCGAGGTTCGCTGGCCGCTTCGCGGGCGGCTTCTTTCGCTTCTTCTTCGCTCACCTCGGGGATTTCCTCTTCGCGCTCGTCGCTTCCGGCGGGGCGGTTCAAGGCTTCTTCCTCTTCGGATTTCATTTCGTAGGGAACGTCTTTGAATTTCGCTTCGGAAAGGATCAGATCGATGACCTTCCGTTCGATGATCTGGTTCCGGAGGATGTCCATTTCGCCCGCCTTTTCGAGACGGGAGCGCACCCGGCGCGGACTCTGGTTCGACTGCGCCGCGATCAGGGCGATTTCGGTATCGTAATCGATCTGCTCGTCGGTGATGTTTTCGTTATCGGCGATCTTTTCGAGGATGAAGTGTTCTTTCAGGGCTTTGGCCGTCTGAGCCTGGCTGTTCTGACGGAGGAAGTTGATCTGCGAGGCGATCTGGCCCTCCGAGAACCCGCTGCGGCGGAGTTCGAGAATCGCGCGCTGGAGTTCGCGTCTCGCCTGGCGTTCGAGGAGCGCGGGAGGAAGTTCCCAGTCGGCGCCTTTGGTGAGCGCGTCGGTGATCTGGGCGCGAGCCTGCTGACGCTGCTCGTGCTCGAGCTGACGCTTAAGCACGTCGAGGACGGCGTCGCGGAAATCCCCCATCGATTCGAAACCGCCGATTTCGTAGATGAAATCGTCGTTGATTTCGGGCAGCTGAAGAACCTTGACGGCGCTGATGGTAAACTGGGCGTCGATCTCCTTGCCGCTGAGCTCCTTGTTGGGGGTGTTCTCGGTAAGCTTGACCTTGGTCGTGCGGACGTCGCCCGGACGAACGCCCTTCATCAGTTTATCGAACCCCTCGATGGCGCCGTCGTGGAACGAAAGGGTCGGACGGATCCGGATCGTTTCGTTGTCGGCCGACGAGACCGTCTTCCCTTCGTGCGAGAAGACCAGCTTGGTCACGATGTAATCGCCGTCTTTCGCCGGTTCGTCGCTTTCGACGAGAGAACCGTGGTTGTTCCGAAGGACCTCGATGGAATTGTCGATATCGGCGTCGCTGAACTCGCGGACCGGGCGGTTGATCTTCAGACCCTTCCAATTCGGAACGTCAAAGACCGGCCGAACCTCGATGTCATACTCGTAGACAAACGGCCCTTCGTCGGGAACGACAACAGAACGGACGTCAAGATCCGGCTCGCTGATCGGAACGATGTCTTCGGAATCGTTGACCTGCGCGAGGGAGTCGAGGAGAAGCCCCTGCTTGACGCGGTCGTTGATTTCTTTCTTGAATTTCTTTTCGATGACCTTGCGCGGAGCCTTCCCGACGCGGAAGCCGGGAACGATCGCTTTGTCGCAGAAATCGTCGACCTCGCGGTTATAGTACTTGGCGACTTCTTCGGCCGCGACGGTGACTTTGACGTGACGCTGGCAGGAGCTGATTTCTTTGATTTCAGCCTGCATGTCGAGTTTGACAGCGTCGGTTTCGGGGAGATCGGCTTGGATGTTTTCGGATTCAGCCATGTGAGTTCATTCCGGTTTGACAGGGTCCAGAGGTAAACAAAAAAACCTGAAGTGAAGATCCCAAATTCACCGACTGAGAAAAAAAGCCGTTTTGGTGAAAACGGCTTTTCACTGAACCGGATTCAGAGGGAGCCCAAAGGCAATCACTTCAGGTTCACCAAAATTGAAGCTGTAACTCACACAGGGGAGAACCGCGGGCAACGCCCCGGTTTCAAACGACCACGCCCGGCGAAGTCACAACCGGGCAACCGGTAAGACTGCCTCAAAAAAAAGAGCGGGCGAAGGGATTCGGACCCTCGACAACAACGT
>CACXFR010000057.1 GCA_902766935.1 uncultured Planctomycetota bacterium | reverse complement strand
GAACGGCCAGGATTCGTAGACGTTCTGAATGAAGAACTGGGCGGGCTTGAGCGTGCCGTCCGGTTCGGCCGGTTCGGGAAGGGTCGAAATGTATTTCGGCTGCGCGGGACGCGGCGCGAGCGGCATGGCCCAGACGCTCGAGATGTTCGGGTCGCGGTAGATCAGCTCGCGGCCGCCGAACGCGTCGCAGAAATAAATGCCGAACTGGTTCGGGATGTTCGAGCCGATCTCGCCGATCAGCTTGTCGAACGAATAGGACGCGATGAAATACGTCTCGGAAAGGGGGAACGGGGCTTTAAAGACGTGAACAGGCCAGCGGAGCTGCTCTTCCGGCTGCTCGGTAACGCGGTCGGCGGGACGGTCGTCCGGACGGTTGGCGTTCCAGACGCTGGTGATCTCCTCGTCGAACCGGTTGAAGTCGGTGCCCTGCCGGCCCATCGGCAGGGGAACTTCGTCTTCCGGATAAAGAACTTCGGGGGTCAGGCGCGTGACCGCCTCGGAACCGTCGACTCCGCGGGAGTTGTCCAACAGCATGACCGAGCCGGCGCTCATTCCGTGATGAGGACCGCCGATCGCCATGATCTTACTCGAGCCGGGAATCGATTTCGGTTCCCAGACGCCGTTCGGATTGAACGTGTTGTTCCCGTAATAGATGCGGACGTCGGTACCGTCGGGACGGGTGGTCCAGAGGTTCTGGTAGTAGACCGCGTCGCGGTCGACGTAGTCCCAGCGCGTGTAAATGACCCGCCCGTCGTTCATCACGTCGGGCGTCCATTCGTGCGTTTCGTGATAGGAAATCGGATGGACGTCGGTGCCGTCGGGGTTCATCGTCGCCAGGGTAAAGACGGGGCAGGGGCCCATACCGCAGCGGTGGAATCCGCCGCGCCGGGTCGACGAGAAGACGATCTTGCCGTCGGGGAGTTCGCGCGGGGCGAAATCGTCGTAACAGCCGCTGGTCAGCTGAACGGGATTCTGCCCGTCGGCGTCCATTTTCCAGATATGCTGATACTGCCCCCAGGTGTCGGGGAAGGACCATTTGTCGGGCGCGCGTTCGGCGGCGCAGAAGGAGAAGAGAATCGATTTGCCGTCGTAGGAAACCGAAGGATACAGGAATCCGCCGTTGGGGAATTCGGCGGTGAGCGATCGGACGTCCATCGATTTGCCCGGCTCGTCGAGGACGAAAATGCCGCCCCCCGGACGCGTTAAAAAGCCGTAGGACTGCGTCAGCTGATGACTGGCGACGGTCGGGACGTGTTTGGCGAAGACGAGCGGACCGGTGTTGAATTTCGGGTTCGCCAGGGTCGCCTTGCGGTGAAGGCGGTGAAGGTCGCGCCAGAGGTCCTGATAGTAGGTGTCAGCGGTGTTCGGGTCGGCGTTGAGTTCGTCAAGCCGGCCGGAGAGGACGGCGCATTCTTCCTCGAACGAGGCGAAGAGGGTTTCCTCCTCGTCGGTCTCGGCGTTCTCGGCCTGGTCGGCGAGCATCGCCTCGCATTGCGGCAGACGTTTGGCGATCGCCTGCCGGAACGTGCGGCATTCGCGCGGCGTTTCGATTCCGTCCTGCATCCGCCAGTCCCATTCGATGAGCTGTTCGGTCAGACGAGGCGTCATATTCGGCGACGTCGGGATCGGATTGACATCGATGACGCGCCGTTCGGGATCGAGGGAGATCGGCGTTCCGGCCGACGTGAATTCCGAAAGCTTGATGAAAGCGGGGGCCGTTTCGGCACGGAGCGTGAGCCGCATCCGCCCGCCCTCGGGCCGAAGGCCGACGGTGACCCCTTCGCCGCCGTCGCGGCGGAAATCGACCCCCTGCGCCGCCGCGAAATTGAACGCGACCTCTTCGCCCGGAACGAGGTCGGCGTAAAGACGGTAGTTCGGTTTGCCGCTTGGGCCGGCGTTTTCGTGACCGAGGAGGAGGAGCTGGGACTGTTTTTCCCCGTCGAAGTCGGCGAAGAACCAGACGCCGGCCACGGTGCCGTTGGTCGGCGGGATCGGTTTGCCGTCGATGGTGAGGGTCATTTTCGCCGGAGGGGCGGACGGCGCGGAGGCGGGCTCTTCGGCGCGCAGGGGGAACG
>CACXFR010000056.1 GCA_902766935.1 uncultured Planctomycetota bacterium | reverse complement strand
GCGGAATAATCCCCGAATTCGGCGCCGTAAAGCTTAACCGGCTGGGTTCCGTCGGTAAACTTGGAGAGATCCGCAAAGGAGAAGTAAACCGTATTCGCGTCGTAGGAGAGGCTCATGGTCGAGATCGTGCCGAGCGGAAGCTTTCCGCCGGTCAGATCCTCTGTTTCAAAGGAAAAACCGGGTTCTTTCAGCAGGAATATCCCGCCGCCGCAGATTCCGGAATACCGGTAAAAGTACGAGAGATACTCGTGAAGCATCTGGCAGACGAACCGTTCGCGCTTAACAAAAAGAAGCGGTCTGCCCGCAAAAAGAGAATTCCGGAAAAGAAGATCGCGCAGCGCCCAGCGGAGCGTAAGGTAAAGCTCGCGCCGCTGCCGATCCGAAAGGGATTCGATCGCACTGCGGTCAACGGCACCGAACAGGGGCTTCACCTTTTCGAGCGCCTCTTCGGAAACGAGTTCCTCTTCTTCGAGCCGGTCAATCACAGCGTCGCCGCGCTCCAAAAGGCTGCGGAGCGCATCGGGCGAGTCGATACCGCGGCCGGAATGAGATTCCTGAAGCTGCCAGTCGTTTTCGATCTCCGTCCGAAACGCGTCGGCGGCAAACAGACTCCCCGCAAAAACCAAAAGTAACGCTGCCATGCGGATCGCGGTGAGTACAAAAGCGGCGGATCTGTTTCGTATCATCTCAAATTCCTTTCAGACGGTATCACACCACAGCCGCATCTCGGTCTTCCGCGGCGGCAAAAAAATGCGGAAGGCCGGCGGGCAGGCACTTTCGGGGACCGGGAACAATCTGCGTCTCAACGGACCAACAGCTTCATTTTAGCCGCCGTATCCGGCTTTCTCAAGAGACCCGGAATTTTCGACCGGAACGGGAAAAAGGCGGAAACCGCATCCGTCCCGACGCCGCACGGAAACTTGCAGTTTCAACGCCGCTTGGCCTGATTTTTTGAAAAGCGCAGAAAGAAAGGAGCCGCACGGCCATCGGCGCATGCGGCCCGGACGGGTCACCGCGGCGGAAAGGACAGTCTAAAACCGCTTCTCGAACGACTTGCCGCACTCGGTCAGAAAGAAGACTCGCTGGTTCCGTGACCCGCGGAAATGGATCGCCAGCGAGCGCTGCGCCTCGACATACGGGCCGTCGACCAGAATATCGGTCTCGGCCAGCAGGGCGTTCCAGTCGGGATTCGCCGCCTCGAGTATCTGTTCGTAGAGATACCCGGTGTAGACGATCACGTTTTTGCCGTCGGCGCGGCATTTCTTCGCGAGCTTCGAAAGGGGGCCGGCATGCAGGAGAGGTTCCCCTCCCGAAAAGGTCACCCCGGAAACGAGCGGGTCGGCTGCGATTCGGGCGTAGAGCTCGTCGACGGTCATCGGGGTGCCGCGCCCCGAAAGGGCATGCGTCTCGGGATTGTGGCAACCGGGGCAGTCGTGGGTGCACCCTTGGGTGAAAACCACGAAACGCACCCCCGGCCCGTCGGTAATCGATTCCGGCTCAATGCCCGCGACAAGGATGGTGTCAGTGGGCATGTTTGACACGGTCTTCGACTTCCTTCCGTTTCGCGTTGTTGAATCGATCGAGGGTTCCGACAAGATACCCGGTGATCCGGCGGATCCGTTCGAACGGCTGATCGCCCTCTTCGCGGCCGCACTTCGGACATTTATCGTTGATAATCCCCGTATAGCCGCAGACCGGGTCGCGGTCGACCGGATGGTTGATCGCGCCGTAGCCGATCCCCGCCTTGCGCATCATATGGACGATATTTTCGAAAGCTTCGGGATTGCACGAAATGTCGCCGTCGACCTCAACATAGGTGATATGACCGGCGTTGGTCAGCGCGTGATACGGCGCTTCGATGCGGATCTTATCGTAGGCGGTAATGTTGTAATAGACCGGAACGTGGAAACTGTTGGTGTAATAGTCGCGGTCGGTCACCCCTTCGATCTTCCCGAACCGTTTCCGGTCGATCCGGACGAAACGGCCCGAAAGTCCTTCGGCGGGGGTCGCCAGGAGGGTGAAGTTGAGCCCCATCTTGCGCGAGAAGCTGTCAACCTTCTGGCGCATGAACGTGACGATTTCCAACCCCAGATTCTGGGCGGTTTCGCTCTCGCCGTGATGGAATCCGATCAGGGCCTTGAGCGTTTCGGCCAGACCGATGAACCCGATCGAGAACGTCCCGTGCTTCAAGACTTCGCCGACTTCGTCTTCCGGCGAGAGCTTGTCGCTGTCGAGCCAGCACCCCTGCCCCATCAGGAAGGGGAAATTCTTGACCTTC
>CACXFR010000055.1 GCA_902766935.1 uncultured Planctomycetota bacterium | reverse complement strand
GAACTTGGCCACGTCGACCATGCAGTTGTCTTCGTCCATCACCACCAGACCGCCGGACCCCATGATGGCGCCGACCGTCTTGAGCGATTCGTAGTCGATTTCGATATCGATGTGCGATTCGGGGATGCAGCCGCCCGAAGGACCGCCGATCTGAACCGCTTTGTAGGCCTTGTCGTTGGCGATCCCGCCGCCGATCGAGAAGATGACGTCGCGGATCGTGGTTCCCATCGCGACTTCGACCAGACCGGTCCGCTTAACCTTGCCGGAAAGGGCGAAGACCTTGGTTCCCTTACTCCCTTCGGTACCGATGGCGTTGAACCATTTCGCGCCCTTATCGACGATCGCGGCGACGTTGGCGAGCGTTTCGACGTTGTTGATGATCGTCGGATACCCGAACAGACCGCTGACAGCGGGGAACGGCGGACGCGGACGAGGCATCCCGCGCTTCCCTTCGATACTGTGAATCAGCGCGGTTTCTTCGCCGCAGACGAACGCGCCGGCGCCCATCTTGATGACCATCTCGAGCGAGAAGTCCGAACCCAGGATGTTGTCGCCCAGAAGGTTGTTCGCCTTCGCTTCGGCGATCGCGACGCGCAGACGGGCGATCGCCAGCGGATATTCGGCTCGAATGTAGATATACGCTTTCTGAGCGCCGATGGCGTAGGCGGCCAGCGCCATCCCTTCGAGGAGGCGGTGCGGGTCGCCTTCGATGACCGCGCGGTCCATAAACGCACCCGGGTCGCCTTCGTCGGCGTTGCAGATCAGGTAACGGTGGGTTTCTTCGTTGGCGCGCGCGAACATCCATTTGCGTCCGGCGGGGAACCCGCCGCCGCCGCGTCCGCGCAGACCGCTTTCGAGGACCTCTTTGCAGATGTCGTCGGGAGAAACCTTTTCGGTCAGGGTCTTTTTCAGCGCGCGGTAACCGCCGCGGGCGATATATTCTTCAAGACTTCCCGGATTCATCAGACCGCAGTTGGCCAGAACCCAACGGGTCTGCGGGGCGAAGAAGGGATGTTCGTCGATGAAAATGGCGCCGTCCCAGGCGGCGGTCTTTTCATTGCGGTACTGCCCCATCACATGATCGGCGACGATTTCGCCCTTATTGACGATCGCATCGAGAACCGCGGGGGTCGCGTCTTTTGTCATCTGCTGGAACGCGATCCGGTTCTTACCGGGAAGCTGAACGTCGACGATCGGCTCGACGGCGCACAGACCGACGCAGCCGACTTCGACGATATCGGCGTCAAGGTTGTTTTCCTTCACGAACGTTTTCACGGCTTCCAGGGTATCGGCGGCGCCGGCGCCCAGACCGCACGTTCCGGTTCCGACGTAGAACGTCGGCTTTTCGACATCTTCCCGCCGGAGGATCGAAAGTTTCTGAGCCTGCTGCGGCGTCAGATTGCTTGTATCGCCCAGAGCCCAGGAAAGAAATTCAGTGTCAAGAGGTTTTACTTGTTCCATTTTATTTCTCTGCCTTAAGTGGAGTGTTTTGATTGATTGGAGAAAGGCCGGTGTCATCCTCTCCGCCGGACGGCGGAAAAGAAGCCTTGCGCATCAGGCCTCGGCGGCCTGGCTGCGGTACGACTTGATGATACCGGGGATCGACTGCGTGGTCAGCTTGGCATGGAAGTTGTTCGAAATATTCATCACAGGAGCCAGTCCGCACGCGCCGATGCAGGCGACGATTTCCAGGCTGAAAAGGCCGTCGCGGGTGGTTTCACCCGGATTGATCTTCAGTTCGCGAACGAGGGCGTCGAGAATCGCCGCCGAACCCTTGACGTGGCACGCGGTTCCGCGGCAGATCTGAATGTGGTATTTCCCCTGGGCAGAGAAACGAAACTGGTTATAGAAGGTGGCAACACCGTAAATTTTGCTCGTCGGAATGTGGAGCTGTTTGCCGACCTCTACCACGGCTTCGCGGGAAAGATACCCGCACGCGCCCTGGATTTCCTGAAGAATCGGGATCAGCTGATCCCGGCCGGCGTTCGGATAACGGGCCAGAATCTTCTGAACTTCTTCAATGATCGAGACTGAACTGTTCATACTACTACCTTTCAACTAACCTGAAGTGTGAACAAACACTATGTTTGATAGGAACCAAACATCTATTCAATATCACGAATCCATTATGAAGGAATTAAGGAAAATTAAAAGGGCGGTTCGAGGAAAAAACGGGGTTTTCAGTTTTTTTTAGGGCCGGCGCACAGGGAATTTTCGGGGACTTCCCGACATCCGCGGCAGTTCGGACTCGGAAAAACAAGACTCAAAGAAAAAACACCGTTAAAAATTTTCGGTCAGCCTAAACTTTTTCAGACAGGAACATTTCGGTTCACCGCAAACCGCCCGAAAGGGGGAATTCGCCCGTTCGTCGCGCCGCGGACGGCGAAAACACTCCTGTCGTTTTCGCCAACAAATATTGCCATATCGGTTCGAACCGGTTAAAATAACCCGGTGATGGGCAGTGAAAAGCAAAAGTATTCCGACGTGTATGACTGTGTGATTATCGGCGCAGGCGTGATCGGCGCTGCGGCCGCCCGGACTCTGTCGCGGTACCGGCTCCGACTTCTCCTCCTCGAACGGGAAAACGACGTCGGCCTCATAACTTCGGCGGCGAATTCGGCGATCGTCCATTCCGGTTACGACCCGACTCCGGGGAGTCTGAAAGCGAAGATGAACGTCGCCGGAAACCGTCTCTTCCCCGAATTCTGCCGACAGCTCGACGTCGATCTGAAAATGATCGGCTCCCTGACCCTGGCGACCGACGACGATCAGATTCCCGTCATCGAAGAACTCGCCGTGCGCGCCGCGCAGAACGGCGTGCCGGTCGAGATCCTAAGCCGCGACGCCGTCCTGCGGCGCGAGCCGAACCTCACCCCCGAAGTCCGATGCGCGCTCTTCGCGCCGACCGCGGGGATCGTCAATCCGTTCGAACTGACGGCGGCGCTGGCCGAAAACGCGGTTCAAAACGGCGTCGCGCTCCGTCTGAACGAAGAAGTCACGCGGATCGCGCCCCATCCCGACGGCGGTTACGCCGTCACGACCGACCGCGGCGTCTACCGCACCCTCGCGGTCATCAACGCCGCCGGGCTTCACGCCGACACGCTCGCCAATAACGCGCTTGCCGAACTGGGCAAGCCGGCCGACTACGAAATCCGCCCCCGCAAAGGGGAATATTTCGTTCTGGATCACTTCGACCCCGAATTCCTGCATCACACGATCTTTACCGTCCCGACCGAAAAGGGAAAAGGAATCCTCGTCTCGCCGACGACCCACGGCAACTATCTGGTCGGCCCGTCGGCCGAGTTCACGGACCGAAAAGACGATTTCGCCACCACCGACGAGACTCTGGCGCAGGTTCTCGCCTCGGCGCAGAAACTTGTCCCCTCGATTCCGACGCGGCAGATCATCCGCCAGTTCGCCGGACTCCGGGCGGTCGAAAAGCGGGGCGAGTTCGTGATCGACCGGCCCGCCCCCGGTCTGGTCAATCTTCTCGGAATTCAGTCGCCCGGTCTGACCGCCTGTTTCGCCATTGCCGAAAAAGCCGCCGCGCTCCTGCGGGAAGATCTTCCGCTCGAAGAGAACCCCGACTTCAATCCCGTATGTCCGCCCCGCGTCCGGCTCCATCGGATGGCGCCGGACGAACGCGCGAAGTTTGTCGCCGAACACCCCTCGTACGGGCGGATCGTCTGCCGCTGCGAAGACGTCTCGGAAGGAGAAATCGTCGACGCGATCCGACGCCCCAGCGGCGCGACGACGGTCGACGGAGTCAAGAAACGGACTCGTCCCGGATTCGGGAAATGCCAGGGAGGGTTCTGCCAGCCCCAGGTCGTCAAGATCCTGGCGCGCGAACTCGGCCGGAAGCCGGAAGAGATCCCGCTGAAATCTCCCGGAACCGAAATACTTCTTGAAAAGATCGGAGGGGCCGATGGCGGCTGATCCTCTCCGAACCGAAACGTTCGACCTGGTCATCATCGGAGCCGGTTCGGCGGGTCTGGCCGCGGCAGGTGCGGCGGCCGAAGCCGGCGTCGGGCGGATTCTCGTCCTCGAAAAAGAAGATTTTCCGGGAGGCATCCTCCTTCAATGCGTGCATAACGGGTTCGGACTCCACCGCTACAAGGAAGAACTGACCGGCCCGGAATACGCCGAACGCGCCCTGATCGAATCGCGCAAAACGGGAATCGACCTGCGCTGCGGCGCAATGGTCTTAAAGATCACCCCCGAAAAAGAAATCTACTATTCCGGAGAAAAGTACGGATGCCGCCGGGCGCGCGCCAAGGCGGTCATCTGCGCCACCGGCGCCGACGAACGGACGCGCGGGGCAATCCGAATCCCCGGCGACCGACCGGCCGGCGTCATGACCGCCGGGCTGGCGCAGCATTACATGAACCTCGACGGCTATATGGTCGGTCGGCGCGTTTTCATCTTGGGAAGCGGCGACATCGGCTTGATTATGGCGCGGCGCGTCACCCTGGAGGGGGGAAAAGTCCTCGGCGTGGCGGAACTGATGCCCTACTCGAACGGTCTGGCGCGGAATATCGCGCAATGTCTGAACGATTTCGACATTCCCCTCTATTTAAGTCATACGGTTCGCGAGATTCGCGGAAAGAAGCGCCTCGAACAGATCGTCCTGTCGCAGGTCGACGGGAATTTCGCGTTCGTCCCGGGCACCGAAAAGACGTTCGACGTCGACACCCTTCTCCTCTCGGTCGGACTGATCCCTTCGAACCGTCTTCTGACCGACCTGGGAGTCCGGCTCCACCCGAAGACAGGCGGTCCCATCGTCGACGAGACGCTCCAGACTTCGATTCCGGGGATTTTTTCGTGCGGGAACAGCCTCCACGTCCACGACCTGGCCGACTTCGTCAGCAGCGAGGGGGAAAACGCCGGCCGTTCCGCCGCAAAATATATTCTGGGGGAACCCGGCACGCCTCCCGGCGATTCTCCGGTCATCCGAACCGAGCCGGGCGAAGGGATCGGCTACCTTCTTCCCTCGGTCCTTCACGCCGACCGAGCCGCAGAATTCCTTCTGAAGTTCCGCGTCCGAAAGCCGTACCGCGGCGTCGTGCTTCTGCTGAAACAGAACGGCGGACTGATCAAGAAGGTAAAAAAGCCGTATCTTCTTCCCGCCGAAATGGAGAACCTGCGCCTGAAAAGAGACGAACTGCCGGAACCGTCCGGGACGCTGACACTGGAGGTTACCGATGAGTAAACCGAAACTCCCCGCCGAAATGATCTGCATCGTCTGCCCGCGCGGGTGCCGGCTCCGGGTCGACGAAGAGATGAACGTGACCGGAAACGCCTGTCCGCGCGGCGCGGCGTACGCCAAAGCCGAACTGACTCACCCGACCCGCACGGTCACCTCGACCGTCGCTCTGTCGGAAAGCGCGATCGGGCGCGTGCCGGTCAAGACGTCGGCGCCGATCCCGAAAGAGAAAATTTTCGACGTGATGGCCGAAATCCGCCGCTGCCGCGCTGCCGCGCCGATCGCCTGCGGTCAGGTCCTCATCAAAAACATACTCGGCCTCGACGCCGACGTCGTCGCGACCCGTACGGTCAAATCGTAACGCAAAAGCGCGAAAGGCGCGTTTCACTCCTTCGCCGTGCCAGAAAGATAATCTTTCAGAAAAAGAATCGCCTCGCGATACCCGTCGAACCCGAGCCCTTTATACGTCTTCACGCACGCCATCCCGGCGTACGAGACCTGCCGAAACGCCTCGCGGGTCGAAATATCGGAAAGGTGGACCTCGACGGCGGGGATCTGCACCGCTTTGAGTGCGTCCAATATCGCGACGCTCGTATGGGTATAGGCGGCCGGATTGATCACAATCCCGTCGAACGCGCCGTACGCCTCCTGGATTTTCGTGACCAAGTCCCCCTCGTGGTTCGACTGATAACACTCGACCTCAACCTGCGCCTCGGCGGCGCTCTTTTCGATAAACGCGATCAGCGCGTCGAAGTTCCGGGCGCCGTAGATCGCCGGTTCGCGGATCCCCAGCATATTCAGGTTCGGGCCGTTAAGCACTAAAATTTTCATCGCAAACCTCGTCGAGATTCGAAAGGGCCGGAAAAAAGGCGGCTTTCGTTGCAAACGAAAGCCGCCTTCAGATTTCCGTATGACTAAATGATCTCGTTGTAACTCCCCAGATAGTGGAACTCCTCGCACGCCGTGGGAAGCTCGCCCAGCATCTGCAGAAGCTGGGGCGAGTAGACCGGCGTGTCGAGATCGAAATAGAACATGAACTCAAACTCCCGTTCCGGAACCGGACGGCTTTCGAGTTTATTCAGGTTGATTCCGAACGTGTAGAGGCGCGAGAGGAACTTATAGAGCGACCCGGCGGCGTGCGGCAGCATCAGCATGAGCGAAGTCCGGTCGGCGCCGGGATAGATCTCCAGGTCTTTCGAAATACAGATAAAGCGCGTGTAATTGTTGTCTTGGTCCTGAACCGACGATTTGAGACATTCCAGCGCGTAATACTTGGTGCAGAGGCGCGAAGAAAGCGCGGCGACGTCTTTCCGGCCCGACTCGGCGACCATTTTGGCGGCGACGGCGGTATTCTCACACGGAATGATCTTCACGCCGGGGATCGTCTTTAAGAACCCGCCGCACTGCGAGATCGCCTGCTGATGCGAATAGATCTCTTTCAGGTCGCCGATCTTCGTTCCCGGAATGGCCAGCAGGTTGTGGTCGATCTTCTGTCGCACGCTCCGCACGACGTAAAACTCGTGTTTCATCATCAGGTCGTAGACCGTATTGACCGTACCGGCGGTGCTGTTTTCGACCGGAATGATCCCGTACTGGCAAAGCCCCTTTTCGATCGCCGAAAAGACGGCGTCGAAGGTCGAGAAGAAGAGGATGTTCGCGTTTTTAAAGATCCGGTCGCAGGCGATCTGCGAGTTCGCCCCCTCGACCCCCTGGCAGGCGACGAACGCGGTCTGCGGAAAGAGCTGCGGGGTGCTTTCGATCGCCTTGGTGATCTTCTCGGTCAGCGCGGTTCCGTTGCCGACCAGGCGGTTCTGATAGCTTCGGCTCAGTTCAAAGATGACGGAATAGAGAAGGCGCGTGTACTCCTCGATCTCTTTCGGGGCGAGTTTCGCGATTTCGGTAATCTTCGACCTTTCGCGAATCGGGTCGTTGATCACGCGGCGGTTCTCTTTTTTATAGAGTCCGACTTCTCCCGATATTTTCATCCGTTCGGCGAAAAGTTCGACGAACTTTCGGTCAACCTCGT
Source organism: uncultured Planctomycetota bacterium (assembly GCA_902766935.1). Lineage (GTDB taxonomy): Bacteria > Planctomycetota > Planctomycetia > Pirellulales > Thermoguttaceae > RUG695. Next base: position 12,097 of record CACXFR010000055.1, on the reverse strand, counting down.
CAATCTGCGAACGGTAATCGTTAATATCCACGACTCCTCCTTTCCGGAAAAAATGTCGGCATAAAATGAAATTTAACTCTTTCGGTTTTGAGCCGCGCCCAAAAGCGCGTCGTAAATCGCCAGCGCCGCCGCCGCCTCGACGACCGGTACCGCACGCGGAACGATACACGGGTCGTGCCGGCCGGCGATATTCAGGTCGACGGCCTTCTTCGTCCGGAGATCGACGCTCTTTTGCGTCTTGGCGATCGACGGAGTCGGTTTAAACGCCGCGCGAAAGACCAGCGGCATTCCGTTCGTAATCCCTCCCAGGATTCCCCCGGCGTTGTTCGTTTCGGTCGCGATCTTTCCCCGCTTCACGACGAACGCGTCGTTGTTCTCGCTTCCGGTCAGACGCGCCGCGCCGAACCCCGCACCGAACTCGATACCCTTGACCGCGGGGATCCCGAAGACGGCCTGGGCGATCCGGTTCTCCATCCCGTCGAAGATCGGATCCCCCAGCCCGACGGGAAGTCCCGTCGCGGCGCATTCGACCACGCCGCCGACCGAGTCCCCTTCACTCTTCATTTTCGCGATCAGCGATTTCATCTCTTCCCCCCGCGCGTCCGAGACAGTCGGAAACTCCTTTTCCGAAACCGCGCTTTTCAGCTCCCCCTCGTCGTCGACCGCGCCGATCGCGGCGATCCGGGCGAAAACCCGTATCCCCCGCGCGGCGAGAAACTGTTTCGCCAGCCCCCCGGCAATACAGAAGGGCGCGGTCAGCCGTCCCGAAAAATGTCCGCCGCCGGCGATATCCTGGTTCCCGCCGAACTTAACCGCGGCGGTATAGTCGGCGTGACCGGGACGCGGCACATACCGCAGATTCTCATAGTCGCGCGACCGCGCGTCCGTGTTATAGATCACCGCGGCGATCGGCGCACCGCACGTGACGTTCCCCACGAGTCCCGAAAGGAAGACCGGCTGATCGGCCTCTTTCCGCGCGGTCGAGTAGGAGTTTTTCCCCGGCGCGCGGCGCGCCATAAAACGGTGAAGCCGGTCGAAATCGACCGCCTCCCCCGCCGGAACGTTTTCGAGCGTCATGCCGACCGCCGCCGAATGGGACTGTCCGAAAATATTGAGCCGAATCGTCTTACCGTAAGCTGAACTCATCCTCGTCTCTCCGTTTCCCGGTCCGGAACCTTTTGGTTTTAAGCGCTCTGTTCGGATTGTGATTCTTCGCGAAATATTCGCCCGCAGGATCGACTACGGCGCGATCCCCCCGTCCCTCATCCACTCGCCGATCTGGTTCTTCGGAACCGGCTCGACGAAGCATTTGCCGATCCGTTCGGGGACGACCAGGCGAACCGTTCCCCCCTGCGCCTTCTTATCCGAGAGGGCGGCGGAAAGGAGAAGCTCGCGCCGATACGGCGAGACGGTCGGCAGATCGTACCGTTTCAGAAGAGCGACCAGCCGTTCGACCGCCGATTCGGGACAAAGTCCGCGCGCCGCGGCGGCACGGGTCATCACCGCCATCCCGATGGCGACGCCCTGGCCGTGCAGAATCGAAAAACCGCTGCACGCCTCAATCGCGTGACCGAACGTGTGGCCGAAGTTCAGAAAGATTCTGTCTCCTGTATCGAACTCGTCCCGGTTGACGTAATCCCGCTTCATCGTCACGCAGGTCGAAATCACCTCTTCGAGCTGATCGGCGATCGGCGTCTCTTCGAGCGATTCGAAAAACGGCTCGCTTTCGATCATCGCGTATTTGACGATCTCGGCGCACCCGCAGGCAAACTCCTCCGCGGGGAGCGTCGACAGCGTTTTTGTGTCGCAGAGGACCAGCGACGGCTGACAGAACGCGCCGACCATATTCTTCCCTTGCGGAAGGTCGACCGCGGTCTTCCCTCCCACCGACGAGTCGACCATCGCCAGGAGGGTCGTCGGAACCTGAACGAACCGGATCCCGCGCTGATAGGTCGCGGCGGCGAACCCGGCCATATCGCCGGTCACCCCGCCCCCCAGCGCGACCACGATATCGGTCCGCGTGATCCGCTCGGCGCACATTATTTCGAGCAGAGCCTGATACGTCGCGAGATTTTTACTCGATTCCCCGTGAGGAAAGGTGAAGACCGACGTCCGGATCGATGCCGATTCCAAACTCCGCCGAACCTCCTCGCCGTACAACTCGTACACACGGTCGTCGGCCGCAATCATACACGCGTCGGGATTCAGGAGCTCCTTCACCCGCGCGCCCGTCTCGGCGGCCAGTCCGGGGGCGATCAGAACGTCGTAACTTTTCGACGCGTCAATACGGACAGATTTCATCGGTCTACCTCCGGTCAATCTCCTCTTTGCGGCGCCTTCCCTCTTCGAGAAGAGCGACGAGGCGCGGGCGGTCGCCATCTTCGATCGCCTTCCGATATTCCCCGAGCCTTTCGATCAGGCCGGCAATCTCGCCGGTCAGAAAGTCGGCATCCTCCAGAAAGAGTTCCGCCCACATTTCGGGATTCAGCCAGGCGACGCGGGTCAAATCTTTATAGCTCCCCGCCGAAAACCCTTTGTGCGATTCGGCGGTCGGACTTTTCACATAGGCGTTCGATACGACGTGAGCCAGCTGCGAGGTAAACGCGATCATCCGGTCATGCTCAAGCGCGGTCGTTACCGAGAACTTCCCAAACCCCGCGGGGGCGAGAAGCTCTTTGACTCTTTCGAGAAGCCCGATATCGTCGAACGTCGGCGGCACGATCACCATCGGCGCGTTGTTATAGAGGTCGGCGCGGGAATACTTGAACCCGGAATACTGCGTCCCCGCCATCGGATGCCCCCCGACGTACGTGAATCCGTTCTCCTTGGCGATTTTCATTCCCGGCTCGACGATCACCCGTTTCGTCCCGCAGCAGTCGATCACAACCGGCTTCTTCCCGATCGACGGACCGAGCTCCTTCATCACCTTCAGCGCGGCTTCCGGGTAGACACAGAGGAGAACGAGATCGCACCGGCCGACGTTCTCTTCGGTCAGCTCGCCGCTTACCGCTTCCGACATACGGGCGAACTCCAAAACCGAGGCGTCCTTTTCCATTCCCAGCACGTCGTGCCCCGCCGCGGCATACGCCTTGGCGAACGACCCGCCGATCAGTCCCAATCCGACAATTCCGACGATCATACCAGCCACCGCTTTCCAATCAATTCCATTTTACCTTAAAGATCGGGTCAAAGGAACGCTCAGGCGGCCACCCGGCGGACCGATTCGACCTTTTTGGCCAGTCCGTCAAAAACCGCGGGGGTGAGCGACTGCGCGCCGTCGCACAGCGCGTGCGACGGATCGTTGTGAACTTCGATGATCAGCCCGTCGGCACCGCAGGCGGCGGCGGCCAGCGCCATCGGGGGAACCATCCGCGCGATCCCCGTCGCGTGGCTCGGGTCGACGATCACCGGCAGATGCGAAAGCTCGTGCAGCATCGGCACCGCCGCCAGGTCGAGCGTGTTCCGCAGATAGTCGCTGTAGGTCCGAATCCCCCGTTCGCAGAGGATCACCTGCTCGTTCCCGCTCGCCATTATGTACTCGGCGCTCATCAGAAGTTCTTTGAGCGTATTGGCCAGTCCCCGTTTTAAAAGGATCGGCTTTTTCAGCGTTCCGAGTTCTTTCAGAAGGTCGAAATTCTGCATATTCCGCGCGCCGACCTGCAGAACGTCGATATCTTCGAAGAGGGGAAGGTCTTTCAGGTTCATGATTTCGGTCACGATCGGAAGCCCGGTTTCCTGCCGCGCCGCTTTGAGGAGTTCGAGCCCCTCCCCTTTCAGCCCCTGGAAATCGTAGGGGGAGGTCCGCGGCTTGAAAGCGCCGCCGCGCAGAAGGTTGGCGCCGGAGGCTTTCACCGCTTTGGCGATTTCGATAATCTGCCTCTCCGATTCGACCGAGCAGGGACCGGCGATCAACGCGAAATTCCCGCCGCCGATCTTCACGTCCCCGACGCTGACCACGGTGTCTTTGGGGTGGAATTTTCGGTTCACGCACTTGAACGTCTCGCTGACCCGTTTGACCGAGTCGACGATGTCCAGGCTTTCGATCAGGTCCATATCGACCTTGCTGGTATCGCCGATCAGTCCCAGAACGGTCTGGAATTCCCCGTCCGACTCATGAACCCCCAGTCCCAATGTTTTGAGCCATTTAATCAGCTGTTCGCGTTTCTCGGGACTGGCGTCCGACTTAATGACAACGATCATGATTTTCTCCCTCCGTCAAGTCTAGGCGTTTATCAAAAAAATACGTTACTTCTTCATCGCTTGTAAAACAAAAAAAGCGGCTCAGGATAACCTGTGCCGCCTCTATTTTCATCACGTTAATTCGCACGCACAAATTATCCTTACGCCCGGGGAGGGGTAAAGTAATAATAGTAGGCGAAGGTAAACGCGAAGGTCTTCATAGAATTAAATATCGTGCCGAGTGAAAGAAACACCCACCGGCGTCTCCGCCGGAACACGACTCATTCTAGCGAATCGAAAAAAACCGTCAAGACGGCCTTTCCGGCAAAATTTTTTCGCAGTGCCCCGTCCCGTCCCCGCGTCCGCCTCGCATTCACCTTGTCCGAGACGGCGAAATCGGCTAAAATCAGCCCCGATCCGCTCCGTCGGCCCGCTTTCGGGCCGGAGTCTGAAACCGAACGAGAAAGAAAACTATGTTGATCCCGCCCGAACCCCTTTTCGCGAAAGAATCCCCCGTTTCTTCCGGCCGCCTTCCCTCCCGCGACAAGGTCGCGCCCCGGGATCAGTGGAACCTGAAAAAGATCTTCGCGTCCGACGCCGCGTGGCGCAGGGCGTTCACCTCATGGCGCGGCGAAATCGGCCGCTACGCGGCGTTTAAAGGGCGGCTCGGTACGATCGACGGACTCGAGGCGTTCCTCGCCTTCGATTCCGACTTCGACCGGCAGAGCGAAAAGCTCCTCCTCTACGCCTACTTAAAATCGGTCGAGGATATGACGAACACCGTCTATCAGGGAATGAAAGACGAAATCAGCGTCGCGCTGGCCGCGGCGGCGCAGGCGGCGAGTTACGCGCGTCCCGAAATCCTCGCCGCGCCGAAATCGGTCTGGAAAGAACGGATGGCCTCTCCCCGTCTGGCGCGGTGGCATCGCACGCTTTCGGAACTCCTCCGTCTGAAACCGCACACCCTCGGCGGAAAAGAAGAACGGATCATCGCCCTGACCGCCGAAATGGGTCAGACCCCCTCCAAAGCGTTCCGTCTTCTGACCGACGCCGATTTCACGTTCGGCGCGATCAAGGACGAAAACGGCGTCGAAAGGCAGCTCACGCACGAGACGTTTTCCGTTTTTCTCCATTCCCCCGACCGCGCGGTACGCAAAAGGGCGTTCGAGACCTTCTATAAAACGTTCGACGGACACAAGAATTCTCTGGCCGCCCTCCTGGAAGGTTCGGTGCGGGGCGACATCTTCCACGCGAAGGCGCGCGGCTACGCAAACGCGCTTGACGCTGCGCTCTTCGTCGAAAATATTCCCGCACAGGTCTACGAAAACCTGATCGCCGGGGTTCACCGCGCGCTGCCGACCCTCTACCGCTACTACGAACTGCGCCGCAAAAAGATGCGGCTGAACAAGATTCATTTCTACGACACCTACGTTCCGATCCAAAGCGATATCAAGATTCGCCACACCTGGGACGAGGCGGTCGAACTCGTCGGAAAAGCGCTCGCCCCGTTGGGAAGCGGCTACGTTCGCACCCTTCAAAAGGGACTGACGGTCGCCCGCTGGGCCGACCGTTACGAGAACGTCGGCAAACAGAGCGGCGCGTTCAGTTACGGCGGGTACGACACCCTCCCCTACATTATGATCAACTATAAGCCCGACCTGATCGAAAGCGTCTTTACGATGGCGCACGAGGGAGGGCACTCGATGCACAGCTACCTTTCGGCGAAACATCAGTCCTATGAGGATTACAACTACGTGATCTTCCTCGCCGAAATCGCCAGCACCTTCAACGAACAGCTCCTGGCCGAACACCTGATCGAGACCGCCGAGGAGAAACGCCTCCGTCTCTGGCTGATCAACCGGCAGATCGACGCGGTCCGCGCGACGATCTTCCGTCAGACGATGTTCTCGGAATTCGAACAGCGGATTCACGAGGCGGCGCAGCAGGGCGAACCGCTCGGAATCGCGCCGATCCGCAAGATCTACCGCGAACTTCTCGAAACCTATTTCGGTCCCGCGTTCACTCTGGACGATGACTTGGAACTGGAATGTCTCCGGATCCCCCACTTCTACCGCGGGTTTTACGTCTACAAATACGCCACCGGTATGTCGGCGGCGATCGCCCTGGCGCGGCGGGTCCGACGCGGCGGCGAGGCCGAACGCCTCGACTACTTCAAAATGCTCGAAGGGGGGTGCAGCGCCCCGCCGCTGGAACTTCTGCGCCGCGCCGGCGTCGATATGCTCAAGCCGACCGCCGTCGACGAGGCGATGAACTACTTCGAAGAACTTCTCGACCGGTTCGAAGCGGAATCCTGACCTTTCCGAACCCGGTGCGGCTAACAGTCCCCCTCGCCTTCCGAAAAAGACGAGGGGGGGTCGCTTTGATCCGCAGAAGATGCCGCGCGTTTCGTCCGTTCCGGCCGACCGCTAATTATCAGAATCCGCCCCGCCGGACGCGTTCTTCTTCCTCCCGACAAACCGAACGACGGCCGCCAGGATCATCAAAACGCCGACGGCGAGAAGAACATATCGGAACCATCCAGCGTGCGCATCGGAAAATTCCGGTTCGTCCAACCCGTAGTATTTCAGAAAGCGCTCCTTTTTCGCGACTTGGGCGTCGTCGACATTCTGAATGTCATAGTCCCATGAAACGAATTTCGACAGGTCGTCCGGGTTAAAATAGAGCTTTGTTTCCGCGCGTTTCACCTGATACGGCTTGTTGTCATTCTCACCGTAGGTGAAGGTAAACGTGGTAATAAACCCTTTTCCCCCTCGATTGGAACGGAGCGTCGCCTCTTTAACGGCCCAACGTCGCGCGGGAAGAAGCTGGACGTTTCCGGTTCTCAGGGCGTCGTTTCCTTTAATCGCGTCGTCCGCGTTGATTTCAAAGTCAAGGCTGATCGTTTCTTCCGGCGTATCGCCAATGGACTCGATATGCGTAATTTCAACCTCCGGACTCTCAAGAATTTCCGACAACGGAGTCATAAAAATATAACACGGAAATATACTAAAGACGTCGTAGATATCGTATTCTTCCGGATTGAAATCGTTTACATCCAAACATTCAGAGATTATCCAGGTCTCTTCCGATTTCTTTTTATCGATCGAAAAGAAATAGCTTTCATTTTTCCCCTGGATGTATTCACGATAGTCAGGCTTTGACTCCCGCATATCGGCAGGGATTTCCGATTTCAGGAGAAAATCGTCACCGTCGGCGTAGTAGTCGTATTCAAACCTTCCGTTCTCCGCGGTACTCACGTACGCCAAGTGAACATGTTTCAGGTATTTCTCCTGGGCGCGCAGCCCAGCCACCCCTTCCGTCTTGAGACGGTTCAAGAGCCCCTGGTCAACCTCCTCCGCAAAAAGTGAGACCGAAACAAAAAAAGAAAAAAGGAGAATCCCCAAAACGATCTTACGCATGCTGACCAAGCCTCTATGAGTTGACACAAAGCTGCCTAACGCATCGATGAGCTACCTAACGCATCGAATATACATCACTCCTAAACAAAAGTCAAATTCAAAATCGGAATCAATAAGAAATGCTCCACCAAAAAGAAAGGCGGCTCGCTTTTATCGGTTTCAGGCAGGCAGATTTCGAGTTTTCATCCCGGCGGGGCGAACGCGGCAATGATGGACGGCTCGGCTCGATCAACGGCGGCGAAAGTACGCCGTTATGAGAGCGTCAAAACAATAACGCCCCTTCAAAAGCAGGTCGGCACTCAGCGGCGAAAAACCGAAAGCGCCACCCGCCCGAAAAAATCCCCCGCACCGTCTTAAGAACAGTGCGGGGGATTTCTCTCATACTCCGCAAGGGAGGCGGGTTTATTTCATTCCGCCTTCTTGCAGCAGCATTCCTCTTTCTTCTCCGATTCGCACGAACCGCATTCGAAGAAGCGCCAGACAATGCCGGCGACGATCGCGCCGCAGATCGGAACGATGATGAACAGCCCAAGCTGATCGATCGCCCAGCCCTTGACGAAGACCGCCTGCGAGATACTCCGGGCGGGGTTGACGCTCGTGTTGGTGATCGGGATGGTGATCAGGTGAATCAGCGTCAGGCAGAGACCGATCGCCACACCGGCCAGACCGGCGAACGCTTTCCGGGCAGTCGCGCCGAGAATGACGATGAGGAAGATGAACGTGCCGATCCCTTCGGCGAGGATCGCGGCGGTCTTATCGAACCCGGCAGGGGAATGTTCGCCATACCCGTTCGCGGCAAAATCGCCCAAATCCCCCCCGCCGTGGGTCAGAATGAGCGAAAGGACATACGCCGCCAGGATCGCGCCGGCAATCTGCGCGATGATATAGGCAACCATGTCGCAAAACTTCATACGACCGGCCGTGAAACAGCCGACCGAAACCGCGGGGTTCAGATGGCACCCCGAAATCGGGCCGATGGCATACGCCATCGTCAGGACGGTCAGACCGAAGGCCAGCGCGACGCCGAGCCAGCCGACCTTTTCGCCGGCGAAGACCGCCGTTCCGCAGCCGCCCATCACAAGCCAGAATGTTCCGATGAACTCCGCCAGACATTTTTTACTGCAACACATGATAATCACCTCTTTTACGATGTCACCAATTGTCCCGGGCTCTTTAGAACCGCAACAACACATTACGACTCTCCGTTTCTAAACGATCGAACCTGTCGGCGGCCCCGGCGAAAACCGGGACCGCTCGTTTCTATCGGCACGATCAGCCGGTAATCGGCTGACCGTTGATCCACTGATCCATTCGTTTGGCGTATCCTTCGGGCGAATACGCGTTTTCTTCGTAGGAGACCCAGCCGTTGTAGCCGATCTCTTCGATGGTATTCCGCACGTCGGCCCAGTCGATCGTGCCGGTACCGAACCCGCAAAACCCGTCGAACATCGTGTTCGGGTTCCCCTCCTCGATCGCGAAATCTTTCAGGTGGAGTTTCGCGATCACGTCCTTGCCGAGCGCACGGAGCCACTGGCTCGTCGGCGCGTATTTAGCGTGGTTCCCCATATCGTAGTAGGCCTTGACCCAGAGATCGTCGAACCGGCGAACATAGGCGGCGTAGATTTCGGGCTGGAGCCAGAGATTGTTCCAGACATTTTCGATCGCGATGATCACGCCGTAATAAGCGGCGGCCGGAATCAGGTCTTCCACAGCTTTGGTCACGATCGCCGAAGTACGGTTATGATCGTCAATGTAGGCCTGATATTTGGAATTGTCGCCGTCCACGACTTTGGTGATTTCGAGGGTGTCGGGATTGAATTCGATCTTCAGATCGCCCGGATTCGGGATCGGGTATCCGGTTCCGTCGAGTTTGCCGATCCGGGCGGGAACCAGCAGGATGGTATCGGCGCCCAAAAGAGACGCCGCGCGGAGCGCTTTGCGGACCGACTCTTTGCTCGCTTCCAGATGCGCTTCGTCCCCTTCGTTGAACGGCATATCCCAGCCGCCGCGCATGACCGAATGAACGCGAAGGCCATAGTCGTCGGCCAGCTTTTTGCTCGCCTTGATTTCGGCGTCGGACATTTCCCAGCTGGTAACCTCGAACCCCTCGAAACCGGCTTCGGCGTGCGCCTTCACGTTCTCTTCGGTCGGCTTGTCGCAGATAAACGCTTTGTGCAGTTCGGTTTTAAAGGTTTTCGCGGCGGGCGCGGCATTCAGCGCGCCGACCCCCATCGTCGAAAAGGCGGCGCCCATCGCCGCCGTCGCCCCCAGAAACCCGCGTCGGGTCAATTTGGAATTCATCATCGGATCTGCTCCCAATTTCTGTAACGTTCGATAGCCCCGTTCCCCGTCAGAACCGGCGGCGGCTCCGGCGTACCGAAACCGACGCGGCGGCAGAATCCCCGATTCGGGTCTGTCAGGAGAACGGGATGAAAATGCGGGCTATTTTCACCCGCCCCCCTATTTTATAAATCGGGCTTATACCGATTTCAAGTCGTTCTCTTTTCCGTTTTTCGCGGACAAACTTGAAATAGGGGTTACGATTATCCGAATAATCTCAGCGGAAACACGCCGAACGACGAGAAAACAGACAAGGCGGGGCGCGTCGGTCCGCGCCCCGGCGCAATCGGAAAATCAGTCCAGAATCGGCCGACCGGCGAACCAGCGGTCCATCATCCTGCCGTAATCGGCGGGAGTGTAATCGGTTCGGCATTCTTCCTCATACGAAACCCAGCCGTTATAGCCGACCTCTTCGATCGTATCGCGGACGTCGAACCAGTCAATCGTGCCGGTTCCGAACGGGCAGAATCCTTCTCCCATCGTGTTCGGGTTCCCTTCCTGAATCGCGAAATCCTTCAGATGGAGTTTCGCCAGCCGCCGTTTCCCCAGGACGCGCAGCCATCGGCTCGTCGGCGCGTATTTGGCGTGGTTCCCCATGTCGTAATAGGCTTTCACCCACAGATCGTCGAACTTTTCGACGTAGGCGGCGAAGATTTCCGGCTGGAGCCAGAGGTTGTTCCAGACATTTTCGATCGCGATAATGACCCCGTAGTACGCCGCGGTCGGAATCAGTTTCTCCACCTCGCCGAAGATGAGTTCGGCCGAACGGTTATGCGCGTCAATGTACGCCCGGTACGGGGTATTGTCGCCGTCGGCGACACTCGTGATTTTGAGCGTTTCCGGATCAAACGAAATCTTCAGCTCTCCGGGATTCGGAACCGGAAGTTCCGACTGCCCGCCGATCCGCCCGGGAACCAGAAGGAGGGTATCGGCGCCGTAACGGGAAATCACCTGAATCGCGCGGCGGAGCTTCTCCTGTCCGGCGGCGCGGGTCGCGGGATCCTCGCTGTTAAAGTCCGCGCCCCCTCCGATCATCGAGTGGATCCGAAGTCCGTACTTTTCGGCCAGGCGGATATCCGCCTCGACTTCGGCGTCGCTCTGCCCGCGGTTGGTCAGTTCGACCCCCTCAAACCCGGCGTCGGCGTGCGCCTTAAAGATCTCGTCGTTCGGCTGAAAAGAAATAAACGCCTTATGAAGTTCGGTCTTGTACGATTTCGGCGCGGGAGACTCGGCTTTCGCCATTCCCGCCGTCGAAAGGGCGGCTCCGAGCGCCGCGGTCCCCTTGAAAAAACCCCGTCTGGTCATCTGTTCGGTCATCTGATCCTCCCTCGGTCAGTCGTCTGAATGTCTTTTGCAAAAAGCCGAAAACGATTTCGACCCGTTCTTGGCGCGCGTCCCGAACGGGCGGGGCGCGGCCCTTTCCCTCCCTTATAAACCGAAAGCGATTCCGTTTCAAGAGGTTTCCATTTCTCTTTTTTGGAGGTAAACTTAAGAGGGGGAGGTTGAAATCCCGAAAACTGCAGCTTCGGAGCCTGCCGGATGAGACGACGCGACTTTTTGAAATCCGCTTCCCTGGGCCTGGCCTGCGGCGGCCCCCTCTTTGCCGCCGGCGACGATTCGGCCGAAACGCTCCTCTTTACGGGGGGGAAGATCATTACCTGCGATCCCGCCTTTTCGCTCGCCGAAGCGGCGGCGATCCGCGGAAACCGGATTCTGGCGGTCGGCGCGCTCGACCGCGTCGCCGACGCGGCGGGGAAAGGCGCGCGGCGGATCGACCTGGACGGAAAAACGATGGTGCCCGGTCTGATCGACTCGCACCTGCACCCGATTATGGCGGCGGATTACGAGTTCGACCACACCGTTCCGGAAATCGAGACGATTGACGGCGTTTTCGCCTTCTTCCGAAAACGCGCCGCCGAGCTTCCCGAAGGGGACTGGATCGGGATCGACTATATGTTCATTACCCGTCTGCGCGACCGACGCTACCCGACCCGCGCGGAACTCGACGCCGTTTCGGAAAAACACCCGATCTACTTTAACACAGGGCCCGACATGGTCCTGAACACCGCCGCGCTGAAACGGCTCGGATTTCTCGACGGCGCTCCGAAAATCGACGTCGGCCGCGTCGAGACCGCGCCCGACGGGACGCCGACCGGTCT
>CACXFR010000054.1 GCA_902766935.1 uncultured Planctomycetota bacterium | reverse complement strand
TGCGCTCCGGCGTCTCCTTCGACGGCGGGGTCTTCGCAGCAGGCTTTAAAGTCGCCGCGGACTTTTTGAAGAAGCGCGTCGTCGGTTTTCAGATAGGAGTAGTCGGTCGGTTTTTCCATAAGTCCGGCCAACACGTTCTGAGGCGGCGCGATGTCGCTCAGCCCGGCGTTGTTCAGACTGTCGTATTTGTCGGTGTCGACGTGAAACACGTCGGCCATCAGCGCCTGGGACTCTTCTCCCAGAATCGGCTGAACCACTTTTTTGACCTGGTTGATCAGGTCCGAGTAGTCGACGTCTTTCTTCAGGGACCAGACCCGGATGCTGATCCGCCACAATTCGATCCCCCGCTTCTGCTGCCAGAGCCGGCACGCCCGATAGAGTTCGCTCGACTCGGCGCCGGTGGTGATCGTACGATACGGTTTTCCCGCGGTGATCTTGCCGAAGATTCCGGAAAGATCGGCGATTCCCGCCTCTTCGAGTTCGGGGCGTTTCTTTTCGAGAAGCGCGCGCAGACGGAGCGCCGAAAGGAGTTTTTCCTCGGCCTTGCGGAAATCCTCGACGTCGGCCCGGTTCGAGGTGTCGGCGATGTTGGCGGCGTCTTCGTAGACCGGCGGCGTCGCGGGATCGTAATCGTCGGCGGCGATATCCGCCCCGAGATAGGCCTGCTGCTCCTCGGAGGAAAGCGCTCCCATCAGGCGAACCCGCTTCTGGGAGTACGCCTCTTTGGCCGGAGCGATCTCTTCGTCCGCGACGCTCATGATTTCGGCGAGCGGAGGATTCCCCTCGATCGTGAGGTAGTCTTTGAGCGCGCCGCGGTTCTCGTCGATATTTTTACCGAGCGCCGCGCCGACGATCCGCCACGCGGTCGTGTCGGGTTCGCAGAGCGACGCCAGGTCGGGGGTGAAGGTCGCCACCGAAAGCGCGCCGCCGATCAGCGGCGTGCCGTCCGCCTTGTCGCGGATATTCTCTTTCAGTTCGCCGCAGATCCGGTCGACCAGATCCAGACGGTCGGCGGTTCCGTACCGTTCGGGGCTGAGCCGGGCGTTGTCGAAACAGAGAACCACTTCCATCGGAACCAGAGGACCGAGCTTGTCTTCGAGCCACGTGTAGTGCGCGATGATGTCGGCGTCGGGCGAGAAGAAGTTCATCATCTTGACCGAAGGCTTGAGCTTCGGCAGATAGGCGCCGAAGAAGAGCATCGCGGCGAAACAGAGGGAGGCCAGCAGAACGTGGTGATGGACCACGAACCGGCCGTATTTCAGCCAGAAGTTGGCCAGGAAGCCGGAATGATTTTCAAGCCCCTCGAAGGCGTATTTCTTCGCGAACTTTTTGCGCGGGAACGCGGTCAGCAGGGCGGGCAGATAGAGGAAGAGGAGCAGGAGCGTCATCAGAACGCCGACCGCCGAGTAGAACCCGAATTTCACGATCGGGATCAGCTGGCTGGTAAAGAGGGAGCCGAGCCCGATCGCCGTGGTCAGCTGTGCGAAGAACGAAGGGGGAAACGCGTGCTTGACCGCCCGTTCGACCGCGCCGTCGAGCCCCTGGTCGCGGATCGCGTCGTGGTAGTAGTTGATCAGGTGGATCGAGCCGGACATGGCCAGGACATAGACCAGCGCGGGCATGCTCAGAAGGATCGAGTCGCATTTGCTGCCGGTGAACGAGACCATCGCCATCGCCAGCCCCGCCGAAAGGATCGCGACCCAGAAGGTGTACATCGTCAGCATGAAGTCGTGCAGGCAGATGAGCGCCAGGACCAGGCTGATGACGGCGCAGATCCCCGCCAGACGGTAGAGGGTACGCGTTCCCTCCTGATCGAGCGCGGCGTTGTCGACCGGCGGGCCCCCCATAATCAGCCCGTCGACGCGCGGCGTCCGCCCGTAGACGATCTCGTGCACCGTGTCGGCGACCGCCGACCACGCGCGGTAGGCGACGCTTCCGGTCTTGACGTCCATCGTGTCGGGGAGCCCGCATTCGACCGAGATCGCCTTGACGCGGTTGATCAGTTCCTGCATCTTTTTGCCGCCCCCCTTGAACCCGGTGTTCAGGGTGATGAGCATGGCGGTGCTCTTGTGATCCGGACCGACCAGAACTCCGGTCAGCCGTTCCATCACCAGACGGTGAAGCTCTTCGGGATTGTTCCGCAGCCGGCGCGAAGCCTTCGAATACGAGCCTTCGAGCAGACGTGCCAGGCGGGGACCGGTCATAACCGACCGGAAATAGTTTTCGGAATTCTGAAGGTTGGCGGCGGCGGCCAGTTTCGGGGACGCCGGGCCGGGAGAGGCCGGCTCGGCGGCCGGTTCCTGCGCCGATTCCCGCGCGGCGCCGGACGTGAGCGCGGGATCGAGCCGATCGTCGATGTTTTCGATGTCCAGATCGGCCAGCAGTTCCGCTTCCGGCGCGGTCAGCGCGAAGTTGTCGATCGTTTGGCTCGGAACGAGTTTCTGCGCGAAAAGTTCGATCTGGTCCTCATGGATTTTACTCTCCCCCGCCTCGTCGAACTGGCAGCCGTCCCAGCTGACCACGATGTAACTTTCAAAGGGGAACTTTTCCAGAAACCATTTGTAGTCTTTCGTCTCCTGGAAATTGCTGGGAAGCCAGTCTTCGACCGCGTTCGAGTTGCTCTCCAGGGTGCGGCGCGACCCCATCAGAATGAAGCTCAGGAGAAATACAACAACAAAAATGATCCGAAAGCCGTATGTCTTATAGAAATCTTTTCTCATCGTCTCGCTATGGGAAAGGAAATTTTTCTCGCGGCGAAAAAAACCGGTGTTTTACGGTTCCTCCCCATAAAACACCGATTTTAAGATACCCTTTTTCGGCGAAAGTGTCTATATGTTTTCTATAAGATAATGGTGAAAATCGCCGGGGGGCGCCGTTAAAGATTTCCTTGTTTGCCGCCCCTATGTATATCGCCGATTTTAACGCTGCTTTTCCGCGTCGGCGGCGGCCAGACTCTCGGCCAGATCCTGGTAGAAATCGGTCTCGTCGGCCAGAAAGTAGCGAACCATCGCCGAATTGACCATAAGGGCGGGTTCCGCCCCCTTGGCGACTTTGGGCCGCTTGACCTTCTTTGCGTCGAAGTCGTCGGCGATCCCCTGTTCCCCGAAATCAACGTAGTTGTTCGTCCGGTCGATCCGCCCCAGGAGCGATTCGAGCGCCTCTTTCAGAGGAGCCTGGCTCTCTTTGGTCAGGAGTGGGAGTACTCCCCCTTTGCCGTTCCCCCCGTCGATTGCCATACGGAGCGACTCGGCGTCGTACTTGACCCGCGAGACGACCGTGACGGCGCTGGCCGTGTTTCCCCCGCCCATGGCCGAAGGCGCGGCGGTCCGCCCCGCCCCTCCCTG
>CACXFR010000053.1 GCA_902766935.1 uncultured Planctomycetota bacterium | reverse complement strand
GCCGGTCGATTCGAGAACGACGTCGGCGCCGAGCTTGGCCCACGGAATATCGGCGGGGTTCTTTTCGGCGGTGATCGGGATCTTCTTTCCGTTGACGATGAGGTTGGCGTCGTCATTGGTGACTTCGCCGCCCTTGAAACGGCCGTGGGTGCTGTCGTACTTCAGAAGGATGGCGAGATCCTTCGGGTTCGAAAGGTCGTTGATCCCGACGACGTTGAACTTTTCGGGGGTTTCCATCATGCGACGGAAAACGAGGCGACCGATACGACCGAAACCGTTGATACCAACATTAATAGCCACTGTTAAAACTCCTTATAACTTTTACCGGTTCCCGCCCGAAAACTCTGCTACGCGAAAGTGCGGGCGAAAACAAAATGAAAAAATCGACAAATCAAATCCGGCTCTTCACTCCCCATACGAGACACTGAAAGAGAAATCCCGCGCCGGAGAGTCCAAAGCCCCCTTATTATAAACAAAATTTTCTATTAGGGAAGGGAGCGGACCCCCGCCCGGGGATACCCCGCCGGGGCGCGGCCGGAGGGGACCGGCGCCTCTTGAAACCGCGCCGCCGCGGGGCTAGAATGGGAAAGTCCGGTATCTCCGCCCCGGCGGAACGCAGAAAAAACTCTTATTGAAAGGGAAATCTATGACCAACGACATTTTAGAGGCGATGAAACGCCGGAGGAGCATTCGCGCCTATAAGCCGCAGCAGATCAGGGACGAAGAACTCGACGCGGTGCTGGAAGCGGGGACTTTTGCCGCTTCCGGCATGAACATGCAGCCGATCCGGCTGGTCGCGGTTCAGGACGGGCCGACCCGCGCGCTCCTTTCCCGCCTCAACGCGCAGGTTCTGGGAACCGATACCGACCCGTTCTACGGCGCGCCGACCTTCGTCGCCGTCTTTGCCGACACCGCGTCGCGGACCTTCGTCGAAGACGGGGCGCTGGCGATCGGCAATATGATGCTCGCCGCCTACTCGATCGGGCTCGGTTCCTGCTGGATTCACCGGGCGCGGGAAGTCTTTTCGTCCCCGGAAGGAAAAGACCTGATGAAAAAATGGGGTGTTCCCGAAAACTTTGCGGGGGTCGGTCATTGCGCGCTCGGTTACAGCGCCGAAGGACTTCCGGCGGTCAAACCGCGTAAACCGGGTCTGATCGTCAAACCGGGCAAATAACCGCATCCGTCCGCTTTCCGTCGTTCTGCCGAAACAAAAGGAGTCCCTTTCAATGAAACGCCGCGCATTTTTTCTGACGGTTCTGTCAGTCTCCCTCGTCCTCCTTCCCCTCTTCGCCGCCGCCGAAGACCTCCCGGCCCGCGGGATCTGCTCCCACCGCGGCTGGCAGTCGGAGTTCCCCGAAAACACGGTTCCCGCCTTTCGGGCGGCGGTCCTGATGAAAGCGCAGATGATCGAGTTCGACGTCCGGTTCACCAAAGACCGTCAGATGGTCATTTTGCACGACTGGACCGTCGACCGAACGAGCAACGGCACCGGTCATATCCTTGACCTGACCTTCGACGAGGTCCGCGCGCTCGACTTCGGCGGCTGGAAATCCCCCCGATTCGCCGGAACGCAAATTCCGACCCTCGACGAGGCCCTGGCGGTGATGCCGCGCGACGTCTGGCTCAACGTTCATCTGGGCGGGGCGCCTCAGGAGATCGCCGCCGAACTGGCGCAGAAAGTCGCCGAAAAGATTGTCGCCGACGGCCGGGAGGACCAGGCGTTCGTCGCCGCCGACCACGTCGAAGCCGACGCCATCAAGGCGAAATATCCCCAGGTCAAAATCTGCAACATGTTCCGGCAGGGGGGAAGCGACGCCTACGTCAGCGACACCATCGACCGTCATTGCGAGTTCATCCAGCTGGCCTACGAGATGCCGACTCCCGAACAGATCGCCCGGTTAAAAGACGCCGGGGTCAGAATCAACTATTTCGGAACGAACGACCCGGCGGTCATGAAACAGCTCTTCGACCTGGGAGTCGATTTTCCGCTGGTCGACCGTCTCGAAACCGGAATGAATTTCTTCGACCGGTATTCCAAAGAGAACTAGCTAATTCCGCCGCCCCGAAGCCAAGACCGGCGCCGCGCTCTCGGAAAAAGAGACGCGGTGCCGGTTTGATCAGAAACAGGGGGATCCGTTAATCTTGCTTC
>CACXFR010000052.1 GCA_902766935.1 uncultured Planctomycetota bacterium | reverse complement strand
GGATGACTTCCGGTTTTGATGAACGAATCTCCCGCGGGAACCCCGTCGGTCCGAACCGGAAGAACCGGGCAGGCGGGATCGTCTTCGGAGTTGTTGAGGATCGGGAAGAGAGTGCCGTTTTCGAGCGCCATGATCGACGCGATCAGGTCGGCGGCGTCTCCCCCCGCCCCGGAATTCCCCGTATGTCCTTTGATCGTCGTGATCGGGGTCGTTTCGGCCGCCGCGCCGAAAACTTCGGCGATCGCTTCGGCTTCGGCCGCGTCCGAAATGCGGGTCGAAGCGCCCTGGCCGTTGATGTGCCCGACCGAGTCGAACGGACGGCCGACTTTTTCCTGAAGTCGGCGAAGGGAGAGGATCATCGACTCTTTGAGGTTGTCGAACGATTCAAATTCAAAGTAGCGCCCCGTCGCCGGGTCGGGATCGGCGGTGATGACCGCGCTGTTGGCGCCGCCGAGGATTTCGGCGTAGATGCGCGCGCCGCGCTTCTGCGCGTGTTCGGCGGTCTCGAGGATCAGCGCGCCGGCCCCCTCGCCCAAGACGGCGCCGCAGCGGCGCGCGTCATAAGGACGGCTCAGCTCCTGCGGAGAAAGGGAGGAGTCGGCGGCGACCGATTCGTTTTTCAGGGCCGAGACGATCCGTAGCGGATGGAGGCGGCTGCCCGTGGCGCCGACCACCATCACGTCGAGATGACCGCGCCGGAGGATCTCGACCGCTTCGCCGACGAGCGCGCCGATCGAGGCTTCGCGGTTGGTGACGTTGCACCCGACCCCCCGAAACTGGTTCAGGATCGACAGGTGGCTGGTGATCATATTGGTGAGGAACTTCAGCTGCCAGAGGGGGGTCATTTTGGTCATCCCCCGGCTGGGCCAGAGAGGTTCGTCAAAGCCGTTTTCCCCCCGGCACGCCTGAACTCCTTCGGAAATTTCGTCGATGGTGGTGACGATGTAGTCCGAACCGTACGAGACGCCCGCGCGGAGCGGGTCGAGGTCGCCCGGATGAATCTGCGCGTCGCAGAGAGCCCGCTGGGCCGAGGCGACCCCCATCTGAATCTCGCGGGACATCAGCTTGAGCGATTTGCGGACGTCCTTTTTGAGCGTTCCTTCGAGTTCCCCGAAATCGGCGATATCGCCGGTGAAAAGATCGGCCGGAGCCGCGCAGGTGATCGGAATGGATTCGGAGCCTTCCACGGCATAGGGTCGAACCGCGCTCCTGCGTTCCGTGCAGGCCTTCCAAAACTCATCGAGGGTCAGCCCCAAGGGGCTGACCACTCCCATCCCGGTAACGACAACGCGCCGCGCCGCGGCAGGCTCGGAACTCATAGACGACTCTTCAATTCCGTTTTACTGTGTTCAAAAATTAACGACATCGCCCTAATTATACCACGGATCCTTATTCTTTAAAAGAGTCCAGAGCCGCCGTTTCGGCGCTCAGAACGGATGAATCTGCGTCGGGGCGACCACGGGAATACTCGGCCGCTGCAAATTTTTCTGCTCGTACTTGGAGAACCCGAAATCGGTTCTGACGCGGGTCGCGTCGGTCCGGGCGATTTTCAGCGGTTCGTCTTTCGGCACGGAGGCCGCGGCGGGCGTCGCCGGCCGCTTGACCTTGTGGGTGATCGCCGGAGCCGGCTCGGTATGTTTGGTTCCCGAAAGGAGCTGCTCGCCTTTCGGCATGGAGGCCGCGGTGACGATCAACGCCTCGTCTTTCGGTCTTGAGACCGCGACGGCCGGGATCGACGGTCCGGCGTTATTGGTGATCGGCGGAGCCGGTTCGGCATGTTTGATCCCCGGAAGGAGCTGCTCGTCGACCGGTTTGGCCGGAACCGCCGAGTCGGTCGACTCGTTCAGCGTCGGAACCTGATCGGCCTCGATCAGGGGGGGAGCTCCTTCGGCCGCGTTCGGCAGGGCGATCGACGGCACCGCCGGAGCCGGCTCGGGCTGCTGCCGCTCCGGAGCCTCGTGCGGAACCGCGGGGAGGTTCGAAGGAGAATCGGTGGTGATCGACTCGTTTTCGGTACTCGGATAGTTCGAGGTCGAGGTGTTCGACCGGTCGGAGTTGAACTGCGGAACGGTGTCGGCCGGAGCCGCGTCTTTGGCCGACGGTTCGGCGGGGGACTGAACCCGAACCGGCTCGGCGGCGTCCTTCTCCGGCGAAGAGACGGTGACCGGAGCACAGGCGTCGATCGGAACGCGGCGGCAGACGGTGACGGGGCGCTGAACCTTGACCGTCTTCGGAACCTGGCGGGCGACCCGGACGGTATAGGGCTCTTC
>CACXFR010000051.1 GCA_902766935.1 uncultured Planctomycetota bacterium | reverse complement strand
GCCGACGCACGCGTTCGTTTCGCCGGGACGAACCATAATCCCGCTGCGCATCGACTGGATCAGCATTTTGTTTTCGTCGAGAAGCTGAAAATAGACGAACCGTTCGGCGGGAACCTCGAACGCGACGCTCCCGTCCGCGGCGACCGGAACAGTGCCGAGAATCCGTTTGTTGTTGAAGTCGTTCCACGCCATTGCCGGCGCCTGGGCTCCGGTCGTCTCCCAATATTCGCGGGTCCAGACCCTCTTTTCCGGCGACTCGACGATTCGGAGATATTTCACGCTTCCCGGGGCAACCCCGTTCATCCCGAAACCTTCGTAGACGTTCGAGACGACGAAAGTGCCGGTCTTTTTTGAGAGATCCACCCGGTTGCCGATGACGGGCGGAGGCGTCGAAGACGCGATCGGCATCGGATCGAAACAGGATTCGGGATCGTCATGCAAAAGGACCATTCGTCCGTCGGTGTCGAGCCCCCATATTCCCGTCTGTTCCCCCTCGACGACGCCGGCGGCAAGGAAGAAATCGTCGGTGATCGGCCAGGGGTCTTCGAATTTGCGCGGCGAGCCGCCGAACGTGTCGTAGATCGTGATCGGCCGGATCGGATCCGCCGGATGGGGGTCGGTCACGACCCATTCGCGCGTTTCGGGGGGCCAGGTCATTAAAACCGCGTCTTTCCCGTCGATCCCCGCGCGGCGGTCGACCAGAGCGGCGGCGCCCCACGGGCGGTCATGGCAAGAGGAAAAGATGCAGATAAAGACGGAGTCCGAGCCGGGGAGAACCCGTGCGTCGATAACCCCGCCGGGGGAGGCCGTGTTGTTTCCCCAGTAGATCTCGTGTTTGGTTCCGTCCGGGTTCGCGACCCAGATCCCCTGGGCGTCGCCGAAGTCGCGGTCGACGTATTCCCAGCGGTCGTACAGAATCCGGCCGTCGGACATCAGCGAAGGATGCCCCTCAAAAAGTGTGTTTCGGCCGATCTGTTCGACGTTTGAGCCGTCGGAATTCATCACGCAGAGGTTCGCCATAATGTGGCGGTTGCACATACAGTATTTCGGCTCGCGCGTCGAGGAGAAAAGGATCCGCCCGTCGGGCAGATAAATCGGGTCGATATCCGAGACTCCGTCCAAAAAGGTGATCTGCCGAAATCCGGGGATCGACTCGGTGTCGGTCTTTTCGGTAATGACGATCGGCCGCCGGTCGAAATCGAGTTCGAGTTCCCCGATGTGGTAGTCGCACGCTTTGGAGGGGCGGAACGAGAAGAGAACCTTTTTTCCGTCGAAACTGATCGTCGGGTCGCGGACGATCCCCTCGGGAAAGATGAGAAGCGTTTTCACGGTATCGGTTTCGGGGAACCAGACTTTCATCGCTCCGCCGCCGTTAAAATTATCGGCGTTGATTTCGCCCCGCTGGAAGAGGGTCGCCGTATTGTGGTGGTCGGGCGCGTACTGACTGCGCGAGACATAAAGAATCGGATCGGAGAGCTGCGCGATCATCTCGCTCCGCTCATCGGCCCACGAAAGCGCGGCGGTTAAAAGGAGAGCGATCCGAATCAAGTGGTGAAAAAAACGGCGCATGACTTCTCCTTTTTCAGTAAATCAATCGGCGGGTAACGGGGAGACCGAAACGCAATTCCTCCCGAAAGGAACGGGAGGGATTGCGGACGGGAAGGGGTTCGCGTCAATCCAGATGGTCACCGTACCGTTCTTTTTCAATTTCATCGAGCGTTTTTCCCGCGGTATCCGGCGCGAAGAGCGTTCCGACCAAGAGGCTGAAGACCATAAATCCGACCATAATCGCGGCGGCGCGGGTGAAATGCCCCTCACCGTTGATCCTGGTGAAGATGATGTTCCAGATCCCGAGAATCAGCCGCGCGGTAAAGAAGGTGATCCCCTGGGCGAAGGCGCGGTATCGGGTCGGGTAGAGTTCGCTGTTCCAGAGCTGATAGAACGGCTGCTGGCACGACCCGTTGTTGATTCCGAAGAGGACAACGAACCCGATCAGAATCGGGACGCTCGAAATCTTGTAGTAGCCGGCGTAGGTCAGAAGAGACCAGGCGGCGACGCCGCAGAGAGCCAGAATGAAGTAGAGGAATCGACGGTTGACTTTGTCGCCGAGCCCCATAAAGATGAAGAAGGTCGCCAGGACGGTGATCCCGAAATAGAGCGCCAGGAGCATATTGGCGGTCTGATTCGTCTGGCCGAAAACATTTTCGCAGACGTGCTGCATATAGAATCCGACGGTGCCGGCAGCAAGATTCCAAATCGCGTAGACTCCGGTCAGGAAAAGAAGCGTACGGATGTTGATCATCTTTCCGAAGAAGTCGCGCCATGTGATCCGTTTCAGCTGTCCGCTGGCGATGAGCGCTTTCTCCTTCTCTTTATTCGCTTTCCAGTTTTCGGATTCGGGCATACGGAACCGCAGAAGCCAGGTGACGAGCGCGACGACGAAGAGATGTCCGAAGACGATCCGGTTTCCCAACAGACCGTACTTTCCGAGGGGAACCGACAGGAGGAGAACGATCGTCGGGCCGAGTGCCCAGGCAACCTGGGCGGCGCCGCAGTGCCGCGCCCGTTCTTTGCTCGGCGCCTGTTCGGCGATCAGCGTCCACGAGGCGGTGATTCCCGCGCCGACGGCCAGACCGACCACGCAGTAGCCGATAAAGAGCATATAAAAGTTATGCGCGAAGATGATCAGTAGCATCCCGAGCATATAAAACAAAAGGTCGTAGGTGTAGACGAACTTCCGGCCGAACTTGTCGCAGATCCGTCCGCCGATCAGGGCGCCGATCGCCGCCGAAATGGCGTTCGAGCTGAACGCGCCCAGAAGACCGAGCTGGGTGGCGCCCATATTGAGCTCTTTCTCCCAAAGGGTCAGCCCCGCCCCTCCGGCGACGATCGAGCCGGCGTCGATGTAGTTGGTCATCGCCGCCAAGATGGTCTGGGTCCAGGCCGAAGGTTCTTTCCGCTTCGGTTTTGCGTTTTCGTGAATTTCGCTCATCGTATTTCGCTTCCGTTAAGATGGGGGTTCGGATGAAGAAACGGGGGGGACCGGCTTTCAGGAGAGACGTCCCTTGAAATCGTTGTAGTCGAATTGCCGGTGAACCCGGAAGAGCCCCCCTTTGACTTCGGAATCGCACGAGACGATCGACGGGAGCTGGATTCCGTTGAAAGTCGTGTTCTTGCAGGTCGTGTACTGCGACATGTCTTCAAAAACGATTCGATCGCCGATTCTGATCGGGTGGTTAAAGGTATAGTCGCCGATGATATCCCCGGAAAGACAGGTCTTGCTCCCGATAATGTATTTATAGCCGCCCTCGTCGAGGGGAGACTCGTAGTCGTCGACGTTTAGACGGGCGCCGAGAATTTCCGGCGTGTAGGGCATCTCGAGGACGTCGGGCATGTGCGCCGCTGCCGAGGTGTCGACGATCAGGACGTCGATCCCGTTCGGGTTTTCGATGACGTCGAGGACCGTGGCGACCAGAAAACCGGTATGGAGGACGTGCGTCTCGCCCGGTTCCATAATGACCTCGAGCTTGTACTTTTCCTGAAAATCAGTGATGATTCGACAGAGACGGTTGATGTCGTACCCGCGCCGCGTGATGTGATGTCCGCCCCCGAAGTTGATCCACTTGAGACCGCTGAAATATTTTTCAAACCGTTCGCAGACGACCTGAACCGTTCGCTGCAATACGTCGGAACCCTGCTGGCACATCGTGTGGAAATGAAACCCGTCGATCCCGTCCAGAGCGTCTTCGCCGGCGTCGATGAGTCCTTCGATGGAAACGCCGAACCGGCTGCGCGTCGTGCACGGGTTATAAATCTCCAGCTGAACTTCCGAATATTCCGGATTGATCCGAAGACCAACCTCGATTTTTCGCGGCGCTTTTTCGACGATCGGCCGGAAACGTTTCCACTGATCGAGGGAATTGAAGACGATGTGGTCGGCGATCTTGCAGACGGCCTTCATTTCGTCCGGAGAGTAGGCGGGGGAATAGACGTGGATTTCTTTCCCTTCGCCGAAATAATCCGATCCGAGCCGCGCCTCGTTCAGACTGCTCGCGGCGACGCCGTCGACGTAGGGGGAGATCTCGTCGAAGACGCCCCAGGTCGAAAAAGCTTTCAGCGCCAGAAGAATTCGCACGCCGGTCCGTTCTCGGACGTCGGCGAGGATCCTCATATTTCTGCGGATCAGCGCGCGGTCAATGACGTAATACGGCGTGTCGATTTCGACTTTGGTGTAATCAAACTTGGGGTAGGGGAAAATCGGATTCATTTTTCGCCCTCCTAGAATTCCGCCGATTCGGGATATGCCTCTTCCCAGGGAAGCCCCCAGGAGCCGATCTCGTTCATAAACGGGTCGGGATCGAACTCTTCGATGTTGAAGACGCCCGCGCCTTTCCAGACGCCCGTCATCAGCATCTTCGCGGCGAGCGCGGCGGGGACGCCTGTTGTGTAGCTGACCGCCTGCGCGCCGACCTCTTTGAACGCCTCCTGATGGTCGCAGATGTTGTAGATGTAATAGTTTCTCGGCAGACCGTCCTTTTCGCCGGTGAATCGGCACCCGATACAGGTCTTGCCGACGGTGCGCGGGCCGAGCGACGCCGGGTCGGGGAGGAGCGCTTTGAGGAACTGAAGCGGAATGATTTCATGACCCTCGTAGAGAACGGGCTTGATCCCCGTCATTCCGACGTTTTCGAGGACTTTCAGGTGGGTCAGATACGACTGGCCGAACGTCATCCAGAAGCGCATCCGGCGGATTTCGGGGTAGTTTTTGGTCAGCGATTCCATCTCTTCGTGGTAGAGAAGGTAGATGTCGCGGGGACCGATCCCTCCCGGAAAATCGTAGACTTTCTTCCGTTCGAGCGGTTCGGTCTCGATCCAGCGGCCGTCTTCGTAATAGCGTCCCTTGGCCGAGACCTCGCGGATGTTGATTTCCGGATTGAAGTTGGTGGCGAACGGATAGCCGTGATCTCCGGCGTTGCAGTCGATGATGTCGACGAAGTCGATCCGATCGAATCGGTGTTTCCGGGCGTACGCCACGTAGACGTTCGTCATGCCGGGATCGAAACCACATCCCAGAAGAGCCGTGAGCCCCGCCTTTTTGAACTCCTCGTTCATTTCCCACTGGGGCGCGTAGCAGAAGTGCGCTTCGTCGGGGTGCTCGTAGTTGGCGGTGTCGATGTAGTGCGTTCCCGTTTTCAGACAGGCACGCATAATCGTAAGATCCTGGTAGGGAAGGGCGACGTTGACGACCAGTTCCGGCTTATGCCGGTCGATCAGAGCAGCCAACTCATCGACGTTGTCAGCGTCGACGGCCGCCGTGGTGATTTTGGATTGCGGGGAAGAAAGTTCCGAGGCGATCGTTTCGCATTTTGAAACGGTTCGGCTGGCAAAAAGGATCTCTTTGAAGATTTCCGGATGCTGGGCGCATTTCCGGAAAACAACCCGACCGACACCGCCGGCGCCGATGATCATCACTCTTTCCATTTCGCTGCTTTTTCCTTTCTTTCAGGTTTCCTTTTCGCTATTTTCCGGCTTCTTCGTAATACTGTTTCATCGCCTCGAAACAGACGTCGGGCCGGTCGGTGCCGAAGCCGGCGGCTCCGAGGTCGGACAGACGTTTGTAATGGTCGACGGTCTCGGCGGCGTGAAGATCCCACGGCATCAGCTGGACTTCGATCGCGGGATAGTTCTGGTGAATGTAGTCGAGCGTCTCGACCAGGAATTTTTCGCTCGGCCGGGTCGTTCCGTCTTCGTTAAAGTGAACGTGAATCTGCATCCTGTCGACGCAGGCGAACTTGTCCTTTTTGAGCTGTTCGATGACCGGACCGACGACCTCGTCGCCGCCGCCGAGTCCCATCCAGAAGAGCCCGTCGCTTTCGGGCGCGACTTTCTTCCATTCGACGACGTCCTGATACCGGCCGGTGGCGAGAATGATCCGATCGTGCAAACCTTCGGTTTCGCGCGCGAGCTGGCCGAAATCGACGCTCTTGACGTCAATCAGGATCTTGCGGTGCGGATCGTCGCGCAGCGCCCGGCAGATCTCGGCCAGGGAGACGATCTTCTGCCCCTTGAACTCTTCGCCGCGGAACGCGCCGATATCGAGCTGCTGCGCCTCTTCCCAGGTCAGGTCTTCCAGGCGTTTATTGCGCAGTTCTTCGGGCGCGTCGGGGAGGATCCGTCGGAAGTTTCCGTCGTGGAACATCGCCAGGACGCCGTCTTTCGTGGTGCGGATATCGACTTCCGGAGTTCCGCTGCATCCCCGGAGCCCCCAGGTAAAGAGGAGGGAAGGCAGCGCGTTCTCGGGGGCCAGGTCGCCCGCTCCCCGATGGACAAAGACCGAGATATCGGCGCGGTCGATGTGATCGCGGATATTCCACTTCGCCTTAATCTTTTCTTCGGCGCCGAGAAAGGCCGCGGCCGACAGGAGAACGGAGAGAAACGCGAACGCCAATTTGGAGAAAGACATTGATCTATCCTTTCTGGGGTATCAGTCCATCATCGAGCGAAGGAGCGAGAGAATCTCGCCGCGGGGAATATTTCCGAATCCGCGGAACGACATTTCGTTCAGAATGCGGATAATCGTTTTGTCGTCCGGCGAAAAGCGCATCATCGCGGTATTTTTTCCCGGCGTATAGAACTCGGCGGTCGACTTCCGTTCGTTCGGACGCGACGTCATCCGCTTCTGGTGCTCGACGATCACGCGGAGCATGCGCAGAACGTCTTCCTGGGCCGGGCGCGGACCGGGATACTCGTAGTTCCAATACAGATTCCACATTCGCAGGATTGCGTCGTCCCCCCCCGAAACGAGGGCCGACTGCGTGATGTTGACCGCAAGACAATTCGCGCCGGCGGTCTTTCCCGCCAGCGTTCGTTCGAGTTTGCCGCTGGGGATGTTCCACAGGCGGATCGTGCCGTCTTTCCCGGCCGAGACGAGCCGCCGTCCGTCGGGCAGAAAGAGGAGCGACGAGACGCCTCCCAGGTGCCCTTCGAGGCTCTTGGGGGTCTGTTTTCCCTCGGCCTCCATATCGAAGAGGAGAATCTCTCCCTCGGCGTCGGCGCCGGCGCCCCATTTGCGGTCGGGGGAGAGCGCCGAGGCGGTCACGTCGTTGCCGAATCCTTCGAAATGACGCAGCGGAGAAAGGTCGCGCGCGTTCCAGAGGGTGATCCGCCGGGCTCCGCCCGAAAGGATGTACGCGCCGTCGCGGCTGAACTGGAGAGAGAGGAGGTTTTCATCTCCGGCGCTGGTGCTGTTGATTTTTTCGCCCGTCTTGGCGTTCCAGAGCGCGATTTCCCCCCAGCCGCTGGCCGAAGCGACCGTGGCGCTGTCGGGGGCGATACGGACCTGGGTGACATTCTTCACCGGCTCGGCCATCTTGCGAACCATTTTGCCGGTCGTAAGATCCCAGAGCCGAATCGTTTTGTCCCAGCTTCCCGAAATGGCGAAATGGCCGTCGATCGTCATATCGACTGAGCGAACCCAGTCGTAGTGCGCCGTCATTTCCGAAACGAGCTCCCCCTGCGGGAAACGCCACAGACGGATCACCTGATCCTTTCCGGAAGAAATGGCGAGTTTGCCGTCATACGAGAGGGCGACTGTGGAAATCGAGTCTTCGTGCGCCTGGAACATCGCGGCCGGAACGGCGTCGTCAAGCGCGGTTACCGCCGAACGGGTGCCGAGGAGCGTCGGCAGATTGAGGGAGCCCCGGATATTCTGCCAACCGTCGATCATCCGCGCCTTCTTGAACGCGGTGACCGCGTCGGCATAGCGTTTTTCGGCAACCGCCGTTTTCATTTCGGCGATACGGGTCTCCATTTCGTTCTGACGCTGCGAAACCTCTTCGGAACTGCTGACCATACAGATCATCAGCGGCGCGACGATTTTCGAGGTGTGGTTGCAGAGCAGATCGATCGACCAGACCTGGAGCGAGTTCCCCTGAACCTGCGTTAGAAGGAACCTGTGCTTGGAATCGATCCAGATCGCGTTGACCGCGCCCGAAAGACCTTTGCAGGTCCTCTGACAGCGTCCGCTGCGTACGCGCCATATCTTAAACGAGGAGTCGAACGATCCGGTCGCGCTCCATTCCCCGTCGGGGGTGACGTACAGCGCGGTCACGTCGTTCTTATGCCCCGCCATCGTCAGGGTTCTTTCGCCGGTCGCCGTGTCGAACTGGCAGACCGTGTCACCGATGATCGACAGACGCAGCGTTCCCTCCTGATTATGCGCGTCCTGCTTTTTTCCCCAGTTGATCCGGCGGAACGGCTCGTCGTCGGCCAGCGAGGCGAGAAGTTTGGCGTCTTCGGGTTTGAGGGACGGTGGGTTGTCCCCTCCCTTGTAACGCAGAATGACGGTGCGGCCGTCTTTTCTGACGATGTCGCGCCGGTAGTCGGTACTGATCGCCAACAGCTTTTCTTCGTCGTCCGACGCGAAATTGGCAGTTTTGAACTCGGCCAGGACGTCGCCCGTCGCTGCCGAAACGAGGCGCATCTGATTCTGCGCCGTCGGAACGATGTAGAGCTGTTCGGACGCGTCGGCGTAGACCGCCGGGGAATCCTCTTCCGGAGCTGTCCACAGAATGAAACGTCCGGTACAGCGCAGGTCGCCGGCGGAGACCTTTTTGCACCGATCACGGGCCTTGATGAATTCGGGTCGTTTCGGATCGAGTTCCACCGCCTTTTCCAACGACTGGAGCGCGCCGCGGGGATTGGCCCGTTCCCGCTGAAGAAGACCCAGCGCGTAATGCGAGTAGGGATCCGACGCGTTATGTTTTGTCAGCTCTTCCATTCGGTCGAGCGCCTGTATATCCGAAATCAAACCGAACCGCCAATCGATCATCGTCGAGTTGAAGGTGATCTGCGGATGCCAGCTGCACATCGAGACGGCCTTGTGGATGTCCGTCACCGCTTCGCGCGTCTTTCCCAAGTCGAGCATCGAGATGGCCCGGTTGCTCAGCGACTCGGCGTTCGAGGCGGTGTCGGCCGGCTTGGTTCGCGGGTAGGGACGGTCGAAGACCTCCCGGTATATCTCGGTCAGGCGGTCGGCAACCATGCCCATCGATTGGGGACGGTCGGCCGGATCCTTTTGGAAACAGTGGCGCAGCAGTTCGACCATCGGAGCGGGGATCGCGGGGCGTTTCTCCGACGGGGGCGTCTTTAAGAAGATTTCGAAGACCTGCGCGGCGGTCTGCCCCCCCTTCTTGCAGGGGGAACGTCCGTGAAACATCGTGAGGATCGAGATGGCCCACGACCAGATGTCGGACTGTTTCGTGATTTCCGGCGGCTGACTGACGGTGATCGCGCTGCCGCCGCTTTCTCTTCCGATCGAGGGGGAGCTCCCGCTGACGTTGGTTTTCGTCTCCTCCTGAAAGCGCGAGAACGCCTCGTATTGCTCGGGGGAGCAATACGAAGGGGTCATCCCCTCGCAGGACGGTGAGGAATCGTCGCTCAGCTCGCGCCCCTCGCCGATCGCCTTGGCCAGACCGAAGTCGGTGACCTTGGCGGTCGAACCGGACATCATGACGTTTCCGGGTTTAACGTCGAGGTGGAGAAGCCCCTTGCTGTGTGCGTGATCGAGTCCCCAGGCGAACTGGATGGCGATGTCGAGGATCCGTTCGAGAACTTCCTCTTTGGTCCCCTGATAGAGACGGCCGTCGGCGACCCAGTCTTTCAGGGTGCCGTCGGCCACGTATTCGGCGAAAACGCGGGGGATTCCGCTGATCCGCCGGAAGAAATAGCATGTGACCACGTTTGTGTGAAGACCCAGATCCATCCAGGTCTTACATTCCCGTTCGAACGACTGCTTGCCGTTTTCGGAAAGGACGAAGGCCGGTTTTGGGCTCTTGACGGCGAAGTCGATGTCCCACTCCTGGTGGTGAACGCGGTGGACCATTCCCACCCCCCCCTCGGCGTAGGGGACGCCGGGAGCCAGTTCGAGGACTTTGTATTTCTTGCCGAGAAGAAGATCGCCCGGCTTCCAAATCCGGAACTCGTCCCCCTCGGCCCTGTCCCGTTCGGCGTCGCCGAGCCCCATCTGACGCGTTACCGTGGCGATACGCTGGTCCGAATCGTCGACGGGGGGGCGGAGATCGACGGTCGACTGAGAGACGGAGGCGGTGACGATCGTCGTCTTACCCCCCGAGGTTTCGTCCTTCGGCGTTTTCTTCCCGTCCGGTTCTTTCCGATCGGTTCGGCGGGACGAACGGTGGGTGACCGTAACGATCAGGCTTTTATGACATTCCGGACAGGAAATCTTCCCGTCGTCCATTTCGGTGTCGAGCCGGATCGTCGCGTGGCATCGCGGGCATTGGACGTTGCGTACGGTCATTGAACCTCTCTGCCGGGGAACGGAAAAGAGTCCCGCGGCCGGCGGGAGCGGATTTCCGTCACAACTCGGAAGGAAAAACTCGGGTTTCAGTCTTTGGGAACGCTTTTGTATTCGTCGAACAGCGACTGCAGTTCGTCGAACGAGAGGGGGTCGTCGTGGATGAGGACTCGGTAGTGGAACGAGAGGGACTCATCTTTTTTGAGGGTGACCGTTCCGTCGAGCCGCGCGTCCGGTTCGAAGTCTTTAATTCCGAACGGATTGACCGCGAAAAGCCCGTATGTGCGGACGTGATACCACGAGGGATAACGAAATCCCGCCGGGTGGTTCATAATGTCGACCCCGGCGTCGGTCAGGGGGATCGCGTCGAGATCGCCGCGGTCGACCGACGCCAGTTCGGCGTCGGAAAGGCGTTTCGGAACCGGCCCGTAGTAGTCGACCCAGGACGCGCGCTTCCCCCAGGCGGCTTCGTCTTCGTCGCGTTCGCTGTTCAGGATATGCCCCCCCCACTTTGCGGAACGCTCTTTTGCGTCGACGTCCATCGTGCCGGGGGTCCGGTAACCGAACGTGCCCTCTTTGGTGTCGGCGAGGGTTACCTCGTCGACATACGCCGAAAGCTTCACGTCGTAGTCGATGAAGCGGATCTCAGGGCGGGCGGGAATGACGCCGAAGGTGATCGTGCGTATATCGACGCAAAGAGGTGTTTCGTTCGGCTGCGGAACCCAGGCGGTAAAGACCTTGACCGCGACCCGGTGGGCCTCTTCGGTGATGGAAAAAACGCCCTGCTGAAGAATCTGGCCGCGGTCCGGCCCCCAGAAATCGACGCCGTTGACGTCGCCGTGATTAAACCAGAGGGAACGGTGATGGATGTGGTCTTTATTGGCGGTGAGACTCGCCAGACGCGAGTTTTCGAGAATGTTGTTCAGGAGCGGATCGCCCGCGGCTTCGGGAACG
>CACXFR010000050.1 GCA_902766935.1 uncultured Planctomycetota bacterium | reverse complement strand
CATCGGCAGATTGAGCGTGCGGAGCGACAGGAGCGCCTTTTTGAGCCCCTCGACCTTCTCTTTGGGAATGGAGCCGAGGGGGACGGCAAAAAAGCCGAGCGTCGTTTCGCTGCCCGGCGTGACGACGAAGTAGATATCGTCCAGCCCCGCCTTTTTGTAAGAATCGCAGAGGGAAGCGAGACCCGACGTGTAGCCGGCGACGAGGAGCGGGAGGCTCGCTTTGGCCTTTTCCGCCATTTTGGGGTCTTTGACCGACGCATCGATCGCCTTGCGGCCGACTTTTACCGCGACCCGAACCAGGGCAGCGAGATCGGCTTTCTGACAGCTGACGCGGACGACCGCCGGCGTCTGACGGTTGACCAGCGGGGCCAGGGCCGATCCGTCGGCGCGCGCCGACAGGGGAACGGCCGCCAGAAGAAGCGCCGTGAAAATAATCCGTAACCGTACCGTGAAATGATTCAACTGCATAACCTTCCTTCCATAGATAACGGGCGATGACTGCGAACGGTTTTATCCTACAACATTTCGCCCGCGTCTTCAATCCCCTTTTTTACGGGGCGCGGGAAAAACGCGGGGCTCTTCCCCCGAAAAGAGAGAAGAGCCCCGGCGGGAAGGGGACGGGGGGAATCGCGGAGCCTTACCGCGGCTCGGAGCCCGGGAAGGGAGAACCGGTCAGCATTTCGATGAACTTGACCGCCGCGTCCGAAAAGACCTTGTGGTGGCGGTAGATGATCCCGATCGGACGGGTCATCCGCGGCGAGAGGAGGGGAACGACCGCGATCTTCCCGCTCCCGGCGTCGGCCGAGACGGTCGGGTACGGAATGATGCTGATCCCCAGCCCGATTTCCACCGCCTCTTTGATCGTCTCGACGTTGTCGAACTCCATAACGATGTTGACGCGGACCCCGCGGGCGCGCATGCACTGGTCGGTCTCGCGGCGGATGACCAGGTCGCGGCCGAACGCGATAAAGTCGGAGCCGTTGAGGTCTTCCATCTTGAGGGACGTGCGCTTCGAAAGGGGATGGCCGGCCGGGAGGACGACCGCCATCTCTTCGGCGCGGAGGGGTATCACGTCGATATCGAGCGAGGCGACCGGATAGGAGATGATTCCCATATCGACCTCGGAGTCGAGAACCGACTCGTGAACCTTCTGCGGCGGAAGGTAGTCGAGCTTGATCTTCACCTTCGGGTAGTTCATCATAAACCGCTTCATGTGGCGGCTCATCTCGTGAAGACCGACCGAATAGATCGCGGCGACCTTGATCTGTTCCTCGTCGCGGCTGCGCATCGTTCGGACGCGGTGGAGAACCGAGTCGTACGACTCGACGATCTGCCGGAACGTCTCGTAGCAGATTTTCCCTTCGGCGGTGAGGCAGAACGGACGTTTCGCCCGGTCGATCAGCGGCACACCGATTTTTTCTTCGAGCCGCTGAACGGTCTGCGTCGCCGCCGACTGGCTGATCTGGTTGATTTCGGCGCCCCGGGAAAAGGACTGGTGAAGCGCGACGTCGCAAAAAACACGGAGGGAATCGATTTTCATAATACGGCCGCTATGAGATCCTGTTCTTGGGTGTCAACGATTTCGGCCCGGCAGAACTCGCCGGGAGTCAGCCCCGAGCCGGTGAGGTAGACGACGGGGTCGATGTCGGGCGCGTCGGCCGCCGTTCGGCCGACGTAGAAGTCTTCGGCCTCGGTGCCGTCGTCGTTAATGACCGGGGTATCGACGAGAACCCTGTATTGCCCGCCGACTTTGGCGCGCGCGTTTTCGGCGGAGACGCGCGAGAGCACCTCGTAGAGACGCGCGCGGCGCTCCTCTTTGACCGCTTCGGGGATTTGGTCCTCGAACTTGGCGGCGGGGGTTCCCGGTTCCGGCGAATAGGCGAAGACCCCCGCCCGTTCGAAACGCCACTTTTCGGCGAACTCGAGGAGCTCTTCGAACGCGGCGTCGGTCTCGCCGGGGAATCCCGTGATGAAAGTGGTGCGGAGGGTCAGTCCGGGGATCTTCTCGCGCAGACGCGCCAGAAGATCTTCGGTCTCGGATTTGCCGACCCGCCGGTTCATCCGTTTGAGGATCGCGTCGCTGCAGTGCTGCAGCGGAAGGTCGACGTAGGGGAGGACGACCGACGGGGCGGAATCGTTTTCGGCGCCGAACAACTCGAGGAGCTCGTCGCCGAAAAAGAGGGGATAGGTGTAAAGGACTCGAATCCAGGGGAAGGCGTTCATACCGCGGAGTTCGGCGAGGAGTTTCGCCAGACGCGGTTGGCCGTAGAGATCGTTCCCCCAGAATGTCGTCTCCTGCGCGATCAGGACGAGTTCTTTGACCCCCGAACGGGCGAGGATTTCGGCTTCGCTTAAAACGGCCTCGAGCGGTTTGCTCGTGAATCGGCCGCGGATCGACGGAATGGCGCAGTAGGCACAGAAGCGGTCGCACCCCTCGGCGATTTTGAGATAGGCCGTGTGCGGAAGGGTGAGCAGAAGCCGATTTTCGTCGTGGAACGCGTAGCGCCGCTCGGCCGCGGCGCGGAACGGAACCGGCTTTTTCGCAAAGGGGGCCTTTCCGTGCCCCCCGGCGGGGGAAATCTGACGGAGGGGGAACGTCTCGGAGAGATGCGTCTCGTCGGCCGGACCGAACCAGGCGTCGACTTCCGGGAACCTTCGGGGCAGTTCGCTTCCCAGCGCGGGGATCAGGCATCCGCAGACGGCGAGGGCCTTGATCTTCTTTTGCCGTTTCAGCGCCAGGAGCTCTTCGATCGCGGCGACCGCCTCGTCGCGGGCGCTCTGAATAAATCCGCAGGTGTTCAGGATGACCAGGTCCGCCCCGATCGGTTCGGACGTGAACCGCCATCCGTCCTCAATGAACCGTCCGAGGATCGATTCACTGTCGACCAGGTTTTTGGGGCATCCGAGAGAAACGATCGATACGCTTTTTGTCATCGGAGCGAGGTTTTCGAGACTTGTTTTCGCGGGGCGTTTCCACTATAACTATATCTAATGATATAGACAATCGAAGAATTGTCCAGGATACAGGAGGGAAATTATGCCGCGAACGAAACCTTTTTTCACCATCTTCCTTTTGGGAGCCGCTTTTTTGGCCGCGTCGGTTTT
Organism: uncultured Planctomycetota bacterium; assembly: GCA_902766935.1. GTDB lineage: Bacteria > Planctomycetota > Planctomycetia > Pirellulales > Thermoguttaceae > RUG695. The sequence goes on along the minus strand of CACXFR010000050.1, from coordinate 19,449 downwards.
CGCCGACGACGCGCCGAGCCGGATCGACTACTACCTTTCGCCGGAGGGGAGCGACGCCGCGGCGGGGACGAGCGACGCGCCCCTGGCCACGATCGCCGGGGCGCGGGATCGGATCCGCGCCGACAAGGACGCGGGAATCTCCGCCCAATGGACGGTTTACATCAGGCCGGGGATCTATCCGATCACCGAGCCGATCGTCTTCGAGCCGCGCGACAGCGGCGCCGAGGGCGCCCCGATCCGCTATGTGGGGGAAACGGGGCCCGACAGCCGGTATCCCTTTCCCGTGATTTCGGGCGGAATTGAAATCACCGGCTGGAGCGACGCGGGGGACGGCGTCTGGTCCGCCGACCTGCCCGTCGTCGAGGGGGAACCGCTTTATTTCGAACAGCTTTTCGTCGGGGACCGCCGCGCCGAGCGGGCGCGGGAGCCGAACAGCGGCTATCTGAACGTGGTTTCGGGGCATGACGACAATCCGGTCGACCGCCAAAACAAAATCTACCCGAAGAACACCCTCCAGTCGGTCACGCTCGAAGAGGGCGCGCTCGACTTTATGAAGGAGACGCCCCCCGAAGAGCTCCGTTTCGCGCAGGTGATCATCCATCATCACTGGGACACCTCGCACCGGATCATTCTGGGAGCGGACGCCGAAACGAGCACCCTTTCGCTGAAAGGACAGCCTCAGCCGTATCACAACAAGTGGCAGAGCGACTCGCTCGCCGAAATCGTCAACGTCCGCGGTGCGTTCGACGCGCCCGGCGAATGGTTCTACGACGGGGCGCACGGCAAGGTCTTCTATCGTCCTCTGCCGGGCGAGACGATCGAATACGTCCGGTTTTACGCGCCGCGCGCCGGACTGATTCGCGCGCTGACGCTGGCGGGGAATTCGGTCAAGGCCGAGGGGAAAGACGTTCCCGAAACCGAATGGGTCGAAAATCTCTCGTTCGAAAATCTCGGGTTTTCCTTCTTCGACACCCCGCGCCGCGAGTCGGTCATGCGGGACGCCGAACTCGACCCGTCGGTTGCCGGTCCGCTCGACCGGCCCGGCCCGTCGCAGTTCAACGCGGCGCAGGCGGCGAATTATCTGGACTGCGCGATCGGCGGTTCGCTGGCCCGGCGCGTGTCGTTCACCGACTGCCGTATTTCCCATATCGGGGAATACGCCGTCCGTCTTCAGAATGTCCGGCGCTGCCGCATCGAGCGGTGCGAACTTTACGATCTCGGCGGGGGCGGGATTACGATTTCCGGCACGGGAGGCGCGGGCGAGGATTCCCCGGGACTGTCGAACTACAACGTGATCCGAAACAACCTGATTCGCCGGGGGGGGAGGTTCCACGCCGAAGGGGTCGGCGTCCTATTGGGAAACAACACGCACGACAACGACGTGATGCACAACGAAATCGAAGATTTCTTCTATTCCGGCGTTTCGGTCGGGTGGACCTGGGGATACCAGGGGGGAAGCGCGCTGCGCAACCGGATCGAATTCAACAGTATCCACAAGATCGGACAGGGGGCCCTCGCCGATATGGGAGGCGTCTACACGCTCGGCACGCTGCACGGCACGCGGGTCTGCAACAACGTGATCTACGACGTGAAGTCGAATTCCTACGGCGGCTGGGGGCTTTATACCGACGAGGGGTCCGAGGGGGTGCTGATGGAGAACAACCTTGTGTATAACACAACCGATGGCTCGTTTCATCAGCACTACGGCCGCGGCAACATGATCCGCAACAACATCTTCGTCGACAGCACGCCGTATCAGGTGGTCGCCTCGCGCGTCGAGCCGCACCGTTCGTTCACCTTCGAGAACAACATTGTCGTCTGGGCCGAGGGACGGGCGTTCGGACACAAGTTCGAAGAGGTCGAAAAAGTCGTCCGCGGCAACACGTGGTTCTGCACGACCGGTCCGGCGATGTTCGGCGACGAGGGGGATAAAACCTACGAACAGATGAAAGAATTCGGATTCGACGAGGGGGGCGTCTGCGCCGACCCGCTCTTCGTCGATCCCGAAAACCGGGATTATCGGCTCCGTCCCGAATCGCCGGCGCTCAGGACCGGGTTCGTCCCGTTCGACTATTCGAAGGCGGGAATCGAAAAGTAGCGGCGGGCGCGTCTACTTTTCGCCGTCGACCGCCTCTTCGGTGATTTTGCACCGATAGTCGAGGAAGGTCGCCGTTCCGTACGCTTCGGGAACCGACCGGGCGAACTCGATCTCGGTTTTGACCGCCCTGCCGCTTTCCATATCGAAACGGCACGAGCCGGTAAAGAGGCGTTCGGCCAGCTGCCCTTCCAGGTACGGGTCGCCGATGATCGAAGTCGGGATCGTCTGAACATCGATCACCGCCAGATTTCCGGCGACGTTGGCGAGCGTGAACTTGATTACGGCGTTGATCGTCTTGACCGTCTTGTCGCGGTTCTGCAGAAAAATAGTGTAGGGGAGCGTCCACGCCTCGCCGACGGCGACCGGCTCGTCGGGGAAGGGGAAGAGAACGCGCGAGTCCTTCGGATTCCCCCCGTACTCGCGCATCATCTTTTCCTTTTCGGTCATCATTCCGAGCCGGTCGATCTTAAAGCGCGAGAGCTCCTGCCCGACCGCCTTTTCGGTTCCGAAGACCGAGATTTCGGCCGGAACCTCGTCGTCGACGCGGCTGTCGTAGCGGATCGGATCTTTTCCCGTTTCCTGTTGGTCGAGGATCATCTCGTCGATGGTGTAGGTGACCGTTTCGACGTCTTCGGACAGATCGGGGGCGTGCGGCTCGACGTGCCAGCGCCGGACGATCCGCGAGACCGTCTCGATTTCGGTTTCGAGTCCCGACATCAGGACTTTCTTCCAGACCCGGTGCGAGACGCTCCACCGCTGGTCGCTTTCCGGTTCGAATTTATAGCGGAGCAGATACCGCTTGGCGCCGTCTTCCTGCCGCCGGACGATCTGCGGGGAGAAGAGAATGTCGGGCAGGCGGGTGTAGTCTTCCTGCGCCTGCGGGTCGACGTTTTCCAGCCCGCGGGCCGGCGGGGTGTCGTCGGGGGCGTCCGATTCCGGCCCGGACTCTCGGAAAAGGTTCGAAAAGCGTTCGGTCGCCCCTCCCAGATCCGAGAGGTCTTCGGGGGAGAGGGCGGGGGGGGCCGGCTCGGCGCTCGGCGTCTCGGCGGGCGCGGGCGGATTTTTTTCGTCGGTCGGGGATTTTTTCCAGCCGCATCCGTAAAGGAGAGAAAGGAGAAGGATCCCCAGGAGGACCGAGGCGCCCTTTCGGCGCGGAAAGCGAGTCGGAAAGATGGTCATTGCGGTATTTTCAGCTTTCGGAAGCTCTTCGGCGGCGTCGCCGTCCGTCTTGTAAAGATAGGGAAACTCGAACCGTTTTCGAGAGCCGTTTAAGTATATAAAAAATTTTTTTTCTTTCGTCAATCGGTCTTATGGACTGGACGAAAATGGGAAGACATATAGAATAGAGACCAGACTTATTAGGTGCAAACAGAAAGGATTATATGGCTTACGAACGATTTACCGAACGCGCGCGGAAGGTGATGCAGCTGGCGAATCAGGAAGCTCAGCGGTTTAACCACGAGTACGTCGGAACGGAACATATTCTTCTCGGCCTTATCAAAGAAGGATCCGGCGTGGCCGCGACCATTCTGCGTCAAATGGGCGGCGACACGCGCAAAATCCGTCTCGAAATTGAAAAACTCGTCCGAAGCGGACCCGATCTTGTGATGCTCGGCCGTCTCCCGCAGACGCCGCGCGCCAAAAAAGTGATCGAGTACGCGATAGAGGAGGCGCATTCGCTCGGGTCGGTGGCGGTCGGTACCGAACATCTGCTCCTCGGTCTGATCCGCGAACAGGAGGGAATGGCCGCCCAGGCTCTGATGAACATGGGGCTCAAACTCGCCGACGTGAGACAATCCGTGTTGGAGTATCTCAAAAAGAAAGACGAAGGGGGCGAGGGCGCTTCGGATTCCGAATCCGGGCCGGCCGGAGAACCGGGATCGGGGTTCGGGCCGAGTTCCGAACCGTTGCAGCGGGCCATGAAATCGAAAACGCCGGCCCTCGACAGCTTCGGCCGCGATCTGACCGAATTGGCCCGCCAGAAGAAGCTCGATCCGGTCATCGGCCGAAACGACGAGATCGAACGGACGATGCAGATTCTCTGCCGGCGCACCAAGAACAACCCCGTCCTCCTGGGGGAAGCGGGGGTCGGCAAGACGGCGGTCGTCGAAGGGTTCGCCCAGCGCGTGGTCGAGGGGAACGTTCCGGAAATCCTCCTGAACAAGCGGATCGTGGTTCTCGACCTGGCGATGCTGGTTGCCGGAACGAAATACCGCGGCCAGTTTGAAGAGCGGATCAAGGCTCTGATGAACGAAGTCCGCCGCACGAAAAACACGATCCTCTTTATCGACGAGCTTCATACGCTGGTCGGCGCCGGCGGCGCCGAAGGGGCGATCGACGCGGCGAACGTCTTAAAGCCGTCCCTTTCGCGGGGCGAGATTCAGATTATCGGCGCCACGACGCTCGACGAATATCGAAAATTCATCGAAAAGGACAGCGCGCTCGAACGCCGGTTCCAGATCGTGATGGTCAATCAGCCTTCCTCGGAAGAGACGTATCAGATTCTCCGCGGAATCCGCGGACGATACGAGAGCCACCATCACGTCAAAATCCTGGATTCCGCGCTCCGCGCGGCGACCGATCTTTCCGAAAGGTATATCACCGGCCGTTCCCTTCCCGACAAGGCGATCGACGTCATCGACGAGGCCGGTTCGCGGATCCATCTCAAAACGATGACCCGTCCGCCCAATCTCAAAGACATCGACAACCAGATCGAGGATCTTCAGAATCAAAAGGAAGAGGCGGTCAAAAAGCAGGACTTCGAATCGGCGGCGGGTATCCGCGACAAGATCGACCAGTTCAAGGAGCGGAAAGAGGTGCTCATGAAAGACTGGGCGACCCGCCAGAACGAGAATACCGGTCTGGTCGACGACCAGGTGATCGCCGAGGTCGTCTCGAAGATGACCGGCATCCCCCTGACGCGCCTTTCGACCGAAGACTCGAAACGCCTGATGGATATGGAGAAGGAACTCCATAAACGAGTGATCAGCCAGAACGAGGCGATCGAGGCGATCTCGAAAGCCGTCCGCCGAAGCCGCAGCGGGATCCAGGATCCGCGCCGCCCGATCGGTTCGTTCATCTTCGCCGGGCCGACGGGGGTCGGGAAGACCCTCCTGGCCAAAGCGCTCGCCGAGTTTATGTTCGGCGACGAAGACGCGCTGGTGACGATCGACATGAGCGAATTTATGGAAAAGCACGCGGTCAGCCGTCTGGTCGGCGCCCCTCCGGGATACGTCGGGCACGACGAAGGGGGGCAGCTGACCGAAAAGATCCGCCGCCGCCCCTATTCGGTCGTCCTCCTCGATGAAATCGAAAAGGCGCATCCGGATATCTTCAACATCCTCCTGCAGGTTCTGGAAGAGGGACGTCTGACCGACAGTTTCGGCCGTAACGTCGATTTCCGCAACACGATCCTGATCCTGACGACGAACGCCGGGGCCGAGGCGATCAAAAACGAGTCGGCGTTCGGGTTCCAGCGTCCCGAAGACGACGCGTCGTACCAGAGTATGAAAGAGCGCGTCAACGAACATATCGAACGCGTCTTTCGGCCGGAGTTCATCAACCGGTTCAACGACATCATCGTCTTCCGCCATCTGAATGAAAAAGACCTGGAAGACGTGGTCGACCTGGAACTGAAGAAGCTCCGCCAGCGTCTGGTCGAGAAGCGCCTCTGTCTGAAACTGACCGACGCGGCGAAGAAGCTGATCGTCAAGCGGGGGAGCAACCTCGACTACGGCGCGCGTCCTCTGCGCCGCGCGATCGAGAGCAACCTCGAAGACCCGCTGGCCGAAGAGATCCTCAAAGGGGAATTCGAAGGGAAGGACGTGATCTACGTCGACGTCAAACCGGTCGGCGATAAAAAGCAGCTCTTCTTCACCGGAAAGATGCTGGACGAACTTTCCGACGAGGAGCGCGCCTCCGACGACATTCAGAAGTTCCTTCCGGCCGAGAATCCCGCCGACGCGGCCGACCCGGCCGACGAACCGGCGCCCGCCGACGGCGGGGCGGACGGTGCCGAGGCCGTCCCGAACGAGAAACGGCCGAACGCCGCAGCGGACGATTCGGCCGAGACCGACGAGCCGCCGACGGAGTAATCGGTTCCGCATCTCTCACCCCCCGTTCACCGAAAGATGAACGGGGGGTTCATTTTAACACGGGTATTTTTTTGATCTCTCACAGCGAGGAGTTTTCCACGATGGAAGTTCTGCGAAACATGTGCGGCAATATCGTGTCGAATCTGAGCGCGCTCGGCGATCTGGCCGGCTGGGACAAACTGGTTCTGGCGGTCTATTTCGCCGCGCTCTTTCTGGTCGGTTTCTGGACGATGAAAAAGTCCGGGAAGAACACCAAAGAGTATTTTCTGAGCGGTCAGTCGATGTCGTGGTGGCTTCTCGGTTTTTCGCTGGTGGCGACCACCTTCGCCGCCGACACGCCCAACTTCGTGACCGAGCTGGTGCGCACCAAGGGGGTTTCGGCGAACTGGAGCTGGTGGGCGTTCCTTCTGACCGGAATGACGACCGTTTTTATCTACGCCAAACTCTGGCGCCGGCTCGGCGTGATGACCGACATCGAGTTCTACGAGGTCCGCTACGGCGGGAAGTCGGCGTCGTTCCTCCGCGGGTTCCGCACCGTCTATCTGGGGCTGATCGTCAATACCGTGGTGATGGCGAACGTGATCCTGGCGATCATTAAAATCTTAAACACGATGCTCGGGATCGACCCGGCGACGGCGGTCGTCTTCTCGTGCGGCGTGACGGTTCTCTTCTCGGCGGTTGGCGGCCTTTCGGCGGTGATCTGGGCCGACTTCATCCTCTTCATCATCGCGATGGGGGGGGCGATCGGCGCGGCCGTCTATCTGCTCGGACTCCCCGAAGTCGGCGGGCTGTCGGGTCTGTTGGCGCACGAAGAGGTCGTTAAGATGACCTCGGTTCTGCCGAACTTTACCGATACCGACGCGGTGATCGCCCTTTTGGTGATTCCCCTTGTGGTGCAGTGGTGGAGCGTCTGGTATCCGGGGGCGGAACCGGGGGGCGGGTCGTTCGGCGCGCAGCGGATGTTCGCCGCCAAGAACGAGTCGCACGCGATCGGCGCGACCCTCTTCTTCAACTTCTGCCATTACGCCGTCCGCCCCTGGCCGTGGATTCTGGTGGCGCTGGCTTCGATCGTCGTCTATCCCGATCTGGCTTCGTTGCGCGAAGCGTTCCCGAATCTTCCCGAACACATGATTCGCGACGACATGGCGTATCCGGCGATGCTCAAGCTCCTTCCAGCGGGGCTTTTCGGGATTGTGCTGGCGTCTCTCTTCGCGGCGTTCATGTCGACCGTGGCGACCCTGCTGAACCTCGGTTCGTCGTATATGGTCAACGACTTCTATCACCGGTTCATCAATCCGAAGGCGAGCGAAAAGCAGCTCGTCTTTCAGGGGCGTCTCTGGACGGTGATCCTGATGGTTCTGGCCTGCCTGCTGGCGTTCCGTCTGCAGAGCGCCAAGGACAACTTCAACATCATCCTGGAGATCGGCGCGGGAACGGGGCTCCTCTTTTTGATCCGCTGGTTCTGGTGGCGGATCAACGCCGCCAGCGAGATCGCCGCGATGTGCCTGGCCCTTCCGACGGCGGTCTATTTCCGCTTCTTTCATGTTCCCCTCTGCGCCGCCCTTTTCGGGGCGGCCGGGCCTGACGGACAGATGGTCTGTCCCGACGCACTGAAATTCTCGGACGGCGCGGTTCTCTTAATCACGATCGCCGTGACGACGATCGGCTGGCTTCTGGTCACCTACCTGACCCGGCCGACCGATCAGAAAATCCTGGTCGAATTCCTCCGCCGGACGAAGGCGGGGGGGCCGGGGTGGAAGCGCGTCGTCGACGCCGCGGCCGCCGACGGGATCGACCGCGCCGAACTGGAAGAGCCGTCCTGGTCGGTTCCGCTGGGGATCCTCTGCTCGGCGGTCGGGTGCGTCTGCGTCTACTCGTCCCTCTTTGCGGTCGGCTGCTGGATCTACGCGCAGTGGACGCTTGCCGTCGTCCTGACGGCGGTGGCGGCGGCGACGGCGGCGGTTCTTCTGGCCGTCTGGAACCGGGTCGCCAAGGGGAAGGCGCGCGCCGCCGACCCGGAATGAACGAAAATCTCCGTTACAGAACAGTAAAGGTCTTCCGATGAAAAAATCACCGTCGTTTTCCGACATCCTTTCGCGCGCCGCCTTCGGCGGGTGCGCGGCCGTGTTCCTTCTTTTCGCCGCGTTTCTTTGCGCCGCCGAGCCGGCGGCCTACGACTACGGCGATGAGCCGATGCGCTATCTGAAGAACGACCGCGTCACGCTGGGGATCGACCTTTCAATCGGCGGGGCGGTGACCTGGCTTTCCGACGAGGCCAACGGCGGCGAAAATATGATCAACAGCGTCGACTGGGGACGGCAGATTCAGCTTTCGTATTACAGCGGCCCGGTTCCGTACATCGGGCCGAACGGCGAAGAGCCGCACAAAGAATGGCGGAACCTGGGGTGGAACCCGATTCAGTCGGGGGACTGCGGGGGTTTTCGCTCGAAAGTGACCGCGTTCAAACAGATCGGCAAGAACAAGATGGCGGTGCAGACGATTCCGATGCTCTGGCCGAACGAAAACATTCCGGCCGAGTGCGTCTTTGAGTGCGTCTACACGCTGATGCCCAACGGTTTTGTTCTGGACGCCACGATCAAGAACGCGCGAAGCGACACCCGTCAGTACCCGGCGATGCGGCAGGAGATTCCCGCGATCTATACGAACGGCCCGTGGTACAAACTGGTCAGTTACCTGGGCGACGAACCGTTTCAGAAAAAGCCGGTGACCGTTTTGGTCGACAAGAACGACGAAAAAGGCTGGCCCTGGATCAACTATTACGCCCCCGAGCATTGGACGGCGCTGGTCGACGACAACGGGATGGGACTCGGCGTCTATCAGCCGGAAGCGACCCGGATCTCCGGCGGATTTTTCGGCGGCGACGCGCTGAAAGGCGTCGGCGGGCCTAAAGATCCTCAGACCGGTTACATTGCCCCCCTTTCGCAGATGATTCTCGACCACAACATCAAGCGAACCTACCGCGCCTATTTCATCGTCGGCTCGATCGACGAGATCCGCTCGCGGGTCTATAAACTCGCCAAAAAAGGGACGCCCAATCTTCCCGTCTGGAAATTCGACGGCGATCGGCACAACTGGACCTACGAAGGTTCCGCCCGCGACGACGGCTATCCGATCGACGGGTGTCTTGACATTTCGTTCGACGCCTCGCCCCAGGGGGGGATCGACGGACCGGAAACGTTCTGGGTCGCCGAAAAGACGCCGATCCTCGAAATCGACGCGGCGCTTCTTTTCGACGACGCATCTGCGGGGGAAGAGGCGGCGCTGAGCGCGAACTTCGCTCCCGTCTCGCCGCACGACATGGTCGACGACATCAAGTGGCCCCTGAATCCGCAGCAGGAAAAAGAGAAGGCCGAGAAAGCCGAGAAGTATCCTGTTCTTCCCGGCTTTACGGCTCAGGTCCCGATCGCCGCCGACGGAACGCGGGGCGTCTGGAGCGTCGACCTTCGCCAATACGAACAATATACCGGGGCGATGAAGATGTTTACTGTCGGTTTTCCCGCCCGCAAGGGAAATATTAAAATCTACGGGATCCGTCTGCGCGCCGCCGAATGAGTCCGCCGCGGTGTTTTTGGTCCGCCGCATCTCGGTCGGAAAACGCCTTCCGCGCCGGAGCCGCAGAAGGGGCGTCCGTAAGATCGGAGGCGAAATCACGGAAAAACGCGCCGATCCTTCACCTTTTCAGGCACGTGGTCTATAATAAGATGGGGGGTGCGGGGCCGCTGAAACGGAAAAGCCTCAGCATTTTCGCCGCACCATTATTACCGGGGTCTGCTTAAAAGGATTACCGCCGATCACTCCCGTTTTTCGTTTCAACCTCGTGAGGGAGGAAACCGACGCTATGAAAAAACGTACTCTGAGATTCGAATCGCTGGAAGAACGTCAGCTTCTGGCCGTGACTGCCGGACTGGCGTCGCTGGCCGACCTTCCCGCCCCCGCTCCCGTTTCGGCGGAGCCCTCCGGATATAAAGTCGGCGACGTCTATATCGCCTCGACCGCCGACGCCGACGGGGACGGTTTCATCGGACCGGCGGAATTCTCGTATATGAGCAACGCCTGGTTTTCGACCGACGGCGCCGAAAACTGGAATCCGGTCAGCGATATCGACGGGGACGGATTTATCGGGCCGGGGGATCACGCGCTTCTTTCTTCCTACTGGTTTAAGACAAACGACGCGCTTCCCGAAAGTACCAAGTCTTACGAAATCTATCCGTCGGACGTCCGGAACTGGCATCTTTCCGAGGTTAGCACTTCGAGAATCACCGCCCGAGGCGGGTCGCTCACGTTCGACGCGCGAAACGGCGCGTTGGAAGCGGTCTGCGATTTCGAAGGGTTTCCGGACGACCTGCGCGTGACCGCCGATTTCTGTTCGACCGATTCCTTGTCGGCCTTCTGGGCGGGAATCGAACTGGCGGTTCAGGAAAGCGGCGCGGGCTATTACGCCGAAATTCAGAACGACCGCGTCTGTCTCTACTCGATCAGCGAAAGAGGGGGGAAGACTCTCCTGAACGGCGCTTTCCGCGGTTTCGACGCAGGCACGACCTACACCGTCTGGTTTCAGAAGTCCGGCAGCCAGCTCTCTTTCGGCATCGGAGACAATGCGCTGGTCACCGTGAGCGACACCGCGCTTTCCGGCGGTTTGGTCGGGTTCCGCGCCTCGGGAGGGGTCAATGTCTTCAGTAATATCTCGGTCGAACCGAACCCGGATGCGGCGCCGGCCGTCTTGAATCGGGTCGGCGACGTTTACATCGCGTCGACCTTTGTCGAAGACGGCGTTCCCCTCGCCGAACCGACCGCCTCTTACAGAATTTATCCTTCCGAGAGCGAGAACTGGTTCCTTTTCGGCGACGCCGCTTCGGACGTTTCAATCGCCGACGGCACTCTGACGCTCAACGCGGAAAGGGGCGCGGTGGAAGCGGTCTGTGACTACGACGCTTTCCCCGAGGACCTTCTGGTGACCGCCGAATTCCGATCGTCGGACATTGCCGGCGAAATCTGGGGGGGGATCGAGCTGGCCGTTCAGGAATCGGGGGCGCGGTACTACGCCGCGTTCCAGGATAACGCCGTCCGCCTTTACTATGTCAGCGAAGGGGGAGTGATGAATCTTCTCGCGACGGGGTCCGCGACTTTAGAGTACTCCCGCTTCTACACGGTCTGGGCTCAGCTTTCCGACGGCCTTTTGGCGTGCGGCGTGGGCAATACCGTTTTGGTCTCGGTCTACGACTCGACGCTTTCCGGCGGTATGGTCGGCTTTTACGGCGCGGCAGGAACCAGCGTCTTCCGCAACATTACGGTCGACGCGCCCGTTTACGACGCCTTGCCCGAAGCGTATGACTACGGCGACGAGCCGATGCGCTATCTGCAGAACAGCCGCGTCAAGCTCGGAATCGACCTGTCGATCGGCGGGGCGGTGACCTGGCTTTCCGACAAGAAACACGGCAGCGTGAACATGATCAACAGCTGCGACTGGGGACGGCAGATTCAGCTCTCTTATTACAGCGGTCCGATTCCGTATATCGGGCCGAACGGCGAAATGCCGAGCGAATCGTGGTCGGGCCTGGGGTGGAACCCGATCCAGTCGGGGGACTGCGCCGGTTTCCAGTCGAAGGTCATCTCCTTTGAGCAGACCGACAACACGATGACGGTTCGAACGGTTCCAATGCTCTGGCCGCACACGAACGTTCCCGCCGAATGTGTTTTCGAAGTCGTCTATACGCTGACTTCGTACGGCTTTTATATGGACGCGACGATTATCAATTCCCGGAGCGACCACACGCAATACGCGGCGAGGAGCCAGGAAATGCCCGCGGTCTATACGAACGGCCGGTGGTATAAGCTCGTCACGTATTTGGGGGACAATCCGTTTCAGAATGAGGAGACGACGGTCGTGGTCGGCAAAGGGGACGGAAAGGGGTGGCCCTGGACCAACTACTACTGTCCCGAGCATTGGTCGGCGCTCCTTGACGACAACAATACGGGTCTCGGCGTCTACCAGCCGGACTCGTCTCATTTCTCCGCCGGGTTTTTCGGCGGCGACGCCCTGAAAGGGGTCGGCGGGGCGAAAGACGGGCAGACCGGCTATATCGCCCCGACCGCGAAGATGATCCTCGACCACGACATTCAGCAAACCTACCGCGCGTATTTTATCGTCGGTTCCCTCAACACTATCCGCTCGCGGGTTTATCAGCTCGCTCAGCAAACCCTCTCGCCGCTTCCCGCGTGGACCTTTGACGGCGACCGGCATTACTGGACCTATTCGGGTTCCGCCGGAGACAAAGGCAATCCGACCGACGGATATCTCGACGTTTCGTTCAGTGCTTCGCCGCGGGGGAAACTCGTCGGACCGGAAACGTTCTGGAACGCCGAGGAGGCTCCGATTCTTGAAATTGACGCGGAGCTTCGGCTCAATGGCGCCCAGTCGGGAGAGGAGGCGTATCTGACGGTCAGTCTCACGCCGGTTTCGCCTTACGATTTGGTCGATAACACGACGCGGAACGAAGGCGGGAACCCCGCGCAGTATCCGATCCTTCCGGATCTTTCCGTCCAGCTTCCGATCCTGGCCGACGGTACGCGGGGGGTCTGGACCGTTGATCTGAGCCAGCTCGACGGATATACGGGGGCGTTTAAATCGCTCGCCGTCACTCTTCCCGCCCGCAAAGGGTGGATCGACGTTTACGGGATCCGTCTGCGCGGCGACGAATGAGCCGCGCGGCGGGACCCTTTCGGACTAGGTTTCGGAGAGGAACTGCGCCTCGTAGCTCGCGATCATCTTTTTGAACGAGAATTCTTCCCGCGCCCGCGCCCGGTTTGCCGCACCGAGCGCGGCGCGTTTTTCTTCGGACGAAAGAAGCTCGCCGAACCGGGCGAGGAACTCCGCTTTGTCGCCGAAGGCGAACGTCTGCGCCCCGGCCGCTCCGCCCAGGATCTCTTCGGCGCCGTCGCACCGGCTGGAGAGAACCGCCCGCCCCGCGGCGGCGGCCTCTAAGAGAACGTTCGGCATTCCCTCGTAGCGGCTCGGAAAGAGGAAAAGCCCGGCGCGGGAGATGAGCGCGGCGGCGTCGGGACGCCAGCCGAGGAATTCGATTTTCCGTGAGGTTTCGGGAGCGAGGCGCGCGACGATCTTTTCGAGTTTCTTCTTTTGCGGCCCTTCGCCGATGATCGAAAGGGACCACCCTTCCGCCTCCGGCGCGCCGAGCCACTCATCGGCGAACGAAAGAAGCCAGTCGAGCCCCTTCTGCCACGCCAGCCGCCCGACGAAGAGGATCCGCTTCTTTCCCGAATCGGCAAACGGGTCGGGAAGGTCCGCCGCCGGGGGAGGGGCGTCGGGCGAGACGCCGTTGGGGATCACCGCGATCTTTTCGGCGGGGATCTTTTCGGCGCGCGCCAGGAAGTCGGCGGCCGACCGGCTGACGCAAAGGTAGCGGTCGACCAGGCGCGAGGTGAGGCGGTCGGCGAGAACATGCAGGCGGTGCTCCCGGTCGGCGACGCGGATTCCCGAAAAGACGCGCCTCACTCCCGCGCGGCGGGCGGCGAGGCGTCCGAGCAGATTGGCGTGAAACATAAACGAGAGGAAAACGTCGGCACGCTGCTCTTTCAGAAGGCGCGCAAGGCGCGCCGCCCCCCGAGCGAAGGAACAGGGGCCTTCGACGTCCAAAAAGAAAACGGGAATCCCCTCTTTCCGCAATTTCGGAAGGAAAGAAGGATTCCCGCTGTGGTACTTTTCGCCGCGGAGGACGTAGACAACGGGCGCGAAACGGACGGGGTCAAGCCCGGTTGCCAGTTCGGCGAACGCCTTTTCGGCGCCGCCGACCGCCAGTTCCGTAATACAGAGCGCCGCGTTGATCTTTGACACAATTTAAAGCTTTTCGCAGATCGCCTCGGCCATCGCCTGGGTGCCGACCGCCGTCGGGTCGTTCCGGTCGGCCTTCATGTCGTAGGTGACCGATTTCCCCTCTTTGATGACGGCGGCGACGGCGGCTTCGAGCCGGTCGGCGGCTTCGGTCTCTTTGAGGTAACGGAGCATCAGCATTCCGGAGAGGATCATCGCCGTCGGGTTGACCTTGTCGAGCCCCTTGTATTTCGGCGCGCTGCCGTGGGTCGCCTCAAAGACGGCGGCGTCGCGGCCGATATTCGCGCCGGGGGCGACCCCCAGCCCGCCGACCAGGCCGGCGCACAGATCGCTCAGAATGTCGCCGTAGAGGTTCGGCAGGGCGACCACGTCGTACAGCTCGGGCTTCTGGACCAGCTGCATGCACATGTTGTCGACGATCCGGTCTTCGAACTCAATGTCGGGATACCGCTCGGCGACGGCGCGCGAGACTTCGAGGAAGAGCCCGTCGCTGAACTTCATAATGTTCGCCTTGTGAACCGCGGTCACCTTTTTGCGGCCGTTGGCGCGGGCGTATTCGAACGCCGCCTTTACCAGGCGTTCGGTGCCGGAGACGCTGATCGGCTTGATCGAAATGCCGGTTTCGTCCGGGCCGGTGGCGATTTTGCGCCCGTCGGTCAGTTCGTTGATTTTCCCCCACAGCTCGGCGGTCTTCGGCGCCCCCTTGGCGAACTCGATTCCCGCGTAGAGGTCTTCGGTGTTTTCGCGGAAGATGACCAGGTCGACCGGCACCTTGTCGAAGAAGGTCCGCACGCCCGGGTAGTACTTGCAGGGGCGGACGCAGGCGAAGAGGTCGAGTTCCTGACGCAGATGGACGTTGATGCTCCGGAAACCTTTCCCGACCGGGGTGGTGATCGGCGCCTTGAGCGCGCAGCGGGTGCGGCGGACGCTTTCCATCACCGCCTCGGGAAGGGGATTCCCCGTCTTTTCCATCACGTCGATCCCCGCTTCCTGGACGTCCCAGTCGATTTTAACGCCGGTCGCGTCGATGCATTTGCGCGCCGCGGCGGCCAGTTCCGGACCGGTTCCGTCGCCGGTGATGAGTGTAACTTCGTAGGCCATCTGTGATCCTCTGCTTTTCTAAGGGAGTGAGCCGCGCGCCCGGAGCCGGAACGCGCGGAAAATCCGGTGAAATTTTGCGTTGTTCCAACGTGCGGAAAAGGGCCGCCGACGCGCTGTTTCGGCGTCTTCGCCCCCTTTTGCCGCGCGAAATCTATTCTACCTGAATCACGATTCTTGGCAATAACCGCGCAGGATGCGGACGACCTCGTCGAGCGACGCGGTGCCGGTGACGCCGATCTGCCGAATGGTGATCGACGAGACGATCCCCGCGATGAGCGCCGACTCGGGGAGGGGGACTCCCAGTGCGCGGGCGAAGAGAAGGCCGGCGTTGGTGGCGTCCCCCGCGCCGCAGATGTCGATCGGACCGTCGACCGGAACCGCCGGGATGAAGACCGGGTCTTTTTCGCCGTCGAAGAGGATCGCGCCCAGGCTCCCCCGCGTCGTGAGGATCGGCTTGGCGCTTTGCCGGGCGAGGAAGCGTCCCGCGTCGAGGAGCGCGCTTTCGTTTCGGTCGGCCGAAAGGTCGGCGGCGACCCGTGCCGGGGCGCTTGGGTTTTTGAGCCGGCGAACCAGGTCGAGGAGTTCGCCGGCGTTGCACTTGACCAGGAGATTGCGGTAGCGCGCGGCGTTCGAGCGGGAATCGACCATAAAGAACTTTTCCGGATAGGTTTCGGCCAGTTCGGCGAGAAGATCGGGGAGATCCCCCCCCAGAACCGATCCGGACTCGAAGGTGAACTGGTCGGCGACCGCCACCGCGTCGACCTGCGGGAGGGTCTCGCGCAGGGCGGTTTTGACCTTTTCGAGGGCGTTTTCCGGAGCCGGGGAGGCGTTTCGGATGTCGAGCCGGTTCAGTTCCCGCGCCGCGCCGTCCTTTTCGAAGATCGGCTTGATGTAGGTCGAGGTGAAGATTTCGGCGCTTTTGACCATCCCGCGGGCGTCGATTCGGCGCTCTTCGAGCCCGCGGAGGAGCTCGTACCCTTCGCCGTCGTCGCCGCAGAGGCCGACGGCCCGAACCTCGGCGCCGAGCGCGGCCAGGTTTCCGGCGATCGTTCCCGCCGCCCCGGGAAAGAGCCCTTTGCGGCGGACCTGATGCGCCGCAAGGCCCGTTTCGACCGAAGGTTCTTCGAGCCGGGCGTCGATAAAGAGGTATTTGTCGAGGCAGTAGTCCCCGACGACGGCGACGACGGGTTTTCTTCCCGATTCCAGGGCGGCCAGCGCCCCGGGAATGTCGAAAGGATAAGACGTTTCGCGCGGAAGCGGGTTTTGATCAACGTTCATTTTAAGACTGTTAAGGTTGGTAATGTGCAAAATATGAAAAAATTGCGAAAGATAGACCAAGCGGATATTGTTTTTTTCAGAATATGGTATATTATATGGTATTATAATAGACTCCCTTTACTTTTACAATTCCCCGTGACAAGTCCGGGGTTGGAGGAGACGTGGGTAAAAATTTCAGCTACGGTGATTTCCAGGTGAAAGACCTGCGGGATGTGGCCAGAGAGCTCGGGGTGACGGGGTGGAGCAAAATGTCCAAATCCGACCTTGCCGCAAAACTCGGCAAATTGGATCCGAACGGAAAACGCGCCCGATCGAAGCAGACCGCCCCGCCGGCCAGGCCCTCCGCATCCTCTTCCAGAAAAGTCTCCTCCGCCAAATCTCCCGCCGCTTCCCCGAAAAAGGAAGCTCCTTCCAAAAAAAGCGGGGTGAAGGGCGGCTCCTCCCCCGCCAAGACGGCCTCGGCCAAGAAGCCGGAACCCGTCAAACCGGCCGGGACGGCGAAATCGGCGCCCGTCAGGGGAGAAAAAGTTTCCGCGGTCAAGGGAAAACCGGCGGCAAAAAAGAGCGCTCCGGCAAAGAAAGAGTCTCTCCCCTCCAAGGCGGACGCCGCCAAGAAGCCCGTTCCGCGGGGGAAGGGGGCTTCGCGCGTCGTGGTCCATTCCAAGCTCCGGATGAGCCCGTCCGACCCGATCAGTTTCACGCAGCCCGACGACGCCGAAAAGAAGTCGAAGCGCCGCCGTCTTTCTCCCCCGCAGCGCGAAGACGTGATGCAGATCCCGATGGCCGATTCCGAAGAGGACGGTCTTCAGGACGCGCCGCTCAAAGAGCCGAAGCAGCCCGATACCCTCAAAGATAAGATGATCCGCCGCAAGACGCTGGAGACCCCCTCGTCGGGAATCAGCGGGAAAGACCGCATCGTTCTGCAGGTCTGCGGGCCGTTCTGGCTCCACGCGTGGTGGGAGATCAGCGCCAACATTATCACCCGAATCCGCGCGGCGATGGGGTACCTCTGGCACACCGCCGACCCGATTCTCCGTCTCTATCGGGTTCGTCAGGACGCCGTCGGCGGCCGGAGCGCCGAGCACGTCAACGATTTTGTGATTCACGGCGGGATCTACAACTGGTTCCTCAACGTCAGCGACCCGCCCGGGACCTTTTTCGTCGAGATCGGCTACCGTTCCCGCGACAAGCAGTTCTTTTCGCTTGTTTCGAGCAACACAGTCGAGACTCCCCAGAACTACATTCAGGAGTCGATGGGCTGGAGCGAGTCGGGGTGGAATATGCTGACCGCCTCGACGCAGGTTTCTCCCTTTGAAAGCGGGGCGCTTGACGCCGAGATCGCATCGTCGTCAAAGCCTTCCGCCGCGTCGTCGCCGCGCCGCCGCAGCGGATTCGATCTGCAGGTCGACGCCGAGGTGGTGATCAAGGGGCGGACCTCCCCTGACGCGCAGCTGACGGTTCGCGGCGAGCGGATCTGGCTGCGCGAAGACGGTTCTTTCCTGGTTCGCTACCATCTGCCCGAACGCCGGCACGTCTTTCCGGTCGCCGCGATCAGCAGCGACGGGATCGACACAAAAACGATCGTTCTGTCGGTCGAACGGAACACCAAAAATCTGGAAACGGTCGTCCGCTCGCAGCTCGACGAAGACTGACGGCCCGGAACCCCAACGAATGGGGCCGCAGACGAAAGGATTCATTCCGTCGTGGAAATCATTTACGAAGTCGATAAGTTCCCCCGCCTTGAGCGGGGGTGCGCCCTGTCGATCGGTAAGTTCGACGGCCTGCACCGCGGGCATATCGGCCTTCTCGAAACGCTGATCAAAAAGGCGCGCCAGATCGATTCTCCTTCGGCGGTCTTCACCTTTGACCGTTCTCCCGCCGAGATTCTCGCCCCCCAAAACGCGCCGCTTCCCCTCTGCGATTTGGATCAGAAGATCGACCTGATCTCGGCGTTTTCCCCCGATTATCTTTTGATCTGTCCCGTTTCGCGCCCTTTTTTGGAAATCTCCGCCGAGGATTTTCTTCAAAAGATCGTCGTCGGGAAGATCGGCGCCGTCTCGATCGTCGAGGGGGAAAGCTTTTCGTTCGGCGCCGGACGGCGCGGAAATCACCTCTTCTTAAAGGACTGGTGCCGCGCGCACGAACTGGACCTGACGATTCTTCCCTCCGTTTCGATGTTCGGCGCGCACGTGTCGAGCAGCCGGGTCCGCGCGCTTCTGGCCGCGGGGGAGGTCGGCGTGGTTCATGCCATGCTGATGCGCCCCTACCGCATTTCGGGGCTGGTCGCCGACGGCGAGCACCGCGGGCGGACGCTCGGATTTCCGACGGCGAATCTCGCGGAGGTCAAAACGCTCCTTCCGAAACAGGGGCTTTACGCCGCGCGGGCGCTGGTCGGCGGTCAGTTTTACCCCGCGGCGGTCAACCTGGGGGGGAACCCGACTTTCGGCGTCGAGAAGGTCAAGGTCGAGGTTCACATTCTGGACTGGTCGGGGAATCTTTACGGCCGCCGTCTGACGGTCGACTTTATCACGCGGCTCCGCGACATCGTTCCGTTCCGCAGCCGCGGCGAACTGATCCGCACGATGAACGCCGACATTGAGGAGATCAGGTCCCACTGGTCAAAATGGATTCTCTCCGATACAATCTACCGCGGAGAGACAGACGGTCGCGCCGCGCGATAGAGCGCGTCGAGGAAAGTCCGGGCTTCGTGGAAGAAGGATGACGGATAACATCCGCCGGCCGCTTCGGCGGTTAGGGAAAGCGCCGCAGAAAAGATACCGCCGGGTTTTCCGGTAAGGGTGAAAAGGCGAGGTAAGAGCTCACCGGCGGGCGGGCGACCGTCCGGCCAGGCAAGCCCCATCTGAAGCAAGGCCAAGCAGGGAACAGCTCGCTGAGCGGGGGATCTTCCACCCCTTTGTTCCCGGGTCGGCCGCTAGACCGGGCGGGCAACCGTCCGGCGAGATAAATGACCGTCGCGCCCCTCGGGGCGACAGAACCCGGCTTACGTCTCT
>CACXFR010000049.1 GCA_902766935.1 uncultured Planctomycetota bacterium | reverse complement strand
TTTTTCCGGGCCTGACGCCCGGAGAAATTCAGGTGTTTTTTGTTTGCATCTTCTTCTCTCCGCCTCGCTCTTCGGAAAACCGGATCGGACGGGAACGTCGAAGGCGCCCTGCCGAAACGTCTTTTTCCGGGTATAATAAGTTACGGTTCTGCCGCGGCGGCGGCTTCCGGCATTTCAGGGAAAGAGGTAACCAAAAGATGCAAAGCGGCAGTGCAGTCAATCTGGTCTGGGGACTTGCGATTCCGTTTATCGGAACCTCGCTCGGCGCGGCAAGCGTCTTTCTGATGAGCCGCAATTTCCGGCAGGGCGTGCGGCGCGGTCTGACAGGATTCGCCGCCGGCGTGATGGTCGCCGCGTCGATCTGGAGCCTCCTCATTCCTGCCATCGACCAGTCGGCCCCGCTCGGAAAGTTCTCCTTCATCCCGGCGTTTCTCGGATTCTGGCTCGGAATCGCGTTTCTTCTCTTCCTCGACTCCGTCACTCCTCACCAGCATCTGGAAACCGAAAAGGCCGAAGGACCGCAAAGCCGCCTCGCCAAGACCACAAAGATGGTTCTGGCGGTGACGATCCACAACATTCCCGAAGGGATGGCGGTCGGCGTCGTCTACGCGGCGCTCCTTTCCGGTTTCGGCGAGATCACCGCCAGCGCGGCGCTTGCCCTGTCGCTGGGGATCGCCATCCAGAATTTTCCGGAAGGGGCGATCATTTCGATGCCGCTGCGCGCGGCGGGAAAAAGCCGCCTTCGCGCGTTCTGGGGGGGCGTTCTTTCGGGCGCGGTCGAGCCCGCGGCGGCGGCTCTGACCATCGCCGCTTCAAGCGCCGCGGGACTGGCGCTCCCCTATCTGCTGTCATTCTCGGCCGGCGCGATGATCTACGTGGTGGTCGAAGAGCTGATTCCGGAAATGTCGCAGGGGGAACATTCAAATATCGGGGTTTTGATGTTCTCCGTCGGTTTTACCCTGATGATGATACTCGACGTGGCGCTCGGCTGAAACGTCCGCGCCGCCGGGCTTTCCCGACGTCTCGGTTTTTCACCATCGGAAATTCCCAAGCCCGGCGATCATCGCGAAAAAATCATGGCGCCCGTTCCGTTCCCCGAACGAAAACAGACGCGGCGCTCCCGCCTGCCGCAGAAAAGAAAGAAACGAAACATGGTTCCCTGCAAACGGTTTTATAACATCTTCGCGAAACCGAAAGGATGTCTCGGCCGACTTCTCCTTCGGGGATTAAACGCGCGCCACGCCGGAATGGGCGACTGGGGAATCGCGCACCTCGACGTCGAGCCGCCGCAGGAGATCCTCGACATCGGAAGCGGAGGCGGACGGCACCTCCACGCGCTTCTGACCCGGTATCCCGGCGCTTACGGCACCGCGGTCGACTACGCCCCCCTCGCCGTAAGAATGACCCGGCGGTTTAACCGCGCCTACGTCAAGGCCGGCCGCTGCGTTTCCATCCTGGGCGACGTTTCGGATCTGACTCTGCCGGCCGGAAAATTCGACCTGGTCACCGCATTCGAGACGATCTACTTCTGGCCGGGGCTGATCACCTGTTTCGAACAGGTGGCGCGCGTGGTCAAGCCCGGAGGAACGTTTCTGGTCGTCAACGAGGCGGACGGGATCGCCTCGGCCGGACGCTTCCTGGAAAAACGGGTCGACGCCATGACGCTCTACAAACCGTCCGAGGTCGAAGAGGCGCTCCGTGCCGCGGGATTCTCGAAAGTGACGTCGGTTCATCACAACCGGCGTCCCTGGTTCGCGGCGATCGCAAAGAAATAACGTGTTTGACATACACCGCGGACAAAGCGGTTCGTTCGGCTGAAAGAAGCGGCCGTCAGCTCGGAAAGGAACGAAGATAATGGGATTCCGCAAACGATTTCTGAATTTATGCGCGAAGCCGAAAGGCTTTCTCGGACGTTACATTTTGCGGGGAATGAACGTTCGGCACGCCGAACTGGCCGATTGGGGAATTTCGCTTCTCCCCCCGGAACCGCCGAAAGAGATTCTCGATATCGGCTGCGGCGGCGGCCGCCATCTCCATAAACTTCTGACGCTCTACCCCGGGGCCTCCGGAACCGGAATCGACTACGCGCCGGTCGCGGTAAAAAAGACGGCGAGATTCAACCGCGAGTTCGTCAGGGCCGGACGGTGCGTCTCGACGTTCGGCGACGTCTCGAACCTCACCCTTCCGGCCGAAAAGTTCGATCTGGTCACCGCTTTCGAAACGGTCTATTTCTGGCCGGGTCTGATTTCCTGTTTTAAACAGGCGGCGCGCGTGATGAGGCCGGGCGGCCGATTTCTGATCGTCCACGAGACCGACGGACTCGACCCGCTGGGACGCAAGTTCGAGCAGATCATCGATTCGATGACCGTCTATACCGCCGCGGAGCTGGAAGAGGCGCTCCGCGCCGCCGGTTTTTCGGAAGTCGCCTCGGCGCATCACGCGGATCATCCCTGGATTGCGGTGATCGCGAAAAAGTAAAAGCGCGCGCTCCCCTCCCCCGCCGGTTTCCCCGAAATCGCGCGCTTTCCCAAACCGCGCCCGCCCGCCGATTCTCCTATCGAAAACCTTGGAAAATGAGGAAAGCGTGTTATAATAGAAAGGGTGGGTTTTAACGAAGCTCCTCACCCTGGATTATGACCGAGAATGAAGTTCCATAGCGGAATTTCACAGGACTGGAGGGAGAGTTCATCAACGATGGGCTGGGACTATAGCGAGAAAACAAAACAGCTTTTCCTCGACGCGGTTCACGGGAAACCGGGGACCCATTTAGGCGAAATCACCGATCCGGACGGGGTCGGCGAACACGGCTCGATCGCCTGCGGCGACGCGCTCAAATTCTCGTTTCGGGTCGAAAAAAACGAGGACCCGCTCAAAGACCGTATCGTCGAAGCGCGCTACCTGACCTTCGGCTGCACTTCGGCGATCGCGGCGTCCGAGGCGCTCTGCTGTATCATCGAAGAAAAAAACGTCACGCCGATCGAGGCGCTGAAAATCACCAATAACGACATCGTCGAATTCCTCGACGGGCTCCCGCAGCAAAAGATCCACTGCTCGGTGATGGGAGCCGAAGCTCTCGAAGCCGCGGTCGTCGACTGGGCGAAAAGGCGCGGCGTCGACCTGGCGGCGCTCGGAATCAAAATCAATATCCAAGACGAAGACGAAGGGCGGATCGTCTGCAAATGTTTCGGTCTGACCGAACCTTATATCCGCCGCAAGATCAAGGAACTCGACCTCCATACCGTCGACGAACTGACCGGCGCCATTAAAGCCGGCGGCGCGTGCGGCACCTGCCGTTACGCCCCCGGGGGTCTTCAGGATATCCTCAACGATGTTTGGGGGAAAGGGGGAGCCGAGCCCGCGAAAGCCGAAACGCCCAAATCGTTCGTGCCGCTGACCGCTCTTTCCGAACCCGCCGCAAAAGGTTCCGCGCCCGCTCCGGAGGCGGAAGAAAAAGACGTTTCCCCCTACCGGCGGGCCAAACAGATCGAAAGAATCATCGAAGAGACGATCCGTCCGCTCCTCAAAAGCGACGGCGGGGATATTGAAATCATCGACATTAAGGGGGATCTCGTCCTCGTCTCGCTGCGCGGGGCGTGCGCCGACTGCACGTCGGCGAACCAGACGATCCGATTCGTCGTCGAAGATATGCTCAAAAACAAGGTCAGCGATAAAATCCGGGTGGTACAGGTATGACGCGCAAAACTTCCGCTTTTTTCAAAACTTTTCTCCCGCTGATACTCACCGCCCTGACATTTCTCCTTTTCGCGCCCGCACCGGCGGGCGCGAAAGGCGATTCCCGAGAAGGGGGATACACGCGTACCGTTACGATCTTTAAAGATCGCGCCAAACATTCCCCGAAACCGGTTCGCGAAGGGGACGAAGCCGCCTGTCTCTTTAAGACCGACGTTCCCCTGGCCGGGATTTCGGTTCAGGCGCCGAGCTACTCGAACAACGTCGGCGACCTGACCCTTTCGGTCTTCCGCTGGAAGGGGGATCTCGCGTCGACGTTCAACGAAAAGCCGCTGGCAAGCGAAACGTTCATCGATTTCGCCGACAACTCCCGGCTCGTTCTCTACGTCAATCTCAAGCCGGGACGCTACGTCTGGCTGGCCGACGGCGCGCGCGAAAAGGTCGGGCTCTGGAAATCGGCCGAAATGCCCGACGTCGCCCGCGCGTTTTTTAACGGCGAGATCGTCGAAGACGGCTGCTGGGAATTCGACATGCTGGCTCCTTCCGATTTTCCCTTCGCCGGGTCGGCGGAAGAGTACGACCGGGTCGCTTCCCTCGAAGCGACCTCTCCCCCCGAACCGGACGACGACCCGGCGTTGGCCAAGCTGGACGTCATGCCCGACACGTGGGACGCAATCGACGACTTGGGGCGGGAACTTCCGAATCGTTCCGAAACCGGTCCGGTCCGTCCGGGCAAAGAGGTGGGTATCTTCTACTGGACCTGGCACGAAATGAAACGGACGCAGGATCCTCATTTCGGGCCGTATGACGTCACCAAAATCATCACCGAACATCCCGACGCGGTCGGCAGCATCGACCATCCCGCCTGGGGTCCTCTTTTCGCGCCGCACCATTGGGGCGAGCCGCTTTTCGGCTACTACACCACCTGCGACCCGTGGATCCTGCGCAAACACGCCGAGCTCCTCGCCGACGCGAATATCGACGTCGCCGTCTTCGACGCCACCAACGGCACGATGACCTGGATGGACTCGGTCATTCCCCTTCTCGACACGTGGGCCAAGGCGCGCGCCGACGGCGTCCGTACGCCGAAAACCGCGTTTATGCTCCCCTTCTTCAGTCTCGATTACGTCGAGACGTCGCTGCGCCAGCTCTACCGCGACATCTACAAAAAAGGGCTGCACCCGGAACTCTGGTACTACTGGAACGGCAAACCGCTCATCTACGCCAATCCCGACGCGCTCAGCCGACGTCTGACGACCGCCTCCGGCGACGATCTGAAAGAGGTTCGGGAGATTCTCGGCTTTTTCACGTTCCGGCCGGGTCAGCCCGCCTACGTCGGCGGCCCGAGGCGCCCCGACGAGTGGGGCTGGCTCGAAGTCTATCCGCAAAACGGCTACGTCCGGCGCACCGACGGCTCTTACGAAATGGTCACCGTCGGCGTGGCGCAGAACCACACGCTGAATCCCCTGAAAGGAGCGCCCGGTCTTCACGCGATGAACGACCGCGGCGTCTTCGGCCGCGCCCACCGCGTGGGGGAAGAGCCTTCGACCGATCCCGACGCGTTCCTGCGGGGGGGGAACTTCTCGCAGCAGTGGAGCCGCGCCTTCGAAATCGATCCGGACTTCGTCTTTGTGACCGGCTGGAACGAGTGGGTCGCCGGCCGGCACGACCGGTGGCAGGAACTCCCCAACGCGTTCCCCGACCAGTACAACGAAGAGTTCAGCCGCGACTGCGAACCGGAACGGGGAAAGCTGAAAGACACGTTCTACATGCAGCTCGTCGCCAATGTCCGCAAGTTCAAAGGAACGCGCCCCCTTCCCGCACCGTCGGGACCGAAGACGATCGACCTTTCCGGCGAGTGGTCGCAGTGGAGTGACGTTCGCCCCGAATACCGCGACTATCCCGGCGACGTCATGCACCGCGATTTCGCCGGTTACGGCACGGCGCACTACACCAACGAAACGGGACGGAACGACATCGTCGGCTGCCGGGTTGCCCGCGACGAAGAGTCGCTCTATTTCTACGTCGAGACGGCCGACAAACTTTCAAGTTACTCCTCGCCGAACTGGATGCGTCTTTTCATCGGTCTGCCGGAAAAGGCCAAAGAGAATTCGTGGAACGGTTTTACCTATATGGTCGAACAGACCAAAGAAAAGGCGGTTCTGAAAGAATACTCCGGCAAAGGAGGAAAATGGGAGTGGACCGAACTCGGCGAGGTTCCCCGCCGCGCCCGAGGCGCGCGCCTGGCGGTCTCGGTTCCGCGCGAAAAAATCCGCGGGCTGGGCAGAAAAGTCGATATACGTTTCAAGTGGTCCGACAACATGCAGGCCGAAGGGGACGTTCTCGATTTCTACGAGAACGGCGACGCCGCCCCCGACGGCCGATTCGCCTATCGGTATAAAGAATGAGCGCCGCAAAAAAAGCCGAGGCTCGCCTCGGCTTTTTTGATGGTTCCGAGCGGCCTGCCTGACGCCTTATTGAAAAATCGCCTCCTCGGCGCCCCGGCGGACGATCGCCTCGAAACGGAGGCGTCCGACCGAAAGGTTCTCGGAATCGCTGATCCCCATCGGACCGAGCCGCGAAGGCTCGTGCCGGAAAATGAGGAAATCGGCGGGTTTGCCGACCGCCAGGAAATCGGCGTCGTCGCCGTTCGAGAACGCCGGCTCCCCCAAAAGCGCGGCGGGATGCGTAGTGCAGAGCGGAAAGACTTCGGCGAGACTCAGACCGGCGACCGCCATCACGTTGCACAGATCGCGCGCGAGCGGATACGACGCGCCCGCCAGGAGGTAGTTGTTCGCCGCCAGGGTGATCTTACCGCTTTCCAGGATCTCGAGCGCGCAGGGTCCCGACTTGTATTTCCCGGGAGGAAGCCCGGCCACGTCGGCCTGGTCGCTGATCAGGACAATGCGCTCAAGCCCTTTGGTACGCAGAATGGTCCGCATCATCATCGGGGAAAGATGGAATCCGTCGGCGATCATACTCGCCGTCAGCCGGTCGTCGGTCAGCTGTGCGAAGAAGTAGTTCCCCCATTTCGGAATCTCGTGATGCGTGGCGTTCCCCAAATGGGTCGCCAGGCGCGCGCCGGCCGCCGCCGCTTCGGAAATTTGGTTCGGCGAGGCGTTGGTATGCCCCGTGGCGGTCAGAATCCCCAGAGCCGTAAGCTGGCCGATGAACTCGGCGGCGCCGTCGTAGGTCGGCGAAAGGGTGACGATCCGGATCCGTCCGCACGAAATCCGCTGGAGCTCTTCGATCAGTTCCAAGTTGTAGGGAACGCAGTACTTCGGCGGATGCGAACCCCGCGGCCCCGTCTCGTTGGCGATAAACGGCCCTTCCAGATGGATCCCCGCCATCGCCGGCTGAAATTCCGGATAGGTTTCGAGGAGTTCCATCAGGGTCAGAACCCCATGCCGATACGCCTCGGCCGAATTGGTAATGAACGTCGGGCAGAAGCGGAAGACGCCGGTGCCGATCACCTGGCGGAAGACTTCCGCCGCCTGCTCGACTGTGATCGTCTCCGACGAGAAATCGCTGCCGAGCCCGCCGTTGATCTGTATATCGAAAAGTCCGGGCGCGACGATCGGCAGATCGTCACCCGCGGGAACGGGCGAGACCTTCTGAACTTTTTTTCCCCGAACGGTAATCTTCACCGGCTCGCCGGTATCGTAGCGTTTCGCGACATATTCCATTTTACACCTTCATTAACTCGCAAACCTCAGAACATAAAGCGCACGCCGCCGCAGAGCGGTCTAAACGTGGGGGCCGAACTTTTCGTCCCGCCGCGCGACGATCTCGTCGACCGTGTAGAGGCGCCCTTTCGGATTATTGCACCCTTTACAGAACTTGGCGGTCTTCTTCCACGAGTTCGGCAGATCGATGTTGTTGCTCCAGAAGGGCCAGGTTCGACACTGAACCGGCCGCACCTCGTAGACGCGGCATCCGCGCGTCTCGGGATCGTAAAGGACGCAGTCGCCGTTGGCGAACTCGACCAGGCTCTTCTGCCCGTGAACGCGCCGAACGAACTGATTTTCAAAGACGATCTTCGCCAGACCGACCGCCCGGGCGATTCGGGTAATTTCCTCTTCGGTCACCCAGACGTACCCCGGTTCCCCCGTGCAGCAGCGTCCGCACTGGCGGCAGCCGAAACGGAGCCCTTCGCTGAACCAGACATTCTCTTTTTCCGACATAAACCCACCGTCCTTTTTCCGACGTTCGCCCCGTGTCCCGAGACAGCCTCTATTTTACTCCAAATCGGTTTTGGTGTATACTGGTACTTTGATCCGGGGCGCCGGCTTCTTCGTCCGGCGGCCCGCTCCAACGCCGTTTCCGCCGTCCGTGAAGTTTGATGCTCGACGTTCTCTACGAAGACAACCACCTCCTGGTGGTCAATAAGCCGATCCGCCTGGCGACGATGGGACTCCCCGCCGGAGAAGAGACGCTCCTTTCCCGCGCCAAGGCCTATATCGCCGCCAAGTACCGTAAGCCGGGAAACGTCTATCTGGGAGTGGTGAGCCGTCTCGACGTGCCGGTCTCGGGCGTCGTCGTCTTCGCGCGGACCTCGAAAGCGGCCGATCGGCTCAACGGGCAGTTCCGCGCGCACACGGTCGAAAAGATCTACCTGGCGGCGGTCGACGGAACCCCGCCCCCCGAGGGAACCTGCCGCGACTGGATCAAAGAGGACGAGCGCCACCGCAAGTGCTACGTCACCCGCCGGGGGGATGAAAAAAACAACCAGAGCGGCGCGGCGAAAGAGGCGGTTCTCCATTTTCGGAGGCTTTCGCATACGTCGAAAGGCGCCCTTCTGGAAATCCGGCTCGAGACGGGGCGGAAACATCAGATCCGCCTTCAGCTCTCCCATCTGGGATACCCGATCAAAGGGGATCGCAAATACGGCAGCCGCACGTTCCTCGACGCGGGAATCGCGCTCCACGCGCGGTCTCTTTCGCTCGACCACCCGATCACCAAACAGCGACTCACCTTTACGGCGGATCCGCCGGCATTTTGGAAAGAGCTCGGCGTTCAATGAATTCTCCCCCTCCCGTCTACGAGATTGTTCAAAAGAGCCGGCTGATCCCCGAAGGGGACCTTCAGACGGCGCTGGCCGAGTTCCTTTCGGCCGACGCGCTCGAAAATCATCCCTCGGCCGAAGAATTCGACGACGCCTTTCTGGCGTTTCTCGAACGGGATCTCCTCCTGAACCGATGGCAGATCTCGCAGCTGAAAAAAGGGCGGAGCCGATTCCGCCTCGGGAAATACCGCGTGATCGACTCGCTCGGTTCCGGCGGGTACGGCTATGTCTTTTTGGCGCGGACTGACGACGACGCGTCGAACTTCAGCGTCGCCGATTCGGACGGACATCGGCCGTACGACCGCGCGATCAAAACCCTGATCCATTCCGAACGGCACGGCGAGCGCGCGGTCGAGCGGTTCCGCCGGGAAAACGAAATCAACCGGCTCTTTCTCCATCCGAATCTCGTCCGCCTCCTCGACTCGGGAGAGGACGGCAAGGTCGACTACGCCGTCTTCGAGTATATGGACGGCAAAACGGCGTTTCAGCTGGTCAACAAAAAAGAACGCCTTCCGGGTCACGTGGCCTCGTATATCATCAGCGAGACCGCCAAAGGGCTCTTTCATCTGCACCAGCACGGCTTCATCCACCGCGACATCAAACCGGGGAACATTCTCTTCTCCCTTCGCGGCGACGTGAAACTCGGCGACCTGGGGCTGGCGGTTCCGATGGACACCGAAAAGTACCGTCCCCTTCTCGGCGGAGATCTGGACGACTACCGGGGCGAGCACGGCGGCCGCTCCCGGCTCGCCGGAACGAGCGATTACCTTTCCCCCGATCAGATCCGGTCTCCCGGAACACCGAACGTCCTGTGGGACATCTACTCCCTCGGATGCACATTCTTCTTCCTGGTCGCCGGTTTCGTTCCCTTCCCGTCCGGCACCTCGCACCAGAAACTGCACGCGCATCTTCTGGCCGAAGCGCCCGATCCGAAGATGTACTCTCCCGAACTCCCCTGGGATGTGGCGCGTCTGATCTCGGCGATGATGGACAAAGATCCTTCGAAACGTCCCGCGTCGACCGAAGCGGTCATCAAGACGCTGGCCCCCTTCGCCGCCGGCGGGCGGGCCGATCTGAAACGGCTCCTGAAAGAGTCGCTCGCCCCCGGGCCGAAACCGCAGTACGAACCGGCGCCGGTCACGCGCAGCGTCGACGACGGTTCGGAAAGCGTTCTCCTCGAGGCGCTCTCGAGCGAGATCACCGAATCCCTCTCTTCCGGTCAGCTTTCCGCCGACGTGTCGGATCTCGACGAGTTTCTCCCCCCGGTGATCGCCGACCCGGCGCCGGACGACGCCGAAAGCGGCTCCTCCGACGGAGAAACCTCCGCCCCCGATCTTGCCGCCGCGCTCGCGCCCCTTCTCTGGTTTATCGCCGCGCTCCTTTTGGCGCTTTTTGCGGTACTCCTTTTCCGATAGCGCCTCCCGCCGCAAAACGCCCCTTTTCCGCCCTTTTTAAAACGTCAAAAACGATTAAAATGGGGGTATGTCCGGATTAACACGCAGTGAAAAAACGGCGCGCTGCCAAAAGGCCATCGGTTACAGATTTCGAGACGTCAAGCTTCTCGAAACCGCGCTCACGCACACTTCCGGCGCGGCGACCCCGCGCGAATCGAACGAGCGGATGGAATTTCTCGGCGACGCGGTTCTGGGACTGATCATCACCGACAAGCTCTATCGCACGTTTCCCGACCTGCGTGAAGGCCCCCTTTCGATCATCAAGGGAAGCGTCGTCAGCCGCCGCGCCTGCGCGCGGATCGCCCACACCCTCGGCCTGTCCGAATTCCTCTTCCTCGGCAAAGGAATGAACGCGATCCCCGAGTCGATTCTCGCCAACGCGATCGAATCGGTAATCGCCGCCGTCTATCTCGACGGGGGATATGATCCGGCCCGGCGGTTCGTGGAATCGGTCTTTCACGACGAGTTCGAAGAAGCGAGCCGGACGATGGACGGCGACAACCACAAGTCGGAACTGCAGACGCTCACTCAGCACGAGGGAGGCGCCCTGAAACCGATCTACCACATTCTCGATGAGCAGGGGCCGGAACACCGGAAATGTTTTAAGGTCCAGGCGCAGATCGGCGAGCGTTTTTTCCGGGCGGCGTGGGGAAACACCAAAAAGGCCGCCGAGCAGAAAGCCGCCGAAAACGCGGTCGCCGAGCTCGCCGGAGAGCTCCCCCCCTGGCCCGACGGCGACTGAGCCGCAAACCGTTCACAACCCGAAATCATCAGGTTCCGAAATGACCAAAGCGATCGTTCTTTTTTCAGGCGGACTCGACTCGCTCCTGACGACCCGCGTTCTTCAGTCTCAGGGGATCGAAGTGATCGGTCTGCATCTGGGAACCCCCTTTCAGGATTTTTCTCCCATGGCGGACGTCTGGGCCGAAAAGTTCGGTATCGAAATGGTGAAGCGGCGTTTCGGGGCGGAATACCTCAAAATGCTGGCCAACCCTCACTGGGGATACGGCAAGGCGGTCAACCCCTGCATCGACTGCCGAATTTTGATGCTTCAGGCCGCCGCCGAACTGATGCGCGAACGGGGCGCCGACTTCGTCGCGACCGGCGAGGTCGCCGGCCAGCGCCCGAACAGCCAGAAACTTCACCAGCTGGAACTGATCACCCGCAAGTCCGGACTCGGCGGAAAACTCCTCCGCCCCCTTTCGGCGAAAACGCTCCCCCCGACCGAAATGGAAGAGGCGGGTCTGGTCGATCGCGAAAAGCTCTTCTCCTATACCGGCCGGAGCCGCAGCCAGCTGATCCGCCGCGCGAAAACGCAGTTCGACATCCATCCGATCCCCCAGCCGTCGACCGGCTGTCTTCTTTCCGAAAAGTCGTTCGCGCCCCGCGTCCGCGACCTTTTAAAGCGAAACCCCGACCCGAGTCTCTGGGACGCCGAAGCGCTCCTCTTCGGCCGGCATCTCTGGCTCGACGAGCGGATCAAGGCGATCGTCTCGCGGCGCGAAGCCGACGGTAAAAAAACAGTCGCCCATTTCAGGCGGCCCGACCGTTCCCCGTCGTTTCTGATGACTCCCGAAAACTTTATGGGGCCGAGCGTTCTCATCGTCGCCTCCCCCGGAAGCGCTCCGTTTACCGACGACGACTACGCTCTGGCCGGGAGTCTGATGCTTCGCTATACGAATCCCGAAAAAATCGCCAAGATCGGCGCTCCAGCCGAAGCGAATCTCTTCCGCACTCCCGACGAGCGCGAGATCATCAATATCGCCCCGAGCGAAAAAGCCGAGGCGTTCCGCCTGATCGAAGAGTAACCTCCGAAAGACAACCCGCCAAAAGAGAAGAGGCGCGCGGAACGAAATCTTTCCGCGCGCCTCTTTGCTGTTTCAGCCGCTCGGTTCCCCCGTCTTTACGCGCCCGCTGCGCCGCGGACAAAGAGGGATTCCGAGGGGATACCCCGGGGGATATCACATGTTGGCCATCTTTTCGATCAGATCGACGGCGCGGCAGCTGTAGCCCCATTCGTTGTCATACCAGCTGAGAACCTTGATCAGGTTGTCGCCGATGACGTCGGTCCATTCCGGAACGAAGATCGAGCTGTGCGAATCACCCTTGATATCCGAAAGGACGATCGGGTCTTCGTTGTAGTCGAGGATACCCTTCATCGGGCCTTCGGCGGCGCGCTTCATCGCGGCGTTGACGGCGTCTTTGGTGACCGGCTTGCTGGTGTTGCAGGTCAGGTCGACGATCGAGCCGGTCGGGGTCGGGACGCGGAGCGAAATACCGGTCAGCTTGCCGTTGACTTCGGGGATGACCTTACCGACGGCTTTGGCGGCGCCGGTGGTGGTCGGGATGATGTTCAGACCGGCGGCGCGGCCGCGGTAGATGTTTTTGTAGGGGATGTCGAGAACGACCTGGTCGTTCGTGTAGGAGTGGACCGTGGTCATGAGGCCCTTGTCGATCCCGAATTCGTCGACCAGAACCTTCACGATCGGGGCGAGGCAGTTGGTCGTGCAGGAGGCGTTCGAAACGCACTTGTGTTCCGGCTTGAGTTCGCTGTCGTTGACGCCCAGAACGCAGGTCAGGTCGATATCGTCTTTCGCCGGGGCGGAAAGGACGACCTTGCGGGCGCCGGCCTGAAGGTGGCTGTCATAACCGGCGGCGCCGTCTTTGGCGCGGCTGGTGAAACGGCCGGTCGATTCGAGAACGACGTCGGCGCCGAGCTTGGCCCACGGAATA
>CACXFR010000048.1 GCA_902766935.1 uncultured Planctomycetota bacterium | reverse complement strand
GATCGGCGCGTGGGAACTGGTCCGTTCGATGTGGAGCTGGGAACAGCCCTTCTCGCTGACCGGCCCGGTCCTCGAGATGATCGGCAACCTTCTGAAGCTTTGGAAGTAGCGCGGCGAGTTGCATTTTTTCCCGCTTCTGCTATAACAGATAAACGATACAGCGATCTTGTCCCACCCGAACCGTCTCGCTCGGTCGGGTGGGATTTCTCTATCCGGTCTGCCGTTTTTTCCCGGAGTTTTCCATGCAGCGTCTTTCCCGTTCCGTTCGGCCGCGTTTTGTTTCGGTCCTTTTCCTTTTGGTTCTCGCGGCGGCGGGGGGAATGTCTCTCTCCTGCCGAAAGGAACCGGCCGATTTCGGCGCGGGCCAGCGCGCGCAGAAAAAAGAGGCCGAGCTTCAGAACAAGGCTCTTCTGGAACAGTTCGTCCTGTCCGTCGAAGAGCTCGAAAACCACGCCGACCAGGCGTATCCCGAAAACGCGCTTCTCCGTCTGAACCCCTGGCTCGAATCGTGCGCGGCGAGCCGCGACTTCCGGCCGGACGCCGAATACGACGAACGCGCCGAGGCGTTTCTCCGCCTGAGCCGAACGGCCGACGAAATACAAAACCTCTGCGACAGGGCCGCCCCCGGGGGAGAGGGGGAAGGCGCGCGGCTGACCGAAGAGGACGCGAAGCTCCTTCCCGAAAAGCTTGATCTTTTTATCGGCGAGATCGACGGGCTGAACGCCTTCTACCGTTCGGCGCTTCTGAAGCGTTACGGCGCGATGGCCGCGGATCTGAAAAAAGCGGTCTCCGAAGCCGGCGCGTTTCAGTTCGGCGGCCGGGCGAAGATGGCCGCCTCGGCGATCGGGCGTTTTTCGTTCAATCCCCTGATGAATTTCCGCGTGATTTCGGACGGCGCCGCGCGTCTGGCCGAGCTCTACCGGCTCGACCGGCGCTCGTTCCTGGCGGAAGACGTCTCGAACTTTAAAAGTTCGATCTGGGAACGGAACCTTGCCGTGTGGGCGAAGGGGGACTCGACCGATCCGCTCGAAGAGGCGAAGAGCCTTTTCCGCTGGACGTGCGACATCGTCGCCCTGAGCGACGAGGCGTCGGCCGAACCGATCCCGCGCCAGGCGTGGCAGACCCTTCTGACAAGCCAGGGGACTCCGCTCGAACGCGCGGCGGTCTTTATGGGGCTTCTGCGCCAGATCGGGATCACGTCGTTTCTCGTCCGTCCGGCCGACCCGGCGCGGGACGACGGGTTTCCGGTTCTGGTTGCCGCGGTGATCCCCGCCGACGAGGGGAGCGAGGCGTTCCTTTTCCTTCCCGAATACGGAATTCCCGTTCCCGGGGGGGAGGGGCCGGCGCTTGCCGACGACCCCGCTTCGCCGCGCGGCCTGACCTTCCCCGCGATCGCGACTCTTTCGCAGGCCTCGCGGGACGACGCGCTCTGGCGGCGGCTCGATCTCGACGGCCGTCCGTTTCCCCTGACCGCGGCCGACCTTCAGTCGGTCCGCGCCGTCGTGCCGACCGATATGTTCAATATGTCGCATCGGATGTGGATCATGATGCGCGAGTCGGTGATCGAACGGACCGACGCGCAGGGGGACGCCGCCTCGTTCGTCCCGCCCCTTCTGGCGATGTCGTTCGAGTCGGCGAAAAACGAGATCGCCTCCCTTCCCTGCGTCGCGTCGGTCGAGCAGGGGTGGGTGTTTCAGACTCCGGAGGTCGAACAGGCGATTCTGCCGGTCGAGTCGCAGATTCTCCTGATGCCGTATCTGTACGAAGTTCCCGCGTCGGCTTCCCTTTCTATGCGCGCCGACGACGAAAGCAGTAAGAAATACGCGCCGAGCGAAGGCGCCGGAAGCGACCCGGGCGAAACCGCGTCGACGGAATCGAAAATGATCTCTCCCCTGTGGGAGGGGAAGATTCTCTTTTTCAAAGGCCGGTTCGACACCGAAAGCGGCGCGGCGAACCGTCTCCAGCAGGGGCGCGTTCCCGACCGGCTCTTAAAGCAGGCGACCTACGGCCTCGAAGCGCAGCTCGGCGAGTACCTGGAACAGGTTCAGAAGTCGCAGGGTGAAAGCGGCAAACCTCTTTCCGAAGAGGAGCTCCGCGCCGCCGCCGCGCAGTTCGTCGGTCAGGCGCGGCAGGATTTGGGAATGAAGCTTTTCCTGAAAGTGACGGCGCGCTTCTATCTGGGACTCGTTTCCTACGCGCTGCGCAACGACAACGCGGCGCTCTCCCATTTTGAGGACGCCGATCTGCTGGACAAGCTGGGGGGGATCTGGCGTTCGGCCGCGCTCACGCTGATCGCCGAAATCTACGAGTCGCGCGGCGAGTTCGCCCGAGCACGGAAAATTTACGGCCGCCTGGAAGGGGCGGCTGCGCCGTCGGGAAAGATCCGCGCCAAGTGGCTCGACGAGGCGGGCGCGACGGGGGCCGGCGAAGAACCCGCGCCGAGCGAAGAGCCCGCGCCGGAGTCGGGCGAGTAACACGCGCGCTTTGTGTTACGGCCGCCGCGGCTGACGGTCCGCTTCGGCGTTGATCTCGGCGGCCTCGTCTTCGGTCAGACGGCGGTATCGGATCGACTTGACCCGCCCTTCGCTGACCCACGAGGCGATTCCGAGCGGCTTGTAGCGGTTCATCTCCATCCGCACCGAAATCTTGTGCCCTTCGGTAAAGACTTCGATCTTCTTTTCGTCGTCGAGCCAGACGGTGATCGTTTTTTCGGTCACCCGGATTCGGAAGACGTACCACGTCTTGTTTTTAAACGGAACGTAGGACGAGTAGTTGTTTTCGGAGGCGTCCATCTTGTCGATGCTCGAAAGACCGAAGAGCGCGCCCCCCCATCCGCCGTTGACCAGCGTGCAGCTGCTCTCGCCGAACGGGAAGGTCATCGCGGCGAAGAAGTCGTTTCCCATCCCGCGCATGGCGATATACTCGATTTCGTAATCGGTCGTCGGGAACGGCTCGGGCGCTTTTTCGGGATTGAACTTGACCCCGCTCGACATCGCCCCCATTCCGATCACCAGAGCGCCGTCTTCGACGCGCGGATCGACGCTTCCCGCCTCGCCGCCGGCTTCCCAGCAGCCGAGCGACTCGCCGTCGAAGAGGGAGATCCAGCCGTCCTTTCCGTTTTCGGCGGAAAGAGGCGCGGCGCAGAGCGCCAGGAGGGCGGCGAGGGTTAAAATCAGAAAACGTTTCGGCGCGTTCATCGTGGTTTCTCCTTGTCTGTTACGCGTTGCAATGACGATGTCGTTATTTTTTATCGGCCGAACCGGCCGGCGCCCGTGCGGTTTCTATCGGTCGAGATACGGCGGGGCGGTCACCCCCATCTCTTCGACGGGGATCGGCTTCAGCCCGTGGCGGGCAAGGCTGTCCGGCGAGAGAAGCTCGGCGAGGTTCACGTCGGGAGAGGTCAGAACAGTGTTATTCTCGGTCCGCTGCGCGTCGCCCGGATTCAGAAGGAAGTCGGCGCAGTTCACCGCCAGGTTGTCGATGACCGTGTTCGCGTCGGGGTCTTCGGCGATCCGCGCCAGGGAGGGGTACCGCTCGCGCCAGAGGGGCGAGTCGATCTCGACGTCATGATGGCATTGTTTCCGCATCGCGCCGTAATACTTATTCTCCGGATCGGTGAACGCGCCCGTATAGCGTTCGCCCCAGCGGGTGAAGCTGACCACGGCGCGGCAGTCGACGAAGACGTTGTTTTCGATCCGGTTTTCCTTTCCGCCGTGGATCTGCACCGCGCCGAAATTGACGGCGCCGCAGTGGATAAAAACGTTCCCGTAAACGAGGTAGCCCGAAATCATGTCGTCGAACCGCACCGCCGCGGCTCCGCAGAGGGTCCCCCCGACGATGTCTTTCCAATAGTTGTATCGGATCACGTTCCCGCGGTAGGTCGGGTTAAACCAGGCGTCGATTCCCCCCTGGTCGTCCGACTCTTTCACCAGATCGGTAAACCGGCAGTATTCCACGAGATGCTCATTTCCCTCGATCCGCATCGCCGAAGAGGACGCTTCCGAAAAATCGCAGTGCGAGACCTGGATCCCGCACCCTTCGATATACGCCGCCGGCGCGTAGGTTCGGAAGACGCGCGAGAAGTCGCGCACCGTGCACTGCGAAAGAAAATGCCTCGCGTCGGCGAGGATCCTGCGGTCTCCGCCGCGCAGGGTGAACCCGCCCCCGCCGAGCGTCTCGAGAAGGGTGCGATACGCGCCGCAGCGGTTCCCCCCGACGATCGAGACGGCGCTCCGGCCCGAGAAGCGGCGCGCCGCGACGTCGGCGAAAACGACGTCGTCCGAATCCGTGACCGACGCCGCCCCGCCGAATCCCCCTTCCAGAACGAGACCGGCGAAAAGGATCCCTGCGCAGTTTTTCACTTCGATCATCCACGGCTTTTCGTACGCGGTCAGACTGACCCGCGCCGAGTTCGGATCGACCCCCTCGGCGGGGATCCAGAATATCCGCCTCGCCGCGCGGTCGATATAGAATTCTCCCGGCGCGTCGAGTTCGCACAGCAGGTTCAGCCCGTAGTAACGCAGATGGTCCTTATAGCCGTAGGAGCTGTTCGAAGCGGCGACCGTGATAATCTGTCTTTCCCCTTCGCGCCGGACGTCGTCGTATTT
>CACXFR010000047.1 GCA_902766935.1 uncultured Planctomycetota bacterium | reverse complement strand
GTCGTCGCCATTTCGTCCGGTTTGGGGAGCTGGCGCGCCTTCAAACGTCCCTTCCGCGTCAGTTCGACCGTTTTCTTTTCGTGGTCGTATTCGTAGTCCTCGTCTTCCACGAATTCATAGACTTTGTCGGCCGCCCACTTGAACGCCGCGACTTCCTGTTTCTGCTCTTCGGTCGGCAGGGCGCTGATGATCAGCGGCGTACTCGCCTCGTCGATCAGGATGCTGTCCGCCTCGTCGACCAGGCAGAAGTAGGGAATGTCGCGCTGGGTCGGCTGTTCGTTGTTGACGCGTTTATTTTCGAGCATCGCCCCCAAAAGGTCGGTCTGACCTTCGCGAATTCGGCGCAGGAGAAGTCGGTCGCGCAGAAAATCGAATCCAAACTCTTTCGCCGTCCCGTAGGTGATGTCGCACTGATACGCGTCGCGGCGCTGAGCGGTCGGCTGCTGGGTCTGGATGACGCCGACCTTCATCCCGAGCGCTTTGTAGACCGGCCCCATCAGTTCGGCGTCGCGGGCCGCCAGATAATCATTGACCGTTGCCAGCATCGCCCCTTTGCCGCTGAGCGCATGGAGATACATCGGCGCGGTCGCGGTCAGGGTCTTTCCTTCCCCCGTCTGCATCTCGACGATCGAGTTGTTGAAAATGGCGATCCCGCCGAGCATCTGTACGTCGAAATGGCGCATCCCGATGTTTCGGACCGCCGCCTCCCGAACCAAGGCGAACGCTTCGGGGAGAAGGCGCGCGAGGGGCTCGCCGCTCCGGGCGCGGTACCGGAGCGAAAGACTCTTCTTACGGAGTTCCTTATCGGTCAGCTTCTGGACTTCCGGTTCGAGCGCGTTGACCTTATCGAGTTCGTAAGACCAACGGGCCAGATAACCCTTGTGCGTACCGATTAAGAGGCGGTCAAGAAACCTTCCGATTCCCGATGGTATAGCGCCCAATGTATTACTGACTCCTTTATAGACGGCGCGAACGTTATTCTTCGATCACCGTTCGAAACTGAATTCGGCTTCGGCTCGGCTGCGATCCGAGCGAGGCGTTCTGAAACTGACCGTTGTATTGCGCGCTTTGCGTCGTTTCGCCGGATCGCGGCGGGGCGGGAACCGTTTCCTGATATCCCGCGGGCGAGGCGACGGAATTCATGATACCGTTCGGATCCCGAATGATTTCTTCCTGACGGTCGTTAAGGTACCGGCTTGTGGTCGGATCGGAGGTGATCGGCGGGGCGGGGGGAACGACGTCCTGGGAGACGGTCTGGGGGATTTCTTCCCCGGAAACGACGCTTCCGCCGGGCGCGGGTCCCGATCCGGTCACCGAGACGCTCGTCCCGGAATGAGAGGCGGACGGTGCGGGGCAGGCGCCGCAGTCGCCTGAATTCGAATCGGAGGGGCACGAGGCGGCGGGGGAAGGAGGGGGAGTCGGAGTAGAATCTTTTTGCCCGCATTTCAGACTGGCGCACCCGCCCGTCAGGCAGATCAGAACCGCCAGGGAGAACGCGGCCGAAACCGCGGAACGGAGTCGCCGGTTCGAAAACAGAAATATGCTCATATTGAAGTCCTTAAAACTCAACCGTCCACAAAAGGATATTCCGCCGGAAAAAACAGTAAAACGGCGGAAACCTCTGTGTATTATATATCTTATACCTTTATTCTATTTTAAAAAACCGTCTCATCGTCCCCACACCGCAAAAATTCTAAAATGGAGTTAGGTTGTAACGGTTAAACAAAATGGAAAAGAAATGCGGCGCGAAAAAGAATTTTCACCCAATTATCGCGAATAAACGGGAATATCCGCTATAATCGTTATGAAGATTAAACAAAGCATTCTGAGACCACTCGATTTTTTGAAAAAAGAAAGAAGTGTTTTTTTTAAAGAGCCGAATTTTCCCGTCTGCCGATTTAACTGGAGGAAGAGAGATTGCGTTTTACTCACGAACGATTATTCGGGGAAACCCGGGTATTACCGAGGTAAGAGCGAAGAGAAGGAACTCAGATTGTGCGGAAATAGGAGTTTGGTATGTTAGTACTATCAAGGTATAAAGATCAGAGTATTTACATCGGTGACGACATCATCATCACCATCGTCGACGTGCGAGGCGATCGGATCCGCATCGGCATCGATGCCCCCGCCGACATCCCCGTCCATCGACAGGAGATTTACGAGGCGATCCACCGCGGGCGGAAAGCCGAAAAAAAAGGGGAGCCCGAAAAGGTCGACCAAGTCGATATGAGTTCGGTTGAACTGACGCTGAAATAGCGTTCCTTTTCAGATTTTTCGAATGTCGCGTTCCAAGGCCGGGTTTTTGATAAAATCCGGCCTTGGCGCTTTTCCGGTCCGGATTTCCCCTCGGCATTCCCCCTTGTCTTTCCGTTCAATGGCGTTGATTGAACCGCCTGGAAAGATTATACTCCGCGAGACGGAATCGCCGTCAATAACCCGTCGTTTCAGATGATCAAACCCGCCGGAACGCCCGGCGGAAATCAGGGAAAGAAACCAGAGATGACAGCCAGTTTCAATCGTCCGAACCATTTGAGATTCCCGAATTTCGCTGCGGCGATCGCTTTTTTTCTGTTCCTTTCGGGAATGACGATCCCCGTTCCGGCTCAGGAGGCGGCGCCTTCGCAGGAAAGAGAGTGGCGGCTCCTCGACGGGAAGACGTTCCTCGGGACATTCGAAAATTTCGACGCCGGATCGAATACGGTTCGCATCCTGGTACAGGGGAAGAGGTACGAACTGCGCGCCGCCGACCTCTCTTCGGAAGACCGGGAATATCTCCGCAGTCTGACCCCCGAACCGGCCGTCGAGGCGGAGCCGGAACCCGAGACGCCGAATGTTGAATTCGCCGTGACGGTCAACGAGGATTTCAACACTCCCGGCACCCATCCCGGCCAGCGGCGGATCATGACGGTCAACGGAGCCGAGTTCCGTTTCTGCTGGTGCCCTCCCGGAACCTTCATGATGGGGAGTCCCGAAGACGAAGAAAACCACGAAAACTTCGAAACGCTTCACAAAGTCACCCTGACCCGCGGTTTCTGGATCCTCGAATCGGAGGTGACGCAGCAGTTCTGGCGCCTGGTGACCGGCCGCACCGTGAA
Organism: uncultured Planctomycetota bacterium; assembly: GCA_902766935.1. Lineage (GTDB taxonomy): Bacteria > Planctomycetota > Planctomycetia > Pirellulales > Thermoguttaceae > RUG695. Next base: position 2 of record CACXFR010000047.1, on the reverse strand, counting down.
AG
>CACXFR010000046.1 GCA_902766935.1 uncultured Planctomycetota bacterium | reverse complement strand
TGTAGAGCGTCTCAGTCGGAGGAGGCGTGAACTCGACCTTTTCGGGAGCGACCAGACTGACCAGCTCCAACTGGAGCTCGCATAGTTCTTTGACGTATTCGTGCGCCTTCAAAATGGCGGCGTAAACCTTAGGTTCGGGAAGTTCGCGCGAGAAACCTTCGATCATCAGAACCGAGTCGAGATTTCCGGAAACGACCATGTCCAGTTCGCTCGATTCGAGCTGTTCAAAGTTCGGGAAGGGAACGAACTCGCCGTCGATCAGACCGAGACGGACCGAAGCGAGCGGACCGTTGAACGGAACGGGGCTCAGCTGAACTGCAGTGGCGCAACCGTTCATCGCGATGATGTCGGGATCGACCGTCTGATCGCAGGAGAAAACCTGAGCCAGAACCTGAACCTCATTGAAGAATCCTTCCGGGAAGAGAGGGCGCATCGGCCGGTCGATCAGACGCGAGGTCAGAACCTCTTTCAGACCGGGACGCCCTTCGCGTTTGAGGAAACCGCCCGGAAACTTGCCGGACGCGGCCATTCGTTCGCGGTAATCACATGTTAGGGGGAAGAAGTCCGCACCCGGTTTGCTGGGAGCCGTTGTCACGGTACAGAGAAGAACAGTGTCGTCGCATCCGATAAGACAGCTGCCGTGTGCCTGCTTCGCTAATTCACCAGTTTCGATCCAGAATTTCTTTCCGCCGATAACCTTTTCAACTCTTTGCTTCATTTGTTTTACTCTTTCTCTTTCTACTGCCTACATAAAAAAATAATAACAAAGCCGTTACATATTCAGATCTCAGACGGTCGCTTCGAAAAACGTTCGACTCCACCCGCGGAGCCGATAAAGAATACGTTTTAAAACCGTCTGTTCGGATCCGGTTCATCAAAAACGAACCGATGCCGCGCCGGACGACGGCGCACGTTCCGAATCTGATTTCGGCCGACCCGTGCCGACCGCTTAAACCACTACTTTCAACTGACGGGGAGAAAAACCAAAAGACACCCCCGGCCAACACCGGAAAGACCGGAAAACCGAGCCGACTTGGTGATAAGGAATATCGATGGCGACGAAACTTATCCGGGGACGACTCGACGAGTCCGGAACCGGAGCCCGCCGGAACCTTCGAAAGGCGCCGGCGGGATTTGGAGATAAACTACTTACGAATGCCGAGCTTCTTGATGACGGCGGCATATCGTTCAAGATCGAGCCGCTTGAGGTAATCGAGAAGGCTCCGCCGATCGGAAACCATCTGAAGAAGGCCGCGCCGTGTGGCGAAGTCCTTTTTGTTGGCTTTCATGTGCTCGGTCAGAGCGTTGATCTTCTTGGTAAGGAGGGCAATCTGAACTTCAGGACTGCCGGTGTCTTTGTCGCCGCGCTGAAATTCGGCAATGATCGCCTGTTTTTCTTCTTTTGTCATGATCGTCATTTGATAACCTCTCTCTGCTGCGATTGCAGTCCGCGCGCGGGGCGCGTCTGAATCATCGATCTGTTTGGAATGTCTGGTAAATTCCTCCCGTTAAAGTTAAAAACAATACAGCAATTAAATTCTACCCCTAATCCGAACTATGTCAATCCCCGGACATCGGGGTTTTCGACCGAAAAAACGGGCGGTTATCCGAGTCCGTTGACCACATTGCGCGGTTTTCCTTCAAAGAAGGCGCGGACGTTGGCGACCGTTTCGGCCATCAGACGCAGACGCGCTTCGTGGGTGGCCCAGGCGTTGTGCGGGGTGATGAAGCAGTTCCGGGCCGAAAGGAGCGGTTCGGTCTCGGCCGGGGGTTCGACGGTGAGAACGTCCATTCCTGCGCCGGCAAGCCGCCCTTCGTTGAGCGCGTCGGCCAACGCCTTCGGGTCGACGAGCGGGCCGCGGGCGGTGTTGATCAGAAAAGCGGTCTTTTTCATCGCCGCCAGCCGTTCGCGGTTGACCATATGCCGGTTTTCGGCGGTCAGAGGGCAGTGGAGCGAGACGACGTCAGAACGGGCGAAGAGGTCGTCCAGCGCGACGGCGGCGACCGAACCGATCTTTTCGCCCGGAGTCAGACTCCGGCTGTAAGCGATCACCTTCATTCCGAACGATTCGGCCACCTGCGCGACACGTTTGCCGATCGCGCCGAACCCGACGATACCGAACGTCTTTCCCGCCAGTTCGATCAGGGGGGCGCCGTAAAACGTGAAGTCGGGGGCGGCGGTCCATACTCCTTCGCGGGTTTTGGCCGTGAAGTAACTCAGGGCCGAGGCGAGGTTCAAAAGATGGGCGAAGGTCGACTGAACGACCGATTCGGTACTGTATCCCGGAACGTTCGAAACGGGGATCCCGCGACGGCGGGCCGCCTCGACGTCGATCGGGTTGACGCCGGTCGCCAGGACGCTGATCAGCCGCAGCTCGGGGAGAGAGGCGATCGTTTCGGCGGTGAAGGGGACCTTGTTCGTCAGGGCCACCGCCGCTCCTTCGGCCCGCGGGAGGATTTCGCCGGGGGCGGTTCGATCGTAAACCGTGACCTCGCCCAACTCTTCAAGATCGGTCCAGGAAAGGTCGCCGGGGTTGAGCGTCCATCCGTCGAGTACAACAATTTTTCGGTTCATTTCTTCCTCGTTTCGATTCGCCGGTTCATCTGTTCTTCGTTAAGACCCTTCTCATTTTAGAGCCGAGCCGGACACTTTTCCAGACCCGAGGCGCAAAAAACCGGGTTTCGGACGATTTTCTTCGTCGGACGGGCTACTGGACAATAATCGTTCCGGAAAATATAATCCCCTCTGTACTTGATCAAGTTCCGGCTTTTCGTCCCGTTCTCGGAATCGCCGGAGTTTTTCCGTCACCTCTGATTACAAGGGTCCATAACCATGTCGAGCTGTTCCCCTTATTTTGATCCTGCAGCCGAAACAATGTCGCAGGATGAGATTCGCGACCTCCAGAACCGCAAGCTCAAGGAGCTTGTCGCCTACGTCTACGAAAAAAACGCGATCATGCGCGGCCTTCTCGATCAGGCGGGGGTGGTGCCGGGCGATTTTCGCGGGATTGAAGATGTCCCGAAACTGCCGATCATTACCAAAGAAACGTTCCGGACCACCTATCCCCTGGGCCTGTGCTGTCGGCCGAAGGAAGAGCTTCGGGAAATGCACATGTCGAGCGGATCGACCGGGACTCCGGTGGTGATGGCGTACACGCAAAACGATCTGCGCCAGTGGGCTGACTGCATGGCGCGCTGCTACCGGATGGCGGGGGGATACCCGAGCGACGTGGTGCAGATCACGCCGTCGTTCGGCCTGTTCAACGGCGGGTTCGGAATGTATCACGGCGCCCGGATGGCCGACCTTTTTGTCGTGCCGACCGGTTCGGGAAATACCGAGCGCCAAGTCAAGCTGGCCCGCGATTTCAAAACGAAGATCGTCACGGCGGTCGTTTCGTATTCGATTCGGATCGCGGAGGTGATGAACAAGCTCGGAATTGAGCTGCCCGACCTGAAAGTCGGGATTTTCGGCGCCGAGTCCCTGACCAAGCCGATGACCAAACGGATTTCTTCGGAGCTCGGGATTGACGCGTTCAATATCTACGGCATGACCGAAACCGGCGGGGTCGGCACCCTCGGCTGCGACTGCGCCGACCATTCGGGAATCCACGTCTGGGAAGACCAATACTACCTGGAAGTGGTCGACCCGGTCACGAAAGAACCCCTTCCGGACGGTGAGCTTGGTGAACTGCTGGTCACCTCGCTGACCCGGGAGGCGATTCCGGTTCTTCGGTATAAGACGGGCGATCTGACCCGCATCGTCTCCCGCGAAAAGTGCGCCTGCGGGCGGACCCATATCAGAATCGACAACATCGCCGGTCGAACCGACGATATGCTCATCATCAAAGGCGTGAATTTCTTTCCCGCCCAGGTCGAACAGGCGCTTCTCGAAATTCCCGGAGTCCATCCCCACTATCAGATCGTGATCGAAGAGACCGGCGGGGTGAAGGATATCCGGGTGAACGTCGAGGCCGAAGAGGGAGTGACGGGCTACACGGTCGCCAAACACCTGAAAGAACGGCTCGGCTTTTCGCCGAAGGGGGATGTCTTTAAGCCCGGAACCCTGCCGCGGCAGGAGGGGAAAGCCGTCCGCGTGATCTTCAAAAAGAACGATTAGTTCCGCTTTTTGATCTCTTTGAGCCTCGTACCGTCCCGGTGCGCTTTATAGAACGGGTCGAGGGGGAAACAGCCGGAAATCAGACCGGCGCGCGGCGCGTTGGTGCAGTCGCCGAACGTGCGGCATATTTTTTGCCGGTCGAGCTGTTTTCCCGCCAGGGAGTCGGCGCAGATTTCCGGATAGGAAAGAACCATTCTTCCGATTCCGACAAAGTCGGCTCCCTCTTCGCGGAGGAGTTCTCCGCCGACCGCCGGAAGGTATTCCTGGAGATACGTCATTCCCGAGGCGATGAAGGCGCATTCGGGACAGAGTGACTTCATCGTGCGGACCGCGCAAATCTGACGGGCCGCGCCCAGAAGGGGGTCTTCGGGAGGACGGTATCCGTCGCTGACCGCGAAGGCGGCCGGGCGCTGAATGTGCGGCACGTAATACGGAGATCCCAACGTGGCGCAGATCATCCGTATTCCCAGGGAGTGGGCCAG
>CACXFR010000045.1 GCA_902766935.1 uncultured Planctomycetota bacterium | reverse complement strand
CGCCGTCGAAGGAGACGCCGGAGCGCACAGCGACGACGTCATCTTCCCCGCCGGAATTTCGGCGAAATACACGGGAATGGTTCCGCTCGTCTACAAGACGCAGCACGCGCTGATCAACGGTCTGGTCAAGAGCATCATTATGGCGTTTTTGATCATCGCGGTCGTCTTCGTCTTCTATCTGCGGAGCCCCTCGTGCGCGGCGGTCGCGATGATCCCGAACATCTTCCCGGTGATCATCGTCTTCGGCTTTATGGCGTGGGCGGGGATCGTGGTCGACGTCGGCACGATGATGACCGCCAGCGTCGCGCTGGGCGTCGCGGTCGACGACACGATGCACTACCTCACCTGGTTCTCGGACGGCGTCGACCGCGGCCTGACCCGCAAGGAGTCGGCGGTCGAGGCGTACAAGCGGTGCGCGCCGGCGATGACCGAATCGTCCCTAATCGCGGGGCTCGGCCTTTCGGCGTTTATGTTCAGCACGTTCGTTCCGACCCAGCGGTTCGGTCTTCTGATGCTGACGATCCTCTTCGTCGCCGAGATCGGCGACTTGGTCTTCCTCGCCTCGCTGCTGACAAGTCCGCTGGGGCAGTGCTTCGTCAAACGTTCCGAACGGCAGAGGAAGCGCGCCGCGGCCAAACAGAAGGCCGAATGACGTAAAAAGAGCCGGCTCTTGCCAGCTCTTTTTTATTGTTTATTGCGATACGCGTTTTTTCGATCAGCCGAAGACGCGTTTACGGATCTTGCCGTTGTGCGTCTTCGGAAGCTCGTCGACGAACTCGATATGCCGGATATGCTTAAAGACGGCCAAACGCGCGTTGGCGAACTGGCGGATCTCTTTTTTCAGCTCGTCCGAGGGAACCGCTTTCGGCAGAAGGACGATGACGGCTTTGATCGCCTGGCCGCGGAGCGCGTCGGGAACCCCGACCACCGAACATTCCAGAACCAGGGGGTGCTCGATCACGATGTTTTCGATTTCGACCGGACCGACCCGGAACCCGCCCGACTTGATCACGTCGTCTTTTCGGCCGTTGTACCAGAAATACCCGTCGGGATCGACCCACGCCAGGTCGCCGGTGTGATAGACCCCGTCGCTGAACGACTTACTGGTCACCGTCTGTTCGCTGAGGTACCCCATCATCAGGCCGGACTGGTTCTCGCGCAGACGGATCACGATCTCTCCCGGTTCCCCCGGCGAGACGGGGGTGCCGTCTTCCTTGACCACCTCGATATCGTAGAGGGGGGTCGGCCGGCCCATCGAGCCGCGGCGCGTTTCGTAGCCGGCGATGTTGGCGATCTGGAGGGTCGTTTCGGTCTGCCCGAACCCCTCGGCGATGGCCAGGCCCGTCTGCTCCTCGAACTTGGCCGAGATTTCGGGCGAGAGGAATTCCCCCGCCGAGACGGCATGGTGCAGCCAGGGCAGTTCGATGTTCCCCCGCTTGACCATATAGCGGTAGACCGTCGGGGGGGCGCAGAAGGTGTTGACTTTATAGCGGTTTAGGATGGTGACCAGCTGGCGCGAGTCGAACGATTCGAAATCGTAGACGATCACCACCGCGCCCATCAGCCACTGTCCGTATATCTTTCCCCACGAGGCTTTTCCCCAGCCGGTGTCGGCGACGGTCATGTGCAGGCCGTTCTCCTCGACGCGCTGCCAGTATTTGGCGGTCAGGATATGCGCCAGGGAATAGGTGTGGTTGTGCGCGACCGCCTTCGGGTAATCGGTCGTGCCGGAAGTGAAATAGACGATCATAATGTCCGAAACGCTCGTCGGCATCCGCTCGAGCGTCTCGGGCATATAGGCGATATCCTCTTCGAGGTTCCGAAGTCCGCACTTGTTCGGGCCGTAGGTCCAGATCTCTTTCAGGCCGGAAAGTTCTTCTTTGACCTCCTGAAGGATTCCGGCGATCCCGTCGTCGGCCAGGGCGATCACGTAACTGATTCCAATTTTATGAACGCGGTAGACGACGTCTTCGAGCCGGAGCATATGCGAGACGGGGACGGCAATCGCGCCGATCTTGTGCAGGGCGACGACCACGAACCAGTAGGCGTAGCAGCGTTTCATCATCAGCATGACCCGGTCGCCCCGTTTCACCCCGCGCGCGCGCAGAGCGTGAACCGTCTGGTTGCTGAGCCGTCGGATCTGGTCGAAGGTGAACCGCCGTTCGTTCTTCTCGGCGTCGATCCAGAGAAGCGCGAGCTTTTCGGGAGTGACCTCGGCGATCCGATCGACCACGTCGTATCCGAAATTATAATTTTCGGGATACTCGAGATCGAAACGTACCAGCCGCCCCTGATCGTCGAATTCTTCACGGCAGAACTGTTGATAGAACATAAGCGCTCCTGCAACGGGTTTTCGCGGATCCGATATTTTCCGCGCGGTTTTATTATATCAATTATCTTCCGTTCGACCAGATTCCGGCGACGGGCGGGGGTGAAGAATTTCGGAAAGGAGTTCGGCAAACGCAACGAACCGCGGACCGGGGATCGTCGCGTAATCGACCAGGATCGGATAGACCCGGCCGTCCCGTGCCGCCGCCAGGGCGTCGGCCAGCGAATCCCAGTCGTGGCGGTAGAGATCTTCAAGCTCGGCAGCGTCGGCCTCGGGAGCCGCGCCCAGAGAGGAGAGGTCGACGACGACGTCGGGATTTGCCTCGATGATCCCCTCGCGCGAGAGGGTCGGAACCGCCGAGGCGGCGTCGGCCAGGACGTTCGACGCCCCGGCCAGACGGAGCAGATCGTTAAAATAACGGTTCTTTCCCGCCGCGTAGACCTGAGTGATCCGGCGCTGTCCCAGATCGCGGTCGAGAACCATCAGAACCGAGACCGGCTCGCCCCCCCGAGTGGCGCGCATCTTCTCGAGGCGCTCTTCGGATCGGGCACGGAGCGCCGTTCCGGACTCGGGAATGCCGCAGCGCCGGGCGATCTCTTCGAACGAATCGAGGATCCCCGCCACCGAGGCGTGGTCGACCGAAAGGGTGTCGATCCCCGCGCGGGCGAGTTTCTCGGCCAGTTCGCGGTGTTCGCGCAGAAGAACCGCCAGGTCGGGCCGGAGTTCGACGATCCGTTCGATATTCGGATTATAGAGCCCGCCGAGCCGCGGCAGCGCGTTCGCTTCGGGGGGATACTTGCAGTAGTCGGAGACCCCGACGACGCGGTCTCCCAGTCCCAGGGCGAAAAGGGTTTCGGTCACGCTCGGCGCGACCGAGACGATTCGCGCCGGCGGCGTCTTTTCGACGGCGTCTTCGGTCGGCACGGCCCCGTTTCGGCATCCCGCCGGAACGAGGAGCAGGGAGAGGATCCCCGCGACAAAGAGTTGAAGCCAGACCCGCCGCAAGAGGCTTTTCATTTTTCAAAATCCCGCCACGAAAGACTCGGCTGGATCCCCTGGTTGTTCTGATATTTACCGCTGCGGTACGGAACAAACTCTCCTTCGACGGTATGGTAGTAGATCTGGCAGATTTCGATTTCGGGATAGACCCGAATCGGCGAGACCGCGTGGATTTCGAGGGTCCAGTACCCCGAAAAGCCGATATCGCCGAACCCGGCGGTCACATGGACGCAGAGCCCGAGCCGCCCGATCGACGAACGTCCTTCGAGCATCGGAACGTACTTTTCGGTCCGGGTATATTCGACCGTCCGCCCCAGATAGAGGCGGCCCGGCTCGAGAACGAGCCCTTCGGGAGGAATGACGATCGTCTCGTAGGGATTCGGCTTCTTGACGTCGAGCACCTCACCGGTATAGACGAGCAGCTCGTTATGGAGCCGGAGATTATAGCTGTTCGGATTCAGCCGCGACTCGTCGTACGGATTGATCTCGATCGTTCCGTTTTCGATCTCCTCGCGAATCTTCAAACCTGAAAGTATCATCGTCGTTCCTTTCGTTAGCGGATATTACGTTATTATAAGGGAATACCGCGAGAAAAAAAGGGAACAATTCGGAAAAAATCGTTTCGGGCGGGAAACAAAAAGGGCTCGCCGACGTTCGGGCGGCGTTATTTTTTAAGCCATTTTCCCCGGCGGACGAAAAGAAAGCCCGCTCCGACCGCCAACGCGGCGAGGAGAAGAAACCTGACCAGCAGGAAGGTCGCTTCGGGAAAGCCGACCCCCTCGGACTCTCCGGGGATCCCCGTCATCGCGATCCCGTAGAAGAGGGAAAGCGCAAGAGCCGCCGCCAGGCCGACGAACGTCCATTTCAGGCATTTACCGGAAAAATCTTCGCCGACCGTTCCGCCGCTCAGTTTCAGAATCGTTCCCGCGACGAGATAGACCAGGCCGCCGAGAAAGAGACCGGCTATCGTAAAGAACGCGAGAACCACAACGACGAATCCCACCGCGGAACATCACTAATCAGAAAACCGAAAAAACAAAAGCACGCCCGGGGGGAATCGAACCCTCAACCTGCGGATTAGAAGTCCGCTGCTCTATCCAATTGAGCTACGAGCGCAAGAAGCGGCCGCCTATCTGCCGGTAGGCGGCCGCTTCTTATTTTAATGGAGTTCCCTCAAATGGGAAGATGGGGGAATCGCGCGCGGATCACTGATTCTCGGCGACGATCTTTCCCTCTTCGGCCTGAGCCGCTTCGGCGTCCGACTTCTCTTTCACCACAGGATCGACCACACCGTCGCTGACCGACGGGATCGCGTCGGCCGCGCTCCAGATCTTCCCCGCGTAGATGATGTTCCCCAGGAGCGGGTCGCAGATCGAATAGAGGAGATTGTCGAAGTTATGCTGCGCGCCGTAACCGGACGAATTGATCGACCAGAGACGATCTTTATACGCCGCCGACGCCGTGTTGGGGTCGACCGGGGCGACGCCGATCGCCTGAGGACCGGCCGGTCCGTAAAGGAGCGGATAGAAGGCCAGGGCGTTGTCGGCCGGATTGAAAACGTTGATCATACTCGAAATCAGGTCGCCGCCGTGCGCGTACTGTCCCTTGGTGCTGAAATCGCCGTAGTTGCACGCGCCCGCCAGAAGGATGGCGTGATAGCGGTCCCCGGCGACATAGCGCTGCTCTTCCGGCAGGGTCCGTCCATAGACCGAACCCCCCGCCATCAGTTCAACCGCGCAGCCGATCGTACGGGCGCCGAAACTGAATCCGAGGATCGTGATGTCGCTGCCGGTTCCGTTGATCGCGCTGAGGAACGACGCCAGATAGAATCCGTTCAGATCGGCCAGATACGCTTTGTATTGGCTGTCGGACCGAATCCGCTGATCCTGACGTTCCGAAGCCCACTTCCAGATCACCAGACGATACGGAGTTTCGATCTTCTGCCGGGCGCGCATCTGGTCGATGCGGGTCTTGAGCGACTGCGCGTGGCGAAGCGCGCCGTTCCAGTCGGTCATATTCCCGTGAATCATAATAACCGTCGGAACGTCGGCGGTCAGAGCTTCTTTGTATTCGTCGACGCTCGAAGCGATGAACTGTCCCGCTTCGGCGCGCCAGCAGAGGAGCCGGCTCGGCTGAACCGCATAGCCGGAAAGGTTTTCGGTGCTGATCGCCCAGACTTCGGTTCCGCGCACGGCGGGTGTCTTCGCGGCGGCGGGTTCCGGAGCCGTTTCGGCGATCTCGGCGGGTTGAGGCGCCGCAGCCGCGGCGGTCTCAAGGGGTTCGGCGGCCGTCGAGGGCGCCGCGGCGGCGGCCGGGGCGGTCCCTGTACAAGCCGGACGTCTCACGCAAGGACACTGCCGCGCGGCGGCCGGGGCGGGTTCGGCGTCGGCCGTTTCGGCGGCGTTATCTTCGGCCGGAGCGTCGGACGCGATTTCGGCCGTTTCCGATTCGGAGGGTTCGG
>CACXFR010000044.1 GCA_902766935.1 uncultured Planctomycetota bacterium | reverse complement strand
CGCAGCTGTCAAAAGCGTCTTCTCCGATTTCTGCAACACTGCTGGGAATCGCAACGGCAATGAGCGAAGAACAGCCCCAGAAGGCGCCGTCGCTGATTTTTCGGATCGAGGCGGGAATGCGGACAGAAGAAAGAGATGAGCAATCCTCGAAAATGTGATCGCCGATTTCCGTTACCGAGCCGGGAATTTCAACGGTTGCCAGCGAAGAACAGCCTCTGAAGGCGCCGTCACTGATTTTTCGGACCGAGCCGGAAAAGCGAATGGAAGAAAGAGAGGAGCAATTCTCAAAAATGTAACCGCCGATTTCCGTTACCGAGTCGGGAATTTCAACGGTCGCCAGCGAAGAACAGTCCCTGAAGGCCCCGGAACCGATTCTTGTAACCGTGCCGGGAAGGCCGACGGAGGCGAGGGAACGGCAACTTTCGAAAGCGTGACTGCTGATTTCCGTGACGGAGTCGGGAATTTCAACGGAAGTGAGGGAGGAACATCCCCAGAAGGCATACTGGCCGATTTTCGTAACAGAGCCGGGAATCGCGACAGCGGTGAGTGACGAACAGCGGCAGAAGGCCTCAAAGCCGATTTTTGTGACCGAGGCGGGGATATTGACGGAAGTGAGCAAAGAGCAGCCCGCAAAGGCTTCAGCACCGATTTCCGTAACGGAATCGGGAAGGGTCAGTGCCGCAACCTTTATGGGTATGGTTGCCACGAGTTCATCGCCGGAATAGCAGCGGCGTTTTTCAATTCGAACGGTTCCTTCCGGAACGCAGAAAATGATCTGGGAATCGGAACGGGCGGAGTCGGACATTGTTTCACCTCTTAAACGGTTAATTTTCAGGTTCGCCGATTATAGCACAATCTTCCGTGTGGTGTACTTGTCAGGGGTACTTCCCTTACAGTCCTTTCGGGTGTTTGCTTGAAAAGGCTTTTTTTATGCTCACGGCGATCCGATCCGGGGCGGGATGAATGGTGAAAATGAGTCGGCCTTCGGATTTTAAATACCTATTGACAAGGTAGGGTTTTATGCTATTATCCCGTTGTCGGGGTTGGGGGCAGATGGTTTCGTCGGAGCCGCCGAGGGCGGGCCGCCCTCGTTTCGGTTTTATCCGCTTGTCGAGTCGGTAAAATGGGAAGACGCGCCGCGGGGGTACCGCGAAAGGGGGGCGCGTTCTTCCCGAAACCGGGCGGGAGCCTTTCTTTTCTTTTGGGGAAGTGACGAAAAGACCGGATAGAGGAGGATGTCGATGAGCCGCGCACGCGATAACGCTTTGACGATTCTGAAAAAGTACAACAAGGATCCGTTTCATCTGCGCCACGCCCTGACGGTCGAGGCGGTGATGAAATGGTACGCCCGTGAATTGGGATATTCCGACGAAGAGGAATACTGGGGAATCGTCGGACTTCTGCACGATATCGATTTTGAACTTTACCCGCGGGAGCATTGTCTGAAAGCTCCTGAAATTCTCCGCGCCGAAGGGGTCGGCGAGGATATCATCCACGCGGTCTGCTCGCACGGTTACGGGATCACCGTCGGATGCGGAACGACCATCGACGTCTATCCGGACCGCGAAATGGAGAAGGTTCTTTTTGCCGCCGACGAACTGACCGGGCTTATCTGGGCGGCGGCGCTGATGCGCCCGTCGAAGAGTACCAAAGACATGGACTTAAAGTCGCTGAAAAAGAAGTATAAGAGCAAGGCGTTCGCCGCGGGCTGCTCGCGGGAAGTGATCGAACGGGGCGCCGAACAGCTGGGGTGGGATCTTGAAAAACTTCTCGAAATGACGCTCCGGGCGATGGCGGCCTGCGAGGACGAAATCGCCGCCGCGCAAAATGAGATTTGAACGCCGCGTCTCTCCGATCTAGCGCGCGGTCTTGACGTCGATGATCACATATTCGGATTGGGTTCCGGTCTTGAACTTAACCGCCCAGTCCGAAATTCCCGAGGTGACGATGAATTCGGTTCCGCTCCGCTTTTCGCAGCCGTAGGTGCGGTCGTTCAGCCCGAACCATTCCCCCGCGCGGTTGATCGGAAAGAGCTGTCCTCCGTGCGTGTGTCCCGAAAGGACCAGGTCGGCGGCGGTCTGCGATTCCTTTTCGTAGTCGGTCGGCTCGTGGTCGATGACGACGATGTATTTGTCGGTCGGCGCCGAGGCGAGGAGTTCGGAAATCTCCTTTCGCGGAGAACGGGAAACGTCGAGCCGGCCGACCAGACAGAGGGGGCCGATCTCGGCGGTTTTGTCGCCGAGAACATTTACATTGTTTTCCTCGAGTGCGCGAACCAGGTCGGTGACCGAAAAGCCGCGGTTACGGTAATAACCCTGGTCGTGATTGCCGAATGCGAACCAAACGCCGTATTTCGGTCTGATTTTTCCGAGCGCTTCACAGGCTCGGAGCATATCGCGCCGTGAGGTTCCGTCGTCGACGAAATCCCCCGCGATCACGACAAGGTCAGGGGCTTGCCGCATCATCGTATCAATATGGCGGGCCATGCCGTCCGCGTCAAAGGTGGTGCCGATATGCGAGTCGGCGAAGAGCGCGATTCGGAGACTTCCGATCGGTTTTTCGGTCGCAAGAGTATAGTTCGTCTGCCGGACGTGATGACAGAGGAACCAGCCGGCCGCAAGGTAGACGGTTACGGAAAGAAGGGCGGACCACCCCTGCGCGTAGAAGGGGAACTCTTTTTTTCGGAGTTTGGCAGCGACTCGGAAGAGGATCCCGAAGATCAAAAACGCGGCGACCAGATGAAGGAAGACGATTATGCTGTTCATCATATTCATCGTAAAGGTGAGCGCCGCAAATAGAGCCAGAACCGAGACGAAAGAGACGGCATATCGTTTCCGGAGTTTATCTCCCGCGATTCTGCGGAAAAGACGGAATCGACTCATCGCGACGGTGAGGTAAAGCCCCCCTGAGAGCATCGAGACGATTAAAAAGATCAGAAGCGCGTACCAAATCCACATATTCCGTCTGAAGTTCCTTCCGAGGGATGATAGCCGGGGGAAGAGAATTAACTTTTCTGCCGTCTATTGTACCAGCTTTTGCGGGAAAAGAAAGATTTATCACCCTCTGAGACAGTAGGTTGAAAATAAGTAGCCGCTGACTTTGATTTCTTGCCTATCTTTCCTTATTTCAATATTTTGTGAAAAAGTCGTGCCCTTTTCTTTTTTTGCTGTTATAATATATTATAGTACCTTTCGGGACGAAGAATGATTCCCGAATCGTGGGTACGCGGTTTTCGGTTATTAAGAGGTTTTCGATGGGAAAGTTCGTCTTGATCTTGTTGGCGGCAGCATGTTTGATGTCGGTCTTTTCTCAGACAGAAGGGGGTGACGATGTGGAGAAGCCGATTTTTTTCATGAAGTTGGACGATCTGACGCCTGAGTCGCCGGAACTGGCGGAGTATCCCGCTTCGGTTCGGGAGGGGATTAAATTCTTGAAGGAAGCCGACTTGGATAACCTTCCGCTCGGAAGAACCGAAATTGACGGCGACCGCGTTTACGCCAATGTGATGGAATATGAAACGCACGCCGCCGGGGAAGAGGTCTCAGAATCGCATAAGCGTTACTGCGACATCCACTGCGTGATCCGCGGTCAGGAGATGCAGGCGTGTATCCCCTACAGCGCCGGGCTTCCCGTGAAGACGCCCTACAACAAAGAAGAGGATTACGCTCTTTACGCCCCGGCGGCGATGCCTTTCTGGGCCGACGGGAGCGACTTTCCCACCAAGATCACGGTTCATTCGAAAGAGCTGACCATCTTCGCTCCCGGCGAGGTGCATACTTCCGCGATCTGTCCCGAAACGCCGGAAAAGATTTTCAAAGTTGTCGTAAAATGCCGCGCGGATGAGTAAGCCGCGTCTGATCCGCTATGGACGAGAGTACTTCTTCAGATAACGGCGCGACGGATATTCCTTCGACCAACGAACTGCCGGAGGATGACGGTTCGACGGCGAAACTGCCCGTCGAACCCGCCGATAATTCCGAAACGAAGAGCGCGTCTCCCTCGGAAATCGCTGCCGCCGCAGGGACCAGTGGGGCGTCATTTACCGTGGACTACACCAAGACCGCCGTGCCTTGTCCCGTATCCCCAATCCCCGATCCGAACGACGCGCCGGGTTCCCCTCTGATTATCACGCTGAACGATTCGGCGGGACTTTCCGAAACCAATCGGATACCTCCGTCGCGTCTTCCCGTTGCGGACGAGAAGCTCCAAGCCGGCGACAAGCTCGGGCATTTCGTGATCACACGGTTCATCGGTCAGGGTGGGATGGGCCGCGTCTATGAGGCGAAAGATACCGTGCTGGACCGCCCTGTCGCGATCAAAGTACTTTATCGCCATCAGGCTCAGGACAGGGGAACCGTCGACCGATTCCTGAACGAGGCCCGTCTGGCGGCGCGTCTGAACCACGAACATATCGCTCAGGTCTACTATTTCGGGACAGAAGGGGAGATCCCCTATATCGCGTTCGAGTTTGTGGAAGGGGAGAACCTCCGCAAATACGTTGACGAACACGGTACGCTTTCGGTCGAAAGCTCGGTGATCTTCCTGATGCAGATCGCCGATGCCCTGGTGCACGCCAACAATAACGGCGTTACCCATCGCGACGTCAAGCCGTCGAATATTATTATCACGCCGCAGCAGAAAGCGAAACTGATCGATATGGGGTTGGCGCGGGCGTTCCATGCCGACAATTCCGAAGACGAACTGACGGTCAGCGGCGTTATGCTCGGAACGTTCGATTATATGTCCCCGGAACAGGCGTTTAAACCGCGCGACGCCGATGTTCGGAGCGATATCTATTCGCTCGGATGCACCTTCTTCTTTATGCTCTCGGGGCATCCTCCGTACTCGAACATGAAGGATGTCCAAAAGCTGATCCTTCATCAGCAGGAGGAGACTCCCGATATCCGACAGCAGGTTCCGGAAGTTCCGGAAAGCGTTTCGGCGATTCTTCAAAAGATGATGCGGAAGAATCCGGACGACCGATATCAGACGCCCGAAGAGCTTATCGCCGACCTGCGGAGCGTCGGCGAACAGCTCGGACTCTTCCTTCCCGAAGGCGGAGTCGTTTCGGCGGAACCGGTTCCCGGCGAAACGACGGCCGTCGAAGGCGATCGGTGGAACCTCCGGCGTGTGTTCGCGTATTACTTTTCATGGATTCTCGGAGTCCTCGCCTTTTTAGCGGTTTGCGGAGCGGTCCTGTTATTCGACTTGTATCGGAGCCGCAGCTTCGAGAACGATGTGGAAAATCTTGTCGGGAAGAGCCCGTTTTTCATTCAGCCTGCCGCGGCGCCGCAACAGAACGACTCGCCCGACGAGGTTCTTGCCGGGACACTTCCCCCCTCCTTTTTGGGGATGAGACGGCGTCCGTTCGATCAGGCGTTCGGCGATATGAACCGTTCCGAAGAGCTTACCGCGTCGTCGAATGTTTTTTCCCGCGAGTTTGGCGGGATCGGGATCGCGCCGATCGCTTCGAGCGATATTATGAACGAGGCCAAGACGGCGAACCTTTCGGAAGAAGGGATGAGACTTCTCGAAACGACGGTCGATCCTCTTTTTGACGCCGCCAGCACCGATTGGTCGACGATCTTGCCGACGGGGGGCGAAGGCGAAAAGAAATACAATGACGGAGGGGTTTCGTTTCGCGAAGGCGCCGATTCTTTCGTTGACCGGAAGGGGAAGAAGGACGGCTATTTCGCCACGCTCAACGAGGCGGTCGCGAGTTTCAACGCATGGAATCAATCGATTCCCCCGTCTCAGCGGCACGAATTGGTGCTCCGGCTGGCGTTTGACGGAGATATGGACGTTTCGCACTTGGCGCTTTCGGACTGTTCGCTTCGGCTGGTTCCCGCCGCCGGCTATTCGCCCCGGCTTGTTTTTCGACCGGACAGCGCGACGGAAGAGGAAGACGCCTCGCTCTTTTCGCTCCGTAACGCGAGCCTTTCGATGGCCGAGATTTCTCTTTTCCTCGACGTTACCGACCAACATATCATTTCCGATTCTTGGACGATGTTCCGGTTTGATACCCGGTCGACGCTCAGTCTTGAGAATGTCAAAATGGTGATTAAAAACTGCGAAGACGCAGGGAATCTGTATCATCCGAATACCGCTTTTTTTCGGCTGGCTCCCGCGGCCGCCGCTTCGCCGAGTACCGCGATCGCCGCCGGCGGCGAAAGTTCCGAGACGTCCTCGGCCGCCGAGGGGAATCTTTTCATTTCGAAAGGTGTGTATCAGGGAGAAGCCGCGCTGTTGATGACGCCGGGGGGCCTGCCGCTGAAGTTCGACGTGGAACAGGGCGTCTTTATTATCGACGGATCGTTCGTTCAGTGTGACATTAAACGACGGCTTGAAGCGGACAGGACAACTTCGGCGCGCCGCTGCAATCTCTCGATCCGGGAGTCGTTCGTATGGTGCCGTTCGCCTCTTTTACGGATCGTTTCTTCCTCGGCGCTTTCGCCGTCGAACGGTTTGGGAAAAGAAATCCACGCGACGATCAACAAATCGTTCGTCGCCTCGGACGGAAATCCGTTCGGGGAGTATGTTCTTCCGGGTTCCGGCGGTGAAAAAGAAATCTCTCCCCTCTGGAAGATGTCGCAGAACCTCTTTGCCGATCTTTCCGTCGCGGTCGAAGTGACCGATCCGCTCGGCAGCTCCGACGACGAGGCCGGTTCGCCCACGGAGAAATCTTCTATTTTCGGGAACGACAACATATTTTTTGAGATTTCTCCGCCGAAACTCCCGTTTTGGAAAATCTCGCGCGAGGAGACCGAAGGGGTCGTTTTTAATGCGGCGCGAAAGAATCTCGAGTCGGAAATCGCCCGTCTGATGCTTGAAAATCTCGTAAAGGAACTCGCTTCGGGCGAATCCGGCGAGTCGACGATAAGCAGCGTTTCTCCCCCCGAAGAGCAGGGAACGCAGCCTCCGTTCTGAAACGCCGGCGCATGTCGGCGGCTACGGCTTTTTGACGAAAACGGCGCCTTTCTGTGTGGCAATATAGGACGGTATCCCCAGGAAGTTGAAGCAAATGTCGTCGAGCGCGTGCTTTTCGGTGTCCTCAATGACCAACGTCCAGATTCCCGGTTCCGGAGCGGCGTCGGGGGACCAGACTGCGGTGGTGTCGAGGTAGTCGTTCCCGCCGGCCTTATTTCCCCGGGGGTCGAGAACGGTGAACGCGAACGGCTCGGCGGGGCACGTATCGAATTTGATCCCGAACATCGGCGTGTTTTCCGGAACGTAGAAGTAGAACGTTCCCGGATTTTTGATCGTCATTCCATACGGTTCCGCCCAGTAGACGAAGGGAACGCTGCAGTTTGAAAAGACGGCGTTGTGCGGGTTCACCTGAATGTAGAGTTTATAAACACCCGTCTCGTCGGCGGTGAATTCGTAGTCTTTTTCGCCGAGAAATTCGCAGGGAGCGAGTTTGGTTTCCTTCCCGCTCGGCGAGGTCAGTTTCGGAACGACCGGATCGCGCGCGCAGTCGCCGAAAGGATACTCCTTAAGGTGGAAGGCGGCCTTCTGTCCCTTTTCAAGCCGGAAACGGAAATCCCCCTGGTTGCGAAGCCGGATTCCCGGCGCGTTCGAGACGAAGGGAAACTCGTTGTCGTACAGCTCGTTGTAGGTGGTAAAGTCGTTCTGCTCGGTTTCGACCGGTTTGATCTGTTTCGGATTGAGGGACGGAAAACGCCCGTCGAGGTAGTCGTTCGAAAGCTCGACCGTCTCTTCGGCCGGCCCCCGCTCGGTTCGGCGGATCGTGATCGTTCCGGTCAGGTCGGTGATTCCGGTTCCCATCCGCGAACCGTCGAGATAGACAAAGCCGGGACGTTCGTGGGGATCGACGATTTCAAAGTTGTGAAACGCGATCTTTCCGATCGGAAGGGTGTCGTTGACGCCCGAATAGATCTGAATCGGCGAAGGACGCGGACTTCCCTCCGGAACATCCATATTCGCGGCATTGACAAGTTTGACGTTGTCAAATTTCAGGTCACAGCCGTGAATCGTCTTCGCCTGAATGAGTATCCCGTGGTAATCCCCCTCGAACCGGCAGTTCTTTACGACGACATTTCCCTTGACCTGGGTTTCTTCGCCGCCGGTCTTGGTGGTGAACGCGAAACCGGTGGCTCCGTTGTTGCGCGTAATGCAGTTTTCGACCAGAACGTCGAGCGGCTCGGTGGTTTCGTCAAGCTGAACCAGGTAGAAACAGATCCCGTCCGATTTGTTGTTCTCGAAAAGGCAGTTGCGCAGAACAACCCGTTTCAGCATCTCTTTGGGAGAGTTCGGTTCGAAATCGATCCCCGCCATCGGCATGGTGCCGGCGGTATTTTTAAAGACGCTGTCTTCGATTAAAAGACCGTCGACGCTGATTACGCTGATCCCCTGCCGGTTGTTGCCGTCCGAGACGACGCGGCGGATCGTGATGTCCCGACAGGGACCGAGATAACTGGCGCCGACGTAGATGCCGTCCCCCCCCGACTCGACGAGCGAAAGGTCTTCGATCAGGATATTTCGGGCATGCTGAAGCGAAATGGCGTGCCGCCATTCGGCGAGCCTGTATTGGTTCGGATCGAGATAGTCTTCTTTCCACATTTTGAGCATTCCGCCGTTGCCGTGGATGGCGATGTTTTCGGCGTCGCTGATCGTCCAGAGACACGCGCCGGGGCTGTGGAACTCGCCGCGTTTCGCGACGACGCGCGCCCCCTTTTCAAAGAAGATTTCCATATTGCTGCGCAGATTGAGTTCCTTGGTGACCCAATCGGACGGCATCCTGTCGATCGTCAGCTTTTTGACCCCGCTGTCGAGCGCGGCCTGAAACTGAGCCGTTGAATCTTCGGGATCGAACCCCCACCACGAAACCTTCGCTTCGGTAAGCTGACCGTTTTTTACCGCGGCGATTTTCTCTCCGTCGGGCGGAACGACGCCCTCGGCGCGGAGAACGGAGGTCAGGGAAAACAAACACAGGAAACCAAGGAGCCAACTTTTACGCTGCATCATTTCAAACCTTCCGGTCAAATTTTTTAAGTACGGGTATCGGGAGCGTTTCTCCTGCGGAGGGATGCCGAAGACGAATTCACGCCCCAGCCTATTCTACCCCGAACGGACGGGCGGTTCAACCCGCCGATGTCGTCGGGCGGCGAAAAGCGGCCTATTGTATGAACGGATGATCGAGAGGTGAATCGACGAAAGAAAACTTGAAACCCCCCGAAACCGATCCGGGGGATTTCAAGTTTGATCGTCAGCGTTTCAGACAGCAGATAGTCTGAGGTTTAGGCCATCCAAGCGGGGTAGTCACCCATTGCCGGGAGATCGACCACTTGAACTTTCGTGATGTTGTCGAGCTTCTTGATCTGGTCGACGGCAGCTTGGTTCGGAGCCGAGTCGAGCGAAAGGATTGCCAGAGCGTCTTCCCCTTTCGCGCCGGGATGACGACCGACCGAGAGGTGGGCGATATTGACGTTTTCTTTGGCCAGGACGTTGCCGATCGCGCCGATGACGCCCGGAACGTCTTTGTGGCCGATGAAGAGGAGATGACCGTCAAGGTACCCCTCAAGACGGAGACCGTCTTTGAGGACCAGACGAGGCATCGCGTTTCCGAAGATGGCGCCGCCGAACGAGACGACCCCTTTGCCGGTGCTGATGTCGACCGAGACGAGCGAACTGAAATCGCCCGATTCGCTGCTGGTCTCTTCAACGACCTTAATGCCGGTTTCTTCCATCGTCGGCATGGCGCTGACGATACCGAACTCTTCGCCTTTCATCGCGGTCAGAAGGCCGGCGCAGAACGAACTGGAGATGAGTTTGGTGTTTTTACGGCTGATTTCACCTTTGTATTTCAGGGTGCAGGAATCGATCCCGCCGGTAACGGTACCGCCGGCCAGCAGACCGAGACGATACGCCAGATCGAGAGCGCTGCGCAGGTCGTTGAGGGTTTCCGGATCGAGCGACGAGAAGTTGACCGCCTGTTTGATCACGCCCTTCGAGAGATAGTCGATGATCAGCTGAACCGCTTCCAGAGCGACGTTCGTCTGAGCTTCTTCGGTGCTGGCGCCGAGGTGCGGGGTGCAGACGACGTGAGGCATTCCGAAGAGGGGGGAGTCGGTGCAGGGCTCGGAGGGGTAGACGTCGAGAGCGACGCCGCCCAGTTTGCCGCTTTTAAGTCCTTCGACCAACGCGTCCATATTGTAGATCCCGCCGCGGGCGCAGTTAATCAGGCAGACGCCGTCTTTCATCTTGGCGATCTGCGGCGCATCGATCAGGTTGCGGGTCTGGTCGTTGAGCGGAGTGTGAACGGTGAGGTAGTCAACCAGGGGAAGGATTTCGTCGACGGTTTCGTAAACGGTGATCCCCAGCTCGGCCGCGCGCGCTTTGGCGAGGAACGGGTCATAGGCGACGATCGTCATGCCGAACGCTTTGGCGAATTTGGCGACGGTCTGCCCGATACGCCCCATCCCGATGATCCCAAGGGTCTTGCCGAAGAGCTGGTGGCCGGTGAACTTTTTGCGGTCCCATCGCCCTTCAATGAGGGACTGATACGCGGGAGCCGTGTTGCGGCTCAGGGCGAGCATCAGAGCGAACGTCTGTTCGGCGGTCGAGTTGGTGTTTCCGCCGGGGGTGTTCATGACGATGATTCCGTGACGGGTGGCGGCCTTCAGATCAATGTTGTCGACGCCGACGCCGGCGCGGGCGATCGCCTTGAGACGGGTGTTTCCTTCAAGCGATTCGGGGGTGATTTTCACACCGCTGCGGCAGATGGCCGCGTCGAATTCGTTGAGGGTTTGGCGGAGGTCTTCCCCTTTGAGGCCGGTCCGGACTTCGTATTCGATTCCGGCTTCTTTCATCAGGTTCAGACCATCTTCGGACAGGTTATCGAGGACGACGATTTTGGGCATTTTTCGCTCCCTTCGTAAAAGATGTTAATCCGCTTTCTAAACATATCCCCTCCCTAACGAACAGGAGAGGGATTAAAGCGAACCGCAGACACCCATTTTACATTTTCCGCGGCGGCTGTCAACGTCAACCGAAGCGAGAGAAGGGTGGGAACAGGGAAGGGAATCGGGACGCGATCGGCAAAAGAGGAATCGAAATAATTTTCGGAATTAAAGTATTTTTCGGGAAAAGGAGCCGCTTTCCCGTATTCAGAAGCGGGGGAAACGGAACTTTTTTCATATCCGACTCGGGGACAAATCTGAATTTTTTACAAAATTCCGGGGCACGGTTTGCAGGGAGTCTGATTTTAACCTTTTTACAACCGTTAAGCTTTCCCTGTCTTTTCTATTTCAACTGAAGAATTGCCGGAAAATCTTATTTAAGACTCCTATTTTAAAATTTCTGAAAATTGTTTGGTTTTGGCACGATGATTGCAATTTAATCCTGTGTCGAAGGGAATGAAAGATTCCCGAAGACGGGCAGAGATGAAAAAATTGCCCTTTATGAGAACCGAGTGTTTTCTGTATAATCACCCATGGAACGAGGCTTGCCAAGTTCCAGCAGACCACAAGAGGTGGTGACGATGAACGGACTGACGGAGAAAACAAGTGCTCAATATACTTGCTGGACCGACGAA
Source organism: uncultured Planctomycetota bacterium (assembly GCA_902766935.1). Taxonomy (GTDB): domain Bacteria; phylum Planctomycetota; class Planctomycetia; order Pirellulales; family Thermoguttaceae; genus RUG695. Next base: position 3,249 of record CACXFR010000044.1, on the reverse strand, counting down.
GATCTCTTTCTCGAATATCGGATAACCGAAAATCGGGATCTCTTCGAAGTCCTCGTTCAACGCTACGAAACCGAGCTTTTCCGCTTTCTTTACAAGAAGGTCGGAAACCGCGAAGCGGCTGAAGACGTGTTCCAGCTGGCGTTCATGCTGGTTCACGAAAAGCGGGACGCTTTCGAGGAAGGGCGACGTTTCCGCCCCTGGCTCTATCGTATCGCGACGAACCGGGCGATCGACTACCTCCGCATGAACAAGCGCCATCTGGCGGTCAGTCTCGATTCTCCCATTTCGGGGGAAGACGAAGGCGATGCGGTCGGCGACCTGATCTCCGATACGAAGGAGCGTCCCTGCGACAGCGTCGAGCGGGAAGAGGAAATCGCGTTCGTTCGCGACGCCGTTCGGCACCTGCCCGAAAACCACCGCCTTGTTCTCGAAATGGTCTGCCTCAACGGTATGTCTTACCAGGCGGTCGCCGATGAGCTCGGCATTCCGCTCAAGACCGTTTCTTCCCGGATTGCCGGTGCCAAGAAACGTCTGGCGTCCGCCCTCGCGCTTCGGATGCAGCGCCTCGGCGACTGACCCGCCGCCCTTCCGAACCGATGAGGCGCCGCGGTTTTTTGATCACACCTTTCCGAACGGTTCATATTCGTGGATAACGATCGGCGTTTTTCATCTTTCGAGTCTTCCGACGGGAGAAAAGGAGTTTCCCGTCGCCTCGACGCTCCCCCGTCGGATCTTGCCCGCCGGACGTGCGATCGTCTTTGGGACGAGATCGGAAGCATGGAAAAGGACTTTGCCGAATCGGAACTTGCTCCCTCTCCGTTCCGCTCCTATTCGGTCTCGCAAAAGGACGAAAACGACGAGCCGCGTACCGCGAAAGTCGAAAAGCGGCTGATTCCGAAATTTCCCGCGTTCAAGCGCTCTTCCAATAAAACGACGCCGTTCCTCTTAAAGAGAGTCTCGGTCAGTTCCGAACTCGAAAAGAAATTCGCGCCGCCGATCCAGCCACCGGTTTCCGCCGACGAGGCTCTTCAGCCTGTCGTTATTTCGCCGATTTCGGTCCGCATTCCGGCGCGTCCGGTGGTGATTCCGCCGGTGACGGTCTCTCGCCCTGTCGAAGCCTTCGAGCTTCCAAAGGTTCTCTCGCCGACGATTGCCGACGCCGTTTCCCCGGCGCCTTCGGCTGTGACCCCTGCCGCCGCGAAGATCTCGGCGGTCAGTCCGAAAATTTCTCTCGAAGAAATCAACCGCGAGTTCGCCCGAACCAGAACGCGCGCCGAAAAGACGCGCCGCCGCCGTTTTCGTTCTCCTCTGATCAACGGCGAGATTCGCGAAGAGCTCAAAGACGAGTACTACTGGGAAATCCTCTCCGACGAGAACGAAACCGCCTCGAAGGACCGGAAAGAAATGCGCGACGATCCGCTCAGGAATCTTCCCCCTCGCCAATCCTACGGCAGCGGGAAGGCGGCCTCATTGAGCGGGCGGTCTTTCGAGCCGAGTTTTTCGAACGCCCTGCTGGTCGAACCGGTGATCTTTGTCGGGCACGTCACGCTTCTGGCGCTCAGTCCGCTTCGGTATCTTTGGAATCGGGGCGAGAAAGACGCCGCGGGTTCGAAGACGAGCCGCTCGCGGTCGAGGAGTCAAAGGAACAACGGAATTCGCCCCATCGACTTTCTCATTGCGCTGGTTGCCGGCGTGGTGATCGCGGTGGTCGTCGTATTCCCGATGCTCAAGAAGTTCGGAAGCGGCATATACGAGACGGTTCAGAAGAGTAACGTTCGGCGGTTCGGCGGCGCGATTTCCGTTTCCGAAGACGCGCCAACTTTGATGCAGGTACTTGTTAATTCCCCCGAAATCATCGACAAACTGAACGAAAGTCCCGCCCCGAAGTCCGGAGAATACAGCGACATCGGACTTGCCGAAGCGGATCCGGTTCTCCTTCCGCCCCAGCCCTGGCAGGACGAACCGGAACCGTTTGACAGCGCCGAATGGTCGGGATCTCTACTGAACGAGTTTGAAAGCCCAGAGGCCGAAAGCGACCGGGGCGGCGAGTAAGAGCGAGTCGAAAATATCGAGGATCCCGCCGAACCCGGGAACTCCTTCCCCGGAATCTTTTCTCTGAACGTCGCGTTTGATCAGCGACTCGGCCAGGTCGCCGACGGCTCCCGCCAGACCGACGACAGCGCCGTAAAGGACGATACCCCACCACGGAGTGGCCGACTCGGTATGAAGCACCAGGGGATTCAGAAAACCGATCGTCAGCCACGCGCCGCCGATGGAGGCCAGAAGACCGCCGATCCCCCCTTCGATCGTTTTCTGAGGACTGATGATTGACGAGAGCTTGTGCCGACCGAAGATTTTTCCGACGGCGAACGCGCCGATATCGCAGAATTTTGTCGTGACGACCATCGAAAAGAGCGCGCCGATCCCATAGGCGCAGCGGAGCATCACCATAAAACTGCTCATCATGCCGATGTAGGCGATTATAAAGATCGAGCCGCTCAGATTAATGGTGTTTCCCCCCGGCTTTTTAAAGCGAACCATTTCGCCGGCGAAAGCGATCAGGATCCCGCCGGCCATCACCAAAAGAGTCAGAAGGCATGTGGTCGTGGAAATATCCCAGCTGTTCTCGTGGTTCGGCGGAAGTATGCGGTAGCCGGCCAGCCAGCTGCAAATGACGATCCAGTAGGTTCCGATGTAGACCGTCGAGCGGCGCGGATGGATATTTCCGGCGTTGAGAAGGATCAGGACTTCCCGGCAGAGGGGGTAGAGGGTGATCAGAAAAATGGGAACCAGGAGCAGGCCCGGTATCGGCATTTTGTCATCGAACCAAAAGAGCAGCATAAGGAGGAGAACGAGAGGAATTCCGAGTCCTAATCGCCATCTTAGCATGGAAGCGGCCTTCTATTCTTGACGCGGTGTCGGCGATAATACGCCCGACGGATTGAGATCAAAAAACAACGATTTGAGATTCCTTCTCTGTTTGTTTATATCGTCCCTGTAATTTTATTCTACCCCTTTTTCTTCTCCGTTTCCACACCGAGCCGATGAAAATAATCGAAATTCGAAAGGACCGCCCTTGTCAAAGGGGCATTTTTGTGTATGATTTATCCTGACGATCGGAGTTTGAATCGCGGTGCGCGGTTTATGTTTTTTCCGGTTCGATCGGTTTTGGAGAGGTGGCAGAGTGGTCGAATGCGCGGGTTTGCTAAACCCGTGAGCTCGTAAGGGCTCCGCAGGTTCAAATCCTGT
>CACXFR010000043.1 GCA_902766935.1 uncultured Planctomycetota bacterium | reverse complement strand
CTCGCCGTTTGCGCCGAACCCGGCGTTATAGGCGGTAAAGACGCCGTCGGCGGGAATCGCGACGCCGCCGGTCGGGGTCGCCGTAAAAAGAACGCGCGCCAGCAGAGCGTATTTGCCGGTCGCGGGGGTGGCGGGCCGCTCGGCGGTTCCCGAAACCGTGCAGACGCCGCCGTCGACGGTCATCGAAGCCGTATAGCCGCGTCCCGATTCCACCGCCGAGGCGGTAAAGTACGCCGTGTCGAACGTCAAAGAGGTCTTAAACCGGTTGATTTCGTTCCCGTTGGCGCATCCCCAGATTTCGACGTAGAACGAGCTCCATTCGTCGACCCACTCGTAATAGTTGTCTCCGAGCGAAGTCGTATTCGAGATAATCGAGGTCGGCAGTGCCGACGACGACGCGTGCACCAGATAGCGGAACGCCTCGTCCCCCGTTCCCCCTTCGATGGAATAGACCGCCGCGGCGGTCCGCCCTTTGGCGAGGATCAGATCTCCCAGTTCGCTGAACGGGGCGGTACGGGCAAGCAGAGAGGGTCCGGCGAGCGAGCCGCCGTCGAACGGAATCCCCGCGGCATACTCGCCGCCGAGCGCATAACCGTCGAGCGCGCCGAACGGCACGGTCGACGAGACGGCGCCTTCGGCCAGATAGATCACCGAGCGCTGAACCCCGCCGTCGTCGGTATAGGTGCGGGTCGTCACCGCGTCGGGAACGTCGTCGCCGGTAATATCGCTTAAAAGGAGACCCGAAAAAGTCCCGTCCGCCGCAACACGTTCTCCCCAACCGAGCCCGGATTGCGAAAAGGTCGAACCGGCAGAAGTCAGCCAGCCGAGCCGCGCGCCGTTTTCCGCGTCCGTGTCAAACAGAACAATATCGCCGCGCCCCCGTCCGTCGAGGTCGGCGACCGCCGTCTCGGTGATCGAAAGATCGTCCTTAGCGCCGAGAAGAACTCCCGTCTTCCGAGTGAGTCTTCCGGAAGAATTCCCCCACTGCACGGCCGACAGATTCGTTCCGTCCGAAACGACGGCGACGATGTCGTCGTAGAGCGCCGAGGTGATATTCCCGGCGGCAAAGGCGGCGGCGGTTTCCCCGGCGGCCAGATTGATCGTCGCCGCGGTCTGATTCTGCGCCGCGTCGTACACGACGAACACATCACCGTCGCCGGTACCCCACGTATAGCGGATCAGAACCTGGTCATGAATCGAGCTCGTAAAGTTTCCGACCGTCAGTCCGGCCGGCGAAGCGGTCACCGTCGCGCCGTCAACCCGCTTCGTCGGCGCCTCGACGACAAGAATTTTCCCGTAACGATCGCCCTGTTCGTCGTAAATCGCCACCAGGGAGCTCTCCGATTCGATCACGGCGATTTCAATCGAGCCGTCGCCGTCGAAATCGCCGGTTACCGCCGCCGTGGCGGGCGTGTCGAAGATGCCGTACGGCACCGGGTCGGCGTCGGGCGCGTCGACGAGGATCTTCCAGACGCCGATCCCTCCCACGGCGAGAATATCGATCCGGCCGTCCCCTTCGGGATCGAGCAAAACGGTCGTCAGGTAATCGGTCTGCGCCACGGTCGTCTCGGCGACCCGGTAGGTGCCGTCGGCCTTTCCGAAAAGAACCGTGTAGCGGTTCGGGTCGATCACCAAGAGATCGCCGCGGCCGTCGGCGTTCAGATCGCCCGCGGCCAGGCGGGTCTGCGGCGAAAAGACGTTGTCAAGCGTATACGCCTGGGAAGAATTCAGGATGATCTTCCCCATGTCCGAAACGCCGAGTGAAAATTCCGCCGCTATGGTCTGACCGCTCAGCGTTCCGGTCAAAAAGAGCGCGTCGTCCGACGCGGTGACCGCCGTCACCGCGATGCTGCCGAGTTCCGACGCGTAACCGATCGACCCGGCGCTCGACCAGGTCAGCTTGGCGTCGTTATAGTACCAGAACCCGAACGAGCGGGTCTCTTTGTTGAGCGAGACAAGGTAATCGACCCCGTCCAGCGAGACCGAGCCGACGGCCTCGCCCGTAAACGCGGGAACGAGCAGGGGATTCGAAAACGTCCCGGCGCCGCTGCCCGTGCAGACGGCCAGTCCGTCGATCGAGTGAACCCCGCCCGACGGGTCGAACGCGTAACTGTTTTCGAGCTGAACCGCCAGATCGCCGTCGACCGCCGTCAGACCGATCGAGGTCACCGCGTAAACCGAATAGTTCCCGAAAACCGAAAGGGGAACGGTCGACGTCCCGGCCAATGAAAACGCGCCGCCGCCATAACGATAGACCGTTGTGACCAGATAGGTGCCGCTCGACGTATTCTGCGCCGTCGAGACATATTCCAAAACGCCGTCGCCGGTCAGGTCGGCCAGAAGTCCCGCGGCGGCCCCGCCGGAAGCCGAAAGTTCAAACGTCCGTCCCGCGGCGTAATTGCCGGCCCCTTCCCCCAGATGAACCGAAATCACCGGAGCGCTATTGGCATCCCGGAGAGTCACGACGTCCATGATCCCGTCTTTATTCATATCCGCGACGGCGACCTGGTCGAAATCGGTCCGGCCGCCGAAATCGATCCCGATTTCGGAATCCTCCACCGCGTAGACGTTGACGTCGGGAACCGGATCGAACCCGCCCCAGCCGGTCGCGCTCAAAAGGAGGCGGTCTTCCAGGGGTTCGGCGTTCAGACGGCGGCGGGAAAGAGAAGTGTTTCGATGATTCTGCGGGTACGGCATAAGACCCCTTTCGGTCGGTAAGAAAAACGAAAACCCAACAACATGAACCAAAGCGGCGCCCGAAATCGGGCGCCGCCGTCAAAATCCGAAACGCGCGGCGTTTCGCGGGCGGACGGACTTCATTTTACCATAAATCCCCGCCGAAACCATCATCCCAAATCGCCGGGTTGATTTTTTGGACAATCACGGAGGCAACGTCGTCCGCGGCCTCTTCGGCAAAATCGAGGGACCACAGGGCGTCTTCCGTCTCGGGGAGGGCGAAAAGGATCTCGCGCCGCGCCGCGCCGGCCTCCTCCGTCCTTTCGGCAAAGGGAGCCTGACGCACGGCGGCGACGACCGCCGCGTCCCGAACGGTGATCTCTTTCCGCGCGCCCGGCTCGAGGAACGGATACATCAGATCCGCCGCGACGTTCGAATGTCCGTCCGCCTCGACCCAGTCGAAGCCGCCGGCGACCGAAACGAACGCGCCGTTTTCGGGGCTGTAGCCGTACAGGTGCCCCAGCTCGTGCAGGACGACCGAGTACAGATCGTACCGGGTCGAGTCGGCCGCGGGGGGAGTCATCTGCGCCGACCACCGCGCGCCGGCGGCGTCGTCGTCCAGGTAAATCGTCCCGCGCGTCACGCGGCCGGTGGCGGCGTCGACTTCGGCCGCCTGCGCCGCGGCCAGCTGTCCGTCGGGCAGATTCTTAACGACGATCAAAAGATCGGGTCCCGTCTCGCCCCCGAGTTTCTCGTTCCACGCCGAAACGGCGGCGTCGCAGATCGAGCCGACCAGGGCGGCGTTGTCGGCGTCGAGGGTCGAGCCGAGATACCGCCGCGTGAACGATTCCGGGAAGACGAGCCGCGCGTTCCCCGCCGCCGCGTCGGCGCGGGAGACGCCGTAGACTTTCGAAAACGCGGTAAAGTCGCGCAGATCGACCGTTCCGTCCCGGTTGAAGTCGAAAAAGGCGCCCGCGTAGTCGTCGGTCGAGCTGCCGCCGTACCAATTCGAAAACGCCACGAAATCGACGACGTTCACGCTGCCGTCGTCGTTGACGTCGTAGGGATTCGCCCACAGGTCGCAGACGGCGGCGGCGCCGACATACGCCGAACGCGGCCCGGCGGCGGTCAGAAGTTCCGCGCCTCCGAGCGACCATTCCAGGCGGGTCGGAGTCAGCGACGCGTTCCAGCCGAGATCGGCCCCTTCGGCGGGCGTGTATTTCACGCGCGCCAGGAGGTAATACCCGTCGGCGCCGAGCGCGCCGTCGGCGGCGCGGGCCGAGATATTTTCGATCGCGCCGCGCGCCGGGTCGTAAACGTACGAACCGTCGGCGAACGCCGCGCCGAACTCAATCTCCGCCGCGTCGAAGTACGACGCGGCGAACGTCAGATCGACCGAAACGCCGCCGACCGCCTCCAGGTCCGAACCCTTCACCCAGATTTCGGAGTAGTGGGGCTGCCACTCGTGGATGAAGTCGGCGTTCACGCCGATTTCCGCGGCGCGTCCCGACGCGTCGACTTCGGTCTTTTCGGTCACGGTCCGCAGATAGACGCCGCCGTCGGCGACGTATTCCGTTCCGCCCGCGCCGCGGATCGGGGAGGTCGGCGCCGTCTCGACGTTGACGGTCTTAATCTGCGATTCGTCGACCGGCTTGTACTCGCCGGTTCGGACGCAGTAATACCCCTTTGTAAAGCCGGCGGCTTCTTCGTCCACGCCGCTGAGCGTAATCGAACTTGCGGTCTCGGCCGAGACCGTAAACCGAGCCAGAAGGAACGCGTTCTCACCGTTTGTGATCGGCTCCAACAGGCTCCAGTTGTCCGTCTCTTTAAAGAGCCAGGTCACCTGAATCGCTTTGAGCAGCGTCTCCGCCCCGTCGTAATAGATGTTATTCGCCATCGACGTTACGCCGGCATAGACATCTTCGATATCGAGCGCGGTAATCCCGAGCCCGTCCGTCTCGTAATTGAGCTGCGCCTGGATCGACGAGAAGAACTTATTCTTCCCGGTCAGAAGCGCCGAAACGTCGCTCACCCAGAGTTCCAAATAATAATCCGACTCGAGCGCGATCTCTTCATAGTTTGTCCGCGGCACGTCGTCCTTATCGATGTAATAGAACGTGCCGAAGTTCTGGCGCCCGGTTCTGAGCGTGCTGACGTCCTTCCCGCCGAACTCTTCCGTCACGCACGCGAGCGTCAGGGTGAGCGTCTGAGCGCCGTCGAGCGAAACGGCGAACGTGTTGCTCACCGTCTTGTTCCCGGCCGCGTCGGACGCCGTGACCGTCGCGGTCAGATCCGCAAGGTTCAGATTCGAGGCGTAATCGGCGCCGTCGAGGAAAGTGAACGTCAGAACCGAACCGTTGATTGTCCGATCGGCGAGAATCGCCGAATTCCCGGAAATCTCGACCTCATACTCCGTGATACTCCCGGTAAAGAAGCCGGCCAGGTCGATCGAAACCGACTCGCCGTAACCGCCCGAAACGTCGGCGATCTCCCCGACGAACGCGGGCGCGTCATACGTCCCCGCGCACGTCACGCTGATCGCCGCGGCGTCCGACGCGCCGTACGGATCGCTCACGGTGTAGCCGACGTTGAAGACGACCCGGCTGCCGGCCGGAACGGCCGCCATCAGACCGGCGATACTCCCGTCGACGAAGAAGTTCCCCTCCGCGTCGAATCCGAAATATTCCCCGTAATCCGTCTCGGACGGGATATAGTCGTTCTTTTCGGCATAGGCGCCCGTCACCGACGCGGTCAGCGCGTCGCCGTCCGGATCGGTCACGCCGGAAAGGACGTTCACCTCCGGTTCAAGCCCGCCGGCCGCCGCGTCATAAGAAACAGAGTAATCCGACGCACCGCTCGGCCCCTCGTTCCGGCCGACGACCGTCAGGCTCACGGTGCCGGCCGTCTCGGCGCCGCTCGGGTCCGAAACCGCATACTTCACGCTGAACAAAAGACTTTGATTCCGGGGAACCGCCGCGAGGAGTTTCGTCAGTCTCTCGGCGTCGGCGGCAAAGAACCCCCCGTCGCCGACCGAAAAATAGGACGAGAAATCGACGCCGGTCGGGATTCCGTAGTTATTCGCCGCCGCGTAGGCCGAGACGATCCGCGGCGTCAGCTCGTCCCCGTCCGGATCGATCACGCCGGAAAGAAGGTTCACGTTCGGGCTCAGTTCCCCCGTCGTCAGCGGCAGGGCCGCGGAATAGTCCCCCGCGCCGCGCGGCGCGTCGTTGACGCCGGTCACGACGACGGCGACCTCTCCCCCCTTGATCCCGTCATAGACGTCGGCGATCCCGTCGAACAGGAGATTGTCGAGGTAGAAATCGACCGTGACGGTCAGCGTCTCGCCGGCGGGAAGGAAATCGAACGCGGGCGACGCCGCGTCAAAGACGAACCGGCCGGTTCCGTCGTCCCAGAACAGATACGAGGCGAAATCCCCGGCAACGGCGGTTCCGTCGGAAAGCGCCGCCGACGTCTGAACAAAGCCGCCCATCGTAAAGCTTACCGACCGGTATTCCGTCCCGCCGATCTCGGCGGTAAACCCGTCCGCCTCGAGCGTCCGGTCACTGGAGCCGCGTTCCCCTTCGGCAACCGAAACGGTTCCGTTCCACTGCGAGACCTGGAGATCTTTCACCGTAAAGGCGAACGAGCCGGCCGCCTCGGCGGTTCCGTTATAAACCAATTCGTACGAAACGGTATAGACGCCGTCCGTATCGAGAGCGTTCACCAGAACGTCGTCGACGGCGAAACCGACCGCAAAGTTCGGAACCGAACCGGCGGCGGACGCGGTCACCAGACCCGCCAGCGCGCCGACGTTGACCACGTTCCCCTCTTCGTCGGTCACCGTCACCGAAACCGTATAGCCGTACCGATCGGCCAGATACCGTGCGGTTCCCAGCGGCGTCGTCTCGCCCGCGGCCGCGCTGGGATTTTTCACCAGCGTCTGATCGGCGGGGTTCGACGTCACCTCCGCCGCGTCGTCTTCGGCGCGCAGCGAAAGGGTGACCGTCCCCTGCGCCGAAGCCGCGCCGTCGCTCACCCGATAGAAAAACCACTGAACAGGAAACGTCCCGTCGGCGGCGTTGTAGAACCATTTGAGATTTTCGGCGGTCGACGGGGCGGCGGCGACCGTCATGATCCCCGTTTCGGCGTCGTAGACGTATATATAGCCGTCCGAGACGAGCCCGTCGACTTCGTCGGGCGCGTAGTCCGCGCCGCCGATCGTAAAGCCGGCCGCCTCGACGGCGTCGCCGTCCGGATCGGTCACTTTCGAGAGAAGGTCGATCGTAAAGGTCAGCGCGCCGCCGCCGTCAAGCGCGCCCGTCAGCTGAACGTCGGCGGCGGCCGGCGCCTCGTTCTTCCCGACGACCGTCAGCGTCACCACGCCGCCGGTCGACTCCCCGTCGGGGTCGGCGGCCGTATAGGGAATCGTAAAAACGACCGTCCCGCCGGCGGGAACCGCCTGAAGCGCGCGCGAAAGCGCCGCGCGGCTGACCGAAAGGGCTCCGTCGGCGCCGACCGAGAAATACGCCGCATAGTCGGCGTCGGTCGGAATCCCGTAGTCGTTCGCCGCCAGGACCGCGCCGTCGATCGTAAGGGTCAGGGGGTCGACGTCCGGATCGACGACGCCGTCAAGCAGATTGACCGTCGGCGCCATCCGGCCGGTTTCCAGATCGAAAGTCGCCGTATAATCGCCCGCGCCGCGCGGGGCGTCGTTCTTCCCGATCACGGCCAGCGTGACCGCGCCGCCGTCCGACGCCCCCCACGGGTCGGTCGCCAGGTACCGAACCGTAAAGGCGACCTCTTCCCCTTTCGGAACGGCCTCGAGAAGGCCGGCGAGCGCCGCGCCGTCCACGCCGAAAACGCCCCGGGGCGTCACGGTGAACAATCCGGCGTAATCGACGTCGGTCGGAATCCCGTAGTCGTTCTCGCCGATCGACGCGCCGTCGATCGACACGGTCAGCGCCTCTCCTTCGGGATCGACAACGCCGTTTAACACGTTGATCGCCGGAGTCATCGCTCCGGTCCTCAGATCATAGCGAGCCGCGTAATCGCCCGCGCCCCTCGGCGCGTCGTTCACGCCGACGACCGTCGCGACGACCGATCCGCCGCGTTGATTCTGATAGACCAGATCAAGTCCGTCGAACGTCAGATCGTCGAGGTAATAGTCGAACGAAAGGGTGAGCGTCTGGCCGGCGGCGAGAAATTCGAAGATTTCCGGCGTCGCGTCGAAAGCGAACCGCCCGTCCCCGGTAAACGAAATCAGATCCGTGCAGTCAATCTCCCACGCCCCGCCGGTCGAAAGAACGGCCCCGATCTGTTCGAATCGGCTCACGTCATACCCGGCCGACGTATAGAAATTCCCCTGTATCTCGGCGACGAACGAATCGGGCAGCAGCGGGTCCGAACAGCCGATTTCCCCTTCCGCCGTCTGCAGGGCGCGGTCGACGGGGAGGAGGCGGATCAGATCGAAGAACGAAACCGTAACGTCCTGGTAATAGCCGCGCCGGAAAATATCGACGTCGCGGCAGTCCGTCTCGCCGTCCATATTTACGTCGTAGCGGGCGTTATAGACGCTCTCGATATCGGTCAGGTCGATATTGTACTCTTTCAGGTAATATTCGATCACCCCCAGCGAGGGAACCCCCGACTGGCAGAGATCCCACGCGGCGGCGTAGACCGAGCCCATCTTGTATTCGTTGAGGCCGATATCCCCGTCCCGGTTCACGTCCCCCGGCAGGAAGACCGAGCAGGTCAGTCCTTCCGCGCCCGACGGG
>CACXFR010000042.1 GCA_902766935.1 uncultured Planctomycetota bacterium | reverse complement strand
GGTCCCACCTGTTCCCATCCCGAATACAGAAGTTAAGCTTTCGGAGCCGATGATAGTAGAACCACTGCGAAAGTAGGTATTGCCGGTACCCAAGGCCCCGTGAGGTAACCCCTCTTGGGGCCTTTCCTTTTCTATGGTATTATTTTCGGGTCTTCCCGCCCGCCGGTTTTCGTTTTACGTTTCAAAGGGCATCGAATGAAAATGTGGTGCGTTCTCGCTTTTTTTCTTCTCGCCGCTGCCGCGCTTTATTTCGCCTTCGCGCCGATTCCCCTGCGCGTTCTCAGTTCATCGATGGAGCCGACTTTCTACGGCCCGCATTGGGATCTGGAATGTCCGCGATGCCATAACCCGGTGACCCTGACCGTCAACATCGGCTCGCGCGGGAAGATCAAAAGCGCGCGGTTCGGCTCCTGCCCGTGCTGCGGGTTCTCGGAAATCCCCCTAAACCCGCGAAAGCTCGTCAAGGGAGACCGGGTCTTCGTCGACCGATACGGCTGCCCCGAGCCGCGGCGGTGGGAGGTGGCCGCGCTGCGCCTTTCCGACGGTTCGCTGGCGGTGAAACGGGTCGCGGGGCTTCCGGGGGAAGAGGTCGAACTGCGGCGCGGCGCCCTCTACGTCGACGGCGTTCCGGTGCCGAAACCGAAGGCGCGCTGGTCGCGGGTCTTTCTGAACACCGTCCGTAAGGCCGAGCCGGGACGGCTCCTCTTTCTGAATCGGCTGCCGCACCCCGTTCTGGAGGGGGAATCGCCGGACGCGGCGCCGTTTCCGCTGGCGGTCACCAACACGGCGTCCGCCCCATCGCTGGACGAGCCGGCGTCGGTCGAATTCGTCGACGATTACGCGATCGAGTTTCCGCGCTCCTTTTTGGACAAGGGGGCGCTGATCGTGAACCAGGGGGACCGCGCCTGGCTGGCCGAGCGCGGCGCGGCGCCGGAGACTCTTCTGCTGCGCCGTATTCCTCTTCCCGAAGAGAGCGGTCCGGAAGACGCTCCGAAACTGACCGCGGCCGACTTCGACGGCGCGGAGCCCTATTCGTGCGGGCTATCCGCCGGGGGGAAGACGGCGGTCCTCTCGTGCGCCGACGGCGCGCTGACGGTTTGGCTCGACGGAAAAGAATGCGGCTCTTACCCGAACCCGCCGATCTCGGAGAAGAATCTTCCGGTGAACTGCCCGCTGATCCTTCTGACCGATAATCCCCGGGAGTATATTCCCGCGCGGTTCCTCCTGTTCCGCGACACCGGCTACGGAAGTATCCCCCCCCGCCGACTGGGGGACGACGAGTATTTTCTTTTAGGGGACAATCCCGCGGTTTCGGTCGATTCCCGAACCTCGGGCGAGCCGGCGCGCCGCCGCGACCTGCGCCGGATCCGCGGCGGCCTCAAAAGGGAGACCGAGCGGAATTAGCCGAACGGGCCGCGCGCGCTCAGAAGAAGCGGAAGTCGACGTTGACGAAAATCCAGACCAGGTGATAGTAAATCGGCGCGGCGAAACAGAGCGAGTCGATCCGGTCGAGAACGCTGTTGTGCCCTTCGAGGAGGACGATCCGTTCGTCGGGAAAATAGCTTTTCGCGCTCTTGCGGCGCTTTTCTTCGGCTCGGCGCTGTTCGCGTTCCCGCTTGATCGCGCTGAAGGTGATGCTTCCGGCGAACCCCATCAGCGAGACGGCGAACCCCAGAACGAGGGGCTGCCACCATTTCGGCAGGGGGAGGAAGTAACGAAGCCCCATCGTCAGAAGCGCGGTCGAAAACGCGCCCGCCAGGACGCCCCCCCACGTCTTGTTCATATTGATGTCCTTGGCGATCACCCCGCGGCGGAAGAAAAGGGACCAGAGGTGCTGGAAGACGTCGCTCATCTGAACGATGAAAAAGAAGACGCAGAGCAGACAGATCCGCTCGGACGTGATCTGTTTGCGCAGGGGTTTCCGGCGCAGAACGTCGGTGATCGTCTCCGGTTTCGGCTCTTCGGCGGTTTCGGCTCCGGCGGCTTCCTGCGCGGCGTCCGATTCGGGCGCTGCCTGTTCGGCAATCGCCCCTTCGATCGCCTGCGAAAGAGGCGCCAGGACTTTTTCCTCAACCCCTCCTTCAAAGACCGCCGGCGTGACGGTTTCTTCGTGCCGCTCGTTCGGAATGTGCATCGTTAACAGGGCGGGGGCGAAGCTCATCGCGTAGACGCAGAAGAGAAGCCCCGTCTGAATGTTGACGATCCGCTCGCGGAAGAGATCGGGAGTTCCCGAAATGGCGACCCCCGCCGGAAGGAGAAAGAGGGCGTAGGCCGGAACCAGGATCGAAAAGATCTGATAGCTGCTGATCCCGAAAACGCCGGTGAACCATTCGTCGTTGATCCCGACCAGGAAGAACTGCAGAGGCGCCCAGAAGAACGCCACGAAAAAGAGGGTGCGGTGGTCGGCCGGATTCGTCGGCGAGGTCGAGGTGTACTCCCGCCACGCCCAGAGGGAGAGGATGAAAAAGAAGAAGACCGTCGTGACCGTGCCCGCGATGACCGCGCAGGCCAGAAGGCCGAAAAGGACCCACCAGACCTGAATCCGGCTCATGTAGGTGTCGAAGATCGCCAGGTCGAGTTTGCTCAGCGGATTGCCGACGCTCCGGATCTTGTGCCGGATCGCGCCGACGATCGCCGTGACCGCGATCAGAAGAACGAGTATCCCCAGAATCAGAAGGATCGCTCGGTTGCCCATGCTTTTTCAGTCCTTATGGTTTTTCTTCCACCACTTGCCGAAGGAACCCTCTTTCTGAGCCGCGGGGATTGCGCGGCCGCGCGTCCAGCGCCCCATCAGCCAGGGGTGGTAGGGTAACAGCGGCGCGAAGCGCGCGCCGATCTTGACAAACCGCATTGCCAAATCGTAGCGCCAGCGCTTTTTCATCATCCAGGCAAAGCCGGTCCAGAGAAGCCGCTCGGCGATCGAATGGGCGGGAGAAGAGGGCGCCTCGATCGACTCGGCGCGGGACCGGACGATCTGGTGCGCCAGGTCGACTTTGACCGGGCAGATCTGCGAGCACGCCCCGCAGAGCGACGAGGCGAACGGGAGTTTCCCCGCTTTGTCGAAGCCCAAAAGCTGCGGCGTGAGAACGACCCCCAGCGGGCCGGGATAGACCCAGCCGTACGCCCAGCCGCCGACCTGGCGGTAGACCGGGCAGCGCGCCATACATCCGCCGCAGCGGATGCAGTGAAGGACTTTCCGATGACGCGGCTGCGCCAGGGCGCGGGTCCGGCCGTTGTCGATGATGACGACGTAAAGTTTGCG
>CACXFR010000041.1 GCA_902766935.1 uncultured Planctomycetota bacterium | reverse complement strand
TGGTTCTTCGTACGTTTCGGCCGGCATCTTCCGGGGAAACGATGTCTCCTGTGCGAACAGGTTAAAAGCGAGCGGGACAAGGAACAGGCCCGCAAGGAAAAGAGCCGCGGTTTTCAATCTCATCAAAACTCTCCTCTTATGGAATTCACTATGGAATTCAGCTGGTCAATTCGGTTCAATCGCCTTTCACGTACGCAGATCGCGCAGCGGAAAGGGTAATGAGAATCTCACTAAGATTCTACAAAAACGAAAGAACGCGCGCAACCCGCCAGAATTGCGCGCGATCTTAAATAACCGGAAAAGTGATTCACACACTTTACGGAAAAATCAGCCGTCGAAGCCGTCGGGATTCATGAAGACCCGATGCGTGTCGGGAATCAGATCCATGTCGAGCGCCAGACCTTTGACCTCGTTCAGAAGAACGTCGAAACTGGCGGGAGTGCCGGCTTCCAAAGTGTTCTCGCCGTTGACCATCGAGGCGAAGATCTTCTTACGTCCATCGATATCGTCGCTCTTAACGGTAAGAATCTCCTGAAGGGTATACGCGGCGCCGTAGGCCTCGAGAGCCCAGACTTCCATTTCCCCGAAACGCTGTCCGCCGGAACGCGCTTTTCCGCCCAGAGGCTGTTGCGTAACAAGGGCGTAGGGGCCGCTGTTGCGCGCGTGAATCTTGTCGTCGACCAGGTGGTGCAACTTGAGCATGTAGATGTAGCCGACCGTCGTTTCCTGATCGAACGGTTCACCGGTGCGTCCGTCGTAGAGCTGAACCTTCCCGTGACGCGGGAGACCCGCTTTGACAAGCTCGTCGTTGATTTCGGCTTCGGTCGCGCCGTCGAAAACCGGGGTCTGCGCGTGATAACCGAGCTTCGAGGCCGCCCATCCCAGGTGGGTTTCGAGAATCTGACCCACGTTCATACGGGAGGGCACGCCGAGCGGATTCAACATGATCTGAATCGGGGTACCGTCTTCCATATAGGGCATATCCTCTTTGGGAAGGATCTTTGCGATCACGCCCTTGTTGCCGTGACGGCCGGCCATTTTGTCGCCGACCGAAATAACGCGTTTGGTCGCGATGTAGACCTTGACCATTTCAAGGACGGCCTGATGCAGCTGTTCGCCGCACAGGTAAGTGTTCAATGCCCGGTCACGCTGTTTGATCGCCTGCTGAAGACCCGTCTTGTGTCTGTCGTAAATCTTCCTCATCTCTTTGATGAGTTTCGAATCGGCGATATCATTCGCTTTGCAGATCTTGTCGAAATCGAAATCGCGCGCGCTCAGGACGATATCGGTGATCTTACGATCATGGCAGAGATCGACTTTCGAATCGTCCGATTCGACGAGACGATGACCGCAGACCTCCTCGAGTTCGAGAACCATCGCGGTGAACGCGTCGGCGATCGCGCTGTTTCCTCCCTCTTCAAGGCGAACCTGCTCTTTTTTGAACTCGCGCAGTTCCTCGTCGGTCATTCCGGCTTGTTTCTTATAGCGGTGAACGCCGATCACCACCCCTTCGACGCCCGGAGGCACCACAACCGAATCATTCTTGACATCTTCGCCGGCACGGCCGAAAATCGCGTGGAGAAGTTTCTCTTCGGGAGCGAGTTCCTGTTTGTTCTTCGGCTTCACGCGACCGATGAGAATATCGCCCGGTTTGACGTAGGTTCCGATCTGTACCACACCGTTTTCGTCGAGATTGCGCAGCGCCTTTTCGCCGACGTTCGGAATCTCGCGGGTGAACTCACCGCGGTTGCCCGATTTCTGCTCGCGAACCTCGCCGTCATATTCTTCGATATGAATCGACGTGTAGGTGTCGTTCTGAACCAGCTCTTCGCTGATGATGACCGCGTCTTCAAAGTTGAAACCGTCCCAAACCATAAAGGCGACCAGAACGTTTCGTCCGAGCGCCAGAACGCCATGGTCGGTGCAGGCGCCGTCGGCAATCACTTCCCCCTTCTTCACGCGGTCGCCCGGCTTGACGAGCGGCTTCTGATTCTGGCAGGTTCGTTCGTTCAGACCGACGAACTTACGCATCTGGTGGATTTCTTCCTGAGGAGTGCCGGCCTTATCTTTATACGTGATCACGATCTTCGCGGCGTCGACGTAGGTAACCTCGCCGTTGTTTTCGGCTTTGACCAAAAGGCTCGAGTTATGCGCCGCGTCTTTTTCGAGACCGGTTCCGACCAGAGGAGCCTCGGAGATCAGAAGCGGAACCGCCTGGCGCTGCATGTTCGCTCCCATCAGGGCGCGGTTGGCATCGTCATGTTCCAGGAAGGGGATCAGACCCGCCGAGACGCCGAGCATCTGGTTCGGGCTGACATCGATGTACTGAACCTCGCTGACGGGGATCGAGACATATTCGCCGTTGTAACGGGCGATCACCTGACCCGACGCCGGATCGGGCTGAATCGTACCGATATACTTCGGATCGTCGCTCGGCTCGATGGTAACGTCGGCGGGAACGACATAGACATTCTGTTCCGAATCGGCGCGGAGCCATTCGACTTTTTTATCGTCTTTGATGACTTTCCCGTTCTCGACCCTGCGATACGGGGTTTCGAGAAAACCGAGACGGTCCACGTGCGAGTAGATCGAAAGGCTGGAGATCAGACCGATGTTGGCTCCTTCGGGGGTCTCGATCGGACAGATACGCCCGTAGTGCGAAGCGTGAACGTCGCGTACTTCAAAACCGGCGCGCTTACGGTTCAGACCGCCGGGGCCCAACGCCGAAAGACGGCGTTCGTGCGTCAGCATCGAAAGCGGGTTCGTCTGGTCGACCACCTGCGAGAGCTCGCCCCGGCCGAAGAACGAATCGATGGCGTTCGAGATATTGCGGTTGTTGATCACCGAACGCAACAAACTGTCGCCTCGAAGTTTTTCCTCGGTCGAACGGCGGAGTTTCATAAAACCTTTGCGAAGTTCTTCGCAGGCGAGCTCTTCAATCGTTCGAACGCGGCGGTTCCCAAGATGGTCGATGTCGTCGGGAAGAACGGCGTTCTCGGAACGATCCGACTTGTCGACATTTTCGGCCGACCAGAGCTTGTTCAGATACCGAACCGCGTTGATCAGATCGTCGACCTTGAGAACCTGCTCTTCGAGCGGGATCATCTCCTCTTCGGGTTCTTGGTAGTCGGGGTAAAACTTGTGGTTGATCCGTACGCGGCCGACTTCGCCCAGGCGATAACGATTCGGATCAAAGAACTTCTCTTTTATGAACTGGCGAGCCTTTTCGAGCTGGGCGGGACTGCCGGAACGAAGACGCAGATAAAACTTCAGAACCGCCTCGTCGGTCGAGTGAGTCTCGCTTTTGCGGAAAGTCGGAAGGATAAGGTCTTTCGACGAAGGGGCGTCAAAGACCTCGACCTCTTTGATCCCGCTGGTGGCGATCGCCGAAGCCGCTTCGACGTCGATCTCGTAACCGGACTTGACGATCTCTTCGCCGTCCCGCTCGGTTCCCTTCGGGTAGCAGAGGGTCTTCACCGAAATTTTCCCGGCGATCTTATTGGCGCTTCGGCCGCTGCGCAGCGAAACTTTCCGCGTGTCGAAGAAGAGGCGCAAAATCGCCTCGTCGGAACTGTACTGGGAATCCATCGCCCGGATCAGATCCATCACGCAGAACTTCGCTCCCTGGTCAATCTGAACCTCAATACGGTTCGGGTCTTTCCGAACCTTCGAAGCGATGTAAAGTTCGACCCAGCTGCCGCGCTCGGGAACGATGCGGCTGTGGTAGGAGATGGAGCTGTCGGTTTCGTCAACGGTCTTGACAAAGTCAATCCCGGGACTGCGGTGGAGCTGATTGACCACAACGCGTTCAGCCCCGTTGACAATGAATTCTCCGCCGCCGATCATCGCGGGGATGGTTCCGAGATAGACGAAATCGTCGGTCGATTCGCCGTTTTCGGAAACGAGACGCAGACGGACCTTGAACGGATAGCCATACGTCAGCTTAAGGCGACGGCACTCCTCTTCGGTGTACGCGGGATCTTCCAGCTCATAGTACAGATACTCGATCCGGCATGAAGTACCGTCGGTCGAACGGATCGGAAAACTTTCGCGGAGGACGGCTTCCAGACCGTAATTCTTCCGCTTGGCGGGGTCAACATCACGCTGGAGGAATCTTTGATAGCTGTTCTTTTGAAGGATGGTCAGGTCGGGAACATCAAACTTGACCTTCTGTCGACCGAAAACCTTAATGTTCTTTGCGTCGTAGTCAAACTTCCGTTTGGATGTGGTCGCCATAAAAAGAAACCCTTTCGTCGTGACGGCGGCAGTGAACTGTCCTTAGTGCCGGTAGATCCTCTAAACAAAAGGCGCGCCGTAAAATAAGGCGAGCCTCCCCACCATAAAACATATCCCATAAATATAGCATTTTACGCCGATTCCGGCAAGGGGGGACTCCCCCGCAAAAAGAGGGGGTCCGGAACGGTGCGGACAGATAAGAAGTCCCCTCGGATCCGATCTCGAAGAAGGGACTTTCAGTCGGCTCTGACCACGGGAACTCGATCCAGATCGGTCGTCCAGCAGGGGGAAGCGTATTCCGACGAGGAAGCCCAGGGGCGGTCGGTCCCCTCGGCGGCAAAAAAGATCTCTCCCGAAACCGAAGAATCGTTAATATGATCCACCGTTCGATAAAGATCCATCCGGCGTCGGCGCGACGTCGAATCGCTCCGGAGAGGAGAATCCGAATCGGGTTCTTCATCGAAAAGATACTGCTGCGCGGCGGCGACTTCGGCCGGAACGAGATTCATCAGGGTCACCCCCCCTTTTTTGTAGGCATAGCGCGGCTTATAGATCGAGCGAAACGCCGAAAGAACTCCTTTGAGGATTTCCACGGTATCGGCGGTCGGGCGATAGAACCCGACCACGCCGCTTGGGGAATACTGCGGCAGGTCGGGACGAAACGGATTGGTTCGGAGCGAGACGCAGACCGCTGAAGCCGCCCGTTCCAGACGGCGCAGCCGGCGTGCGCCGCGGGCGGCGAACGTTGCGACCGCCTTTTCCAGGTCGGCCGGATCGGTCAGCATCGTGCCGAACGAGCGGGAAACCTGAATATTCTTCCTTTGCGGGTCGTCCTCCCCGTAGCACGCCTCGCCGTTAAGTTCGCGAACCAGTCTCTCCTGGACGATCGAAAACTCACGGCGGACAACCAGGGGGTCGATCCGGCTCAGATCCCAGGCGGTTTTCAGTCCCAGTCTTTCGAATTGGGGAAGAAGTTTTCGACCGACTCCCCATATTTTACCGATCGGGAACGTTTTAAGCGCCCTTTCCCGAATTTTCCGATTCATCACCCCGAAAAGGCGGTCCGGGCGTTCCTTGGCGATTCGGTTTGCCAGTTTGGCCAGAGTCTTGGTCGGGCCGAACCCGACCGAAACGGGTATTCCGGTCCATTGGGGGACCGTCTCGACGATCTGCCGGCCGAGCGCCGCCAGGCTCCGCCCGATACTCTTCCCCTCTTCGATTCGAAGCTGATACTGCCGCGAGAGGTCCAGAAACGCCTCGTCGATCGAATAGACTTCCACATCGGAGGTCCACTGACCGAGCGTTTCCATCACGCGGCGGCTCATATCCCCGTAAAGGACGAAATTGGTCGATCGTACAACGATGCCTTCCCGTTCGGCGGTCTTCTTCACCCGGAACCAGGGGGTTCCCATCGCCACCAGCGGTTTCGCCTCGGCCGACCTGGCAATAACGCACCCGTCGTTGTTCGAAAGAACAACGACGGGTTTCTCGGCCCAGTCCGGGCGAAACACCTTTTCGCAGGAGGCGAAAAAGGAGTTGCAATCCACTAAGGCATAAATTTTCATTCAGAACAGATACTGTACCGCGCAGTCGATACGGAACGTCTTTCCGGAATCCATATCGCTGAACTGAACGTCGGTGGTCGAAACGTCGCTCGCCTCCCAATCGGTCTTCCAGTAGCCGAGCTCGATCCCGGTCATCAGCGCCTTGTTCCACTGATAGAGGAAGTTGGTGAAGAACAACTCGTTGCGCGTTCGGAAACTGGTCTTCCCAGCCGACGCGACGGTCGTACCGTGCAGGTCGTCTTCGTCCGGCTTATCGATTCCATATCCGGTATTATTGGTCAGCTTGTCGGTAAGCTTGGTATGAACCGCGCCCCAGGCGCCCACGTCGCGAACCCCGTCGCGCCGATAGAGATCGACCCCCTGGTTGATCCCGCCGCAGAACGAACTCAGGTCACAGCCGTAAAAACCTTCCCCGAGGACCGAAATTCTCTTGGTCAGGGGAACGTCGGCGTCAAAGTTCACCGACCAGGTCTGGATATGCTCGCGTTCGGAAGTCGCGGCATATGTATCTTTGATCGGGGTGAAACGGTACGTCTCTTCCCCGACATGCGCCGAAACCCCGAACGTCGCCGGACCGGCCGGCCGACATCTTTGGCCGAGCGTCACGGCGTAACGCCCCTCGATCAGGGGCCATCCCCCCGCTTGGGAGGCGACACCGCTGGTCGAATTATAGTCGGCGCCGAACGAGTCGACAACCGCGATCTGCCAAAGGGCGCGGAAGTCCGGCCCCATTTGAATTCCCTTGTCGATGCGGAACTGCGCCCGGCGGTAGCCGATATTCCCGGCGAATCCGGCGGGAAGGTAGTTCAGCATCTGCGGCGCCAGCGGCGAGATGATATCCCAGTCCTGCCCGAAAAGGAACCGAAGGTCGGCGTGGTCATTCCGAAGTTCGACGAACGCCTTGCGGAGCTGCAGCTGCCCCTTGTTCCGGGTCGTATTGACCTGCCCTTCAAAGTCGGCTTCCAGGACACCCTTGAGCTTCCAACAGGGATTCCACGGGAATCCGGGACCATCGACCGTCGCGCCGATACGCGTCATACGGGCGTCGACGGCGGCGCCCGGCGAATCGTCGACTTCGTCCGAAAGAGAATAGAGGCAGTAGCCGTCCGTCACGCAACGGGAGGAGTTCCACGCGACATCGGCCCAAACGAACCCGTAGGGGGTAAACGTAAACGGCCCCTTTTTCCATGCCAAATTCGAAATGGCCGATTCAAATTCGGCTCTTGTCACAAAGTCACGGTAATCGTGGTCGGGAATCGGCGCGGCCGAAGTCTCCGCGGCGATCGACTCGTTGCCGATAGGATCGTCCGTTTGATCGACATCTTCCGAGACAGAAGCGGGCGTCTCCTGAACAAATCCGGGTGGAGGCGGAAGTTCCTCGCCGGCAGTTTCCGCCGATTGCGCTATGCGGATCGGAGAATAAGAAACATAATCAGCCCCCTGCAAGGTTCCCATACAAGCCGCAGAGAGCATCAAAACTCCTAATTTCAACAAGTGACGCATCTAAAACCTCCCTTTTGATTCTGTGCTTTTCTGCCGACGCAAACGGCGGCATTTTCATACCTATCGGCAATACTGCCGTTAAAATCAAATAAATCGCTAAAATCCTCAAAAAGAGAACATGTTTCCGAACGCTAATTCCCTGTGGAGTTTTTCGCAGAATTCAGAGAAACCGTTCCATTCACCTTGCATCGCAACAAAGAAAAGGCTTATAATTAGAGGGTGGTTTTATCCAAAACACGCTCTGAAAAGAGTATTTCGCAACATTATTTCGGAGGAAATTCAGTTATGTCCAATGACAACGCCGGGGCAGCAGCTGCCGAAGTCAAAAAGCCGGGGTGCATTTATCCCCGACTGCAATTAGCCTATCTTTTCCAGTTTGCCATTTGGGGAAGCTGGAACATCGCTTTGGGAGCTTACCTCGCCGGTAAACTCCAAGAAGTCGATTTCTGCGGGATCCACATGGGGACCGGCTGGATCTACAACGCCTATCCGATCGGCGTCATTCTGGCGGCGCTCTTTATCGGTCCTTTGGCCGACCGCTACTTCTCGGCGCAGAAAGTCCTCGGCTTCCTGCAGATTATCAACGGCCTGGCGCTCGGCGCGTGCGGCTGCATCTGCCAGAAGGCCGTTGAAGCCGGAAATTCGATTCCGTTCTGGCCGCTGATGGGTCTGATGCTCGTTTCGGGGATGTGCTATCTCCCCTCGATCCCGATGATCAACGCGGTCGTCTTCAAGAACATTCCGAACAAAGACAAAGCGCCGAACGTCTTCATTTTCGGGACGATCGGCTGGATTCTGGTCAACCTGGTCATCGAATGCTTCTGCGGCGGCGCGGCCACCCCGAACTTCTTCTATCTCGGCGGCGCGATCGCGCTCGTCTACGGTCTTTATGCCTTCACTCTGCCGAACACCCCGCCGAAGGGGAAACCGGCCGAAGGCGAAAAGAGCGACGCGCTCGGTCTGGGCGCCTTTGCGATGTTCAAAGACTGGAAATTCACCTGCTTCCTCCTCTGCGCCTTCCTGGTCAGCATCTTCGGAAGCAACTTCTACTTCCCGGCGCTCGGTCCTTATCTGGTCGATCACGGCTATCCGGCTCCGGTCGCTCTGGGGACCTTCAACCAGTTCTCGGAACTCATTTTCATGGCTCTGTTGGCGGTCGCCGTCGCCCGGATCGGTCTGAAATGGGTTCTCGCGCTCGGTATGGCCGCTTGGGCGGTTCGTTACCTTCTCTTCACGCAGAACGGTTTCGGCTTCGCAATGGCGGCGATTCTCCTTCACGGGATGGCTTACGCGTTCCTTTACACCGCCAGTTATATGTTCGGCGACAAAGTCGCTCCCGACAGTCTCAAGGCAAGCGTCCAGGCTCTTCTGGCGTTCCTCCTGCTGGGCGTCGGCCAGCTCCTGAGCGGGGTTATCTACGACGTTCAGATGGGCAAATCGCTCCCGAAGCCGATCGAAGGCGTTACGCAGCTTGCCGATTGGGGCGCCAAAGATTCCTCCCTCAAATACCTCGAACTGGCGAAATCACTCAAATATGCGATGGGCGAAAAGAACGCGTTCGATACCGTCAGCCTTGCCAACTATGAGGATGAAAACGGCAATCTGACCGCCGCCGATCTGAACAAAGAGAAGATCGCCGGTCTCTACGAAAACGACGAAAAATTCAAGGAAGCGCTTGAAGCTCTTCCGGAAGGGAACATCCTTCTGGGTTCGTATCCCGAATTC
The DNA here is from genome assembly GCA_902766935.1 of uncultured Planctomycetota bacterium. Classification (GTDB taxonomy): domain Bacteria; phylum Planctomycetota; class Planctomycetia; order Pirellulales; family Thermoguttaceae; genus RUG695. The sequence goes on along the minus strand of CACXFR010000041.1, from coordinate 4,589 downwards.
AAAGCCGTTCCGGTCGCGGACATTGAGAAACAGATCGACGCGGTAAAGGCCGCCAGCGGAAGCGACACGCTGACGCGCGACAACTGGCTTTCCGCCCAGCGCCACGACTGGAAGAAGTTTTTCACCTTCCCGGCCTGCTTCGTGATTTTCTGGACCGTCTTCTTCGTGATCTTCGGCCGTGAACCGAAAGCCGCGGAAGCCGAAGCCGCGAAAGCGTAATGTTTCAGACTGAGCAGTATCAGCTCGTCGATTTCGGCGGGGGGAGAAAGCTCGAACGGTTCGGGGAGATCCTGACCGATCGGCCTTCTCCCCCCGCTTTAGGTACTTCTCCCCGCGCGCCGCGCCGCTGGCGGGAGGCCGACCTTTTCTTCCGAACCGACGGAAAAGAAAAGGCCGCCGCTTCGCTGGGGATACGGGGCCGTTGGGAGGCGCGTTCACCGAAAGGGATCGCTTTCCTCGAAGCGGGAGGAACGGTCGATCACGCCGATCCCGATTTTACCCTCGAACTGAAAGGTTCGCCGTTCGGACATCTGGGAATCTTCCCCGAACAGTCGCCGAACTGGAACCGGCTTTCCCGGCTCTGCCGCGACGGCGCCGAAAAACTCGCCCGTCCGATCCGGGTCTTAAACCTTTTCGCCTACACCGGAGGGAGCAGTCTGGCCTGTGCCGCCGCGGGCGCGGAAGTGACCCACGTCGACGCCGCGCGGAACATTGTCGCTCAGGGTCGGCGAAACGCCGAACTTTCGGGGCTGAAAGACGCGCCGATCCACTGGATTGCCGACGACGCCGTCAAGTATGTCAGACGGGAAGAAAAACGAGGAAAGGAATACGAGGGAATCGTTTTGGATCCTCCGTCGTACGGCCACGGCACACGGGGCGAAGTCTGGCGTCTGACGCACGACCTCCTGCCGCTTTTGTCAACACTCTCGGCCATTCTCACGCCGGAATTCGGTTTCATTCTTCTGACCTGTCATTCCCCGGGATTCGAATCGGCTCGTCTGGCGGAGCTCCTTTCCGAACAGAGATCGGGAAAAATCGAGTCGGGCGCGATGAGACTCACTTCCGCCGCAGGCGCCGAACTTCCGGCGGGTCACTTCGCGCTTCTATCGTTTCAACGGTAACCGCTTCCGCCGCACCCGCAAAAAAAGCGGCGGTTTCCCGCCGCTTCATTCGTCCCTTCAAAAAACATTCGGGTCAGTCTTCTTTGTTCCCCTTTGTATAGATCTTTTCGAAAACATTAAAGAAGGAGCGCTTTTTCGCCGGAACCGGCTCGTCTTCTTCCGGACCGGGATCGGAGCGGGCCGTTCCCTCCTCGGTATTCTGGAACGAGCCGAGTCCGGTCTGCATCTTGCGGATCTTACAGATGACGTTCCCCGCCTGCGAGACTTCCATCTCCATCAGACGGAGTTCTTCCATACATCGATCGGAATTCCCGCCGAGCTCGCCATCGTCGATCTTCTCTCCGGCATTCTCTTCGGCGCGGTGGGATTCGGACAGCTCGGCGGCGTTTTCCTCGGGAAACTCTTTCAGGAGTTTTTCACGAATCATCGAGTCGTAGGTCAGATCGGCTCCCGACTCGTCGATCATCTCTTCGTCTTCATCCCACTCCGAGGAATCCTCTTCGTTCCGTTCGTCGTCGACGCGATACCGTTGGGCATCGCCGCGCCAGTCGATCGACTGATCGTTCATAGAAATCGACTCGCCCGGTTCGCCGTCGTTGCTGCCGTCCCGTTCGGAAGGATAGAAAGTTTCTTCCTTTTCAGGAAGGGTCTTTTTCGGCACAAAACGGATCACGTTCTCTTCGCTCGGCTCATCGGCGGACGGTTCATCGTCAAGACTGCCGAACTCCACCACGCCGTCCGGAGCCGGGGAGGCGTCCGGCTCTTCCGTCAGACTCGGCTCGAAAGAAGAGCCGTCGTCGGAAGGAGCGTCGAGCGCGCCGAACTCGACGACCGAGGAGCTTTCAGGCTCTTCGGACAAAGGCGCCGGGGCGGAAGGAGCATAAGACGGGCTTTCCGCTCGTTCGCCGCCGGAAGACTCGTCGTCGTCGGGAATCTGCTGAAGAAGCCCCCACGCTTTTCGAACGATCTTCTCCGAAATAACCGACTCGCTCCCCTCGTTGAGGTAGAGAGCCAAATCGCAGATCTGATTGACGACCCGCGGAACCCCTTCGGCAAACTTATGAACCTGTTTCGCGGCATCGGTGCTGAACGTCAGGCCGTTGTACTCTTCGGCAACGCGTTTGAGCTGTCGATCGATATACCCCAGCGTCTCGTCGCGGGTGAACGGCTCAAGCCACGAGCGGGAAATGATCCGCTGCGAGAAGCGGGCGAACCGCGGCGCGTTCAGACGTTCCTCGAACCGGGACGTTCCGGCCAACGCCGCGCGGAACCGAGGAACCCCGCGGCTTTCGATATCGAGGAGCGATCGAATCTCATCGAAAACGGAGTACGGGAGCGTATCGGCGTTATCGAAGAAAAGGACGTAATAGGGATATTCGCTGTGGCGCAGATGCTCGAAAAAGCGAACGCGCAGCTCGTCCTCATCGGACGAATTGAAGTCGCATCGAAGCTGGTAGAGGAGCTCGAGATAGAACGACCGCCGGTTGGCGATGCGGGCGTTCGAAAAAAGGAGAACCGGGGCATCTAACTCAAACTTTCCGGCCAACAGACGGAGCGCAAGAGTCTTGCCGAGCCCGGCGTCGCCGAAAAGAAGCGCGATTCCCTCGCCGCGATCCAATGTTCGAAAAATCCGACGATGGGCCGTCTCCGCCGAAACCGAGGGATAGTACGCTTCAATATCGGGGATCGACGAAAACGGACGTCGAGCCATCCTCTCATCCTGACCGTTCATTCCTCATCCTGGAACAGGGGTTTGCGTCGTGTCAAAAAGAACGATTAAGACACTTTCATTAGTTTTATCGGTTATTTGAGAACGAAACTTAAACGGCTGCGTGAAAAGAGATCACCGTTTCGGGAGGATCAGCTTCATTCCCTCGGTCAGCGTCCCGTCGGAGTTGATCCGGAAGGAATTATCCTCGAAATAGCGGGCCTTTTCGGCGTCCGAAAGACCGAATTTCGCGGCGACGCCGTCCCAGTTTTCCCCCGCGCCGGCGGTGTAGACCGAAACCGCCGTCGGTCCCGACACGACCGTCGGCTGTTCGGCGGGAGCGGAAACTTCGGCCGGATTCGACCCCAAGTAATAGGCGTTTCTCGAGTTATCCCCGTCGGAGCCGTTCGGCAGCTCGCCTCCGGTCTGACGGATCGGCCCCGAATCGGCGGAGGTCGACGGCTCGACCGCCGCCCGCGTCCCGCTCGAAGGGGTAAGCGTCTTTACGGCCGGCGACTCGGGATTTTCAGCCGACGGCGCGCCGGTCTGCGGATCGGCGACCTGTTCCGACGGGCGCTGGGTCGGAAGGGGGATAAGATCCCCGCCCGAAGACTCGGCGGCTCCCGAAGAAACCTCGGGCTGTTCGTAGCCCGGCAGCGGGGTCGGTTCGCGCTTGGCGAGCGCGTCGCGGTCGTCGAGACTCTGCTCCGGGGGAATCGGTTCCGTCTGATCCGGCCCGCCCGACGGCGCCGACTCCTGGTCGATCAGAGAGGACTCGGCCTGCGCGGTCAGCGGCTCGTCCTTAACCGCAGATTCTCCCGACGGGTCGGACGCGGTCCGATTCTCTTCGGGCGATTTACCCGATTCGGCGTTATCGGCAACATCCGTCTCCGGAGCCGATTCGTCGGCTTCGGAACCGGACTCCGTCTCGTTCTCCCACTTGGTGTTCAGCGGTTCCATCGGAGGAGCCAGCTCGCGGGGATCGGCAACGGGACTGTCGAAAACCGCATCGTCGTCCCACTTCGGACGTTCGTCAATTTTAACTTCGGGGGGCTCGTCGCTGTCGATTTTAATTTCGTCGCTCCAGCTCCGCACAAGATCTTCGGTCTGGGGGTCGGAAGGTTCGGTCGACCCCGCATTTTCGGCTCCGGCTTCCGTCTCGTCGCCCCGACCGAAGAACGCCGAATCGTAATCGATCGTCAGGTGCTTACCGTCCCGACCCAAGTTCTCACCATTCTGATTCCAGAGACGGTTGTACTCCGAATTCTCCTCAACGGAATTCCCATCGGCATCGGTCACGGGCCGGCGCGCCAGAAAGGACGAAGACGTTTTGTCCCACGGGGTTTCGCTGCGGGGGATCATCGAGGCGATGAGCCATCCCACAAAGAGAACCACGAGAGCTATAACTACCTTCAGGGGTTGGGAATTACTCAATAAAGGAACCATAGCGTTAACAAACCTCATAGGGTGAGCCGCATTCTCCATTATAAACACGTACCGCCGAACTTGAGCAAAAATTGAGAGCGTTCAGCCAAATTTTCAAAATAAAAGACTTTCAAGTCTTAAATATTCGTTATAACCGTTATATCTTGCCAGTATTTTGCAAGAGTAGCACCGGGTTTCGGACCTTGCGCGGACTTGAAGGAATGCTATAATATCGTTAAGAATGCTCGTAGAGAGGCGGCCTTCTGTGAAGGTCCTTGCAATGGGAACCTGTGAACCTGGTCAGGTGAGAAATCAAGCAGCCATAAGCATCCGTT
>CACXFR010000040.1 GCA_902766935.1 uncultured Planctomycetota bacterium | reverse complement strand
TATTCGTGCGACATCACCTACGGCACGAACAACGAGTTCGGGTTCGACTATCTGCGTGACAACATGCGTCCCGCCCGCCGGGGCGACTCCAGCTTCGACCTCGAGCGGCAGCAGTCGCAGGGTCCTCTGCATTACGCCATCGTCGACGAGGTCGACAACATCCTGATCGACGAGGCGCGTACGCCGCTGATCATTTCCGGTCCTTCCGAAGACGACGTGACCAAATACGGCAAGGCCGACGCCGTGGCGCGGCAGCTCGTCAAGGACGAAGATTTCACCGTCGACGAAAAGGACCACACCTGCAACCTGACCGATATCGGGATCCGGCATGCCGAGCACCTGGCGGGGGTCGAGTCGTTCTACACCGCCGGGAATATGCACTGGCCGCACCTGATCGACAACGCGCTGAAAGCGCACCACCTCTATAAGCTCAACGTCAACTACGTCATCCGCGACGGCGAAATCATCATCGTCGACGAGTTCACCGGCCGGCTCATGGAGGGGCGGAACTGGAGCGACGGGCTTCATCAGGCGGTCGAGGCCAAAGAGGGCGTGCGCGTCAAAAAAGAGAATCAGACGCTCGCCACGATCACTCTTCAGAACTTCTTCAAAATGTATGACAAGCTCTCCGGAATGACGGGAACCGCTTCGACCGAGGCGGTGGAATTCTGGAAGATCTATCACCTGGACGTGATCACGATCCCGCCGAACCGGCCGGTACAGCGGAAAGTCTTTCCCGATAAGATATACAAGACCGAACGCGAAAAGTACGACGCCGTCGTCGAGGAGATCGAAAAGGTCCACAAGTGGGACGTCCTGACCCTGAACAACGGCAACGAATACTGGGGGACGGTCGAATCCGAAACCGACGGCGAGGTCCTCTTCCGGCCGAAAGGGGCGAAAGAGGCGCAGCCGATCGCCAAAAGCGGAATCAAGTCGCTTCAGCGGAAGGGGTGTCCGATCCTGGTCGGCACCACGTCGATCGCCAAGAGCGAGCTGATCTCCGAAAAACTCGATCGGAAGGGAATCAAGCATCAGGTCTTGAACGCCAAGCCCGAAAACGTCGGCCGCGAGGCCGAAATCATCGCGCAGGCCGGGCGTCTGGGCGCGGTGACGATCGCCACGAATATGGCCGGCCGCGGAACCGACATCATCCTGGGGGGGAACCCCGAAACGCTCGCCTGGTCGATCTTCCAGCACAAGTACCCGACCCGGCTCGACGTGCCCCGCGAGGAATGGAACGCCAAGATCAAAGAGATCGAAGAGACCGAAAAGATGAAGGAAGAGGGGGATAAGGTGCGCGAGCTGGGGGGGCTGCACATCATCGGAACCGAACGCCACGAGGCGCGGCGCATCGACCTTCAGCTGCGCGGGCGGAGCGGCCGGCAGGGGGATCCCGGTCAGGCGCAGTTCTTCCTTTCTCTCGAAGACGAACTGGTACGCGTCTTCGCCGGGGACTGGGTCAAGAATATCCTGACCCGCCTGGGAATGGAAGACGGCCAGGCGATCGAAAACGCGATGGTTTCGCGGCGTATCGAAGGGGCGCAGAAAAAGGTCGAAGAGCGGAACTTTGAAATACGTAAAGGCCTTCTCGACTACGACGAGGTGATGGACGTTCAGCGGAAGCGGGTCTACTCGTACCGTCAGCGGATTCTGGACAACGGCAACACGCGCGACTTCGTCGGCGAGATGATCGACTACGTCGTCAAAAAGAAGGTCGAGGAGTACCTCGACCCGAACTTCGGCCCGATGGCGTTCGCCGACTACGCGTCGAAAGACGACCAGTTCGGCGTGGAGTTCGAACCGCGCCAGTTTCGTTCGATGTCGTTCAAAGAGGCCGAGGACTGCGCGCGCGACTACGCGCACCGAATGGCCGAAACGCAGGTTCTCGACGCCATCGACGAAAACCTTTCGTACGACGTTCCCGAAGAGGAATGGAACTGGCAGGCGCTGGCCGCGTTCGCCAACCAGAAGTGGAAGGCCGCGCTGCGCGACAGCGATCTGCGCAAAGTCGGCCGCGACGACGTGGCGCAGTTTCTGATCAAGAAATCGTCGGACTACATCGACCGCGTCGACATCTCGCGCGTCGCCTCGGTGCTCGAACCGAACTACGGGGCGCAGTCGGTCGCGGTTTTCGCCAAGATCATGTTCGGCCTGATCATCGACCCCGAGTCGCTCAAAGGACTCGAGCCGGAACAGGTCTGCGAAAAAGTCCGCGCGATGGTTCTCGAGCTGTACCGCGAAAAGGAAGTTGAGTTCCCGGTCGTCTCGGGTCTGGTCCATTACACCATCCGGGACGAGAGCGGCCGCCGCCTGAATCGGGAAGGGATCATCGAATGGGCCAAGCGCCGGTTCGGGGTCGACCTTCCCCCCGACGAGCTGAAAAATATGCAGCGGCGTCAGATCGAAGAGGATCTCTTCCGAATCAGCCGTTCGTCGCTGGCCGGCCAGAGCGCCGACGTCGAGGAGCTCGACAGGCGGCTGAAGAAGATTTTCGAAAACCAGAAAGTCAGCATCGAGAAGATTTCCGCCGCGCGGGAAGAGAAAATCCGCCGGAACGAAAAGATTACGCTCGAAGACCGGATCGCGCTCAAGAAAAAAGACCCCGATCTGGCCGCCCTTTCCGAGTGGATCGACGAACGGTTCGGCGCGAGCGTCACTCCCGCCGAAATCTGCGACTGGGACGTCCTCTTCGTGCGGAACCGGCTCGAATCGCTCATCGAAGAAAAATACAATCCCGAAATACGCCGCGCCGAACGGCACATCATCCTCTCGTTCCTCGACGGCGCCTGGAAGGAACACCTCCTGACGATGGACCGGATCAAGGCGGGGGTCGGGTTCCGCGGCTACGCCCAGTCCGACCCGAAGGTCGAGTACAAGCGGGAAGGGATGGCGGCGTTCGAAAAGATGTGGACGGCGATCTTCGAGAACGTCCTCCACACACTCTTCCAGGCCGAGAATCTGAACGAACGGTTTATCGAATCGGTCTGGGTCGAAAGCGAGGCGACGCACGAGTCGTACGCGCCGCCGGCGATGGCCGAGGCGTCCGGCGCGGGGAACATCGGCGCCCAGCAGGACGCGGCGATCGAAGCTTCCAAAGCGTCGCGTCCGCAGACGATCCGGAACAAGACCCAGCGGGTCGGGCCGAACGAGCCGTGCCCCTGCGGCAGCGGCAAGAAATACAAAAAATGCTGCGGCAGGAAAAAATAACTCCGCCCGCCAAACTCGGACGCGTCTTTTCGATTCGGAAAGACGCGTTCTTTTTCCCGCGCCGCGGGCATTGTTTCTCATAGCGATCGGTCAACGGCCGGCGGTTCTTTCCGTCCGGCGGCATATTACCGGGGAATAGCGAAATGATTGATTTCAGCGGAAAAAAGGTCATGGTCCTCGACGCCCACGGGATCATCTACCAGGTCTTTCACACAATGCGCGAGATGATCGGCCCGAAAGGCCAGCCGACGGGGGCGGCCTACGGCTTTACGCGCGACGTGATCGGCCTCTTATTGAAATTCGAGCCGGACGCGATCTTCTGCGCGTTCGATATGCCGGGTCCGACGTTTCGGCATAAGATATACGCCGAGTACAAGGCGAACCGGCCCCCGATGCCCGAAGACCTCCGCCCTCAGCTGATCTTCGTGCGTCAGATTCTCGAAGGGCTCTGCGTCCCGCGCCTGGAACTCGAGCTTTACGAGGCGGACGACATTCTGGCGACCGCGGCGCGCCGTGCCTCCGAGGCGGGAGGGGAAGTCATTCTGGTCACCTCCGACAAGGACGCCCGCCAGCTGATCGGCGACCGCGTCCGTCTGTACAACCTGCGGAAAGAGTCCCTCTACGGCGCCGAAGAGCTGAAAGCCGACTGGGGGATCCGGCCCGACCAGGTGATCGACTTCCAGACGATGGTCGGCGAC
>CACXFR010000039.1 GCA_902766935.1 uncultured Planctomycetota bacterium | reverse complement strand
CGGCGGATACCCCTATTTCATTCCGCATACGATGTCCGAAGACGAACCGGGCCTGCATCTGCTCGACGGCTATGTCAAGCGGAACCTTGTTTTCAACCTGACCGTTCCGGCGGATTCGCAGGTTCTCCTGGCGCCCCTGGCGAAAGAAGCGGGCGGTCTGGGAATCTGCAAGCCGTATCAGGCGAAGGACGGCAGCACGGTCGGCGCCGAGGCGAAACTCTTTGCGGACACCGGCGATGCCGACTATCAGACGATTCTCGCCGGAATCGAACGGGGCCGGAAGTATATCCTGGAAGAGAGCAACCGGTTCTGCATGAGCAGGTTCGTGCCCGCGCCGAGTTATGTGCGCGAGATGAAGCGCTACGGCATTCTGCCGCCGGATCACGATCCGAACACGCCGATCGACCCGTACGAAACCGATAAGGCGTATTGGCGCTCGTTCTGGTATAAGCCCCAGGCTCCCGCCGAGCCGGAGAAAAAATAACATTTCGGCGCCGCAGCGGCGCAAGGTTTATAATGGAAGATAACGAAAAGCTTCAGGGCTCGGAGCCCCAAAACACGGAACTCCCGCCGTCGGAACTCGATCGCTACGATTACCATCTGCCGCACGAGCGGATCGCCCAGGCGCCGATGCGCAACCGCGTCGACGCCCGAATGATGGTCGTCGACCGCGCCGCCGGCACGATCGAACACCGGTATATCCGCGACATTCCCGAATACCTCCGCGCGGGGGACACGCTCGTGCTGAACGACACGAAAGTCGTTCCCGCGCGCCTGGTCGGCCTCCGCGCCGAAACCGGCGGCCGCTGGGAAGGACTCTTTCTGCAGTTCAGCCCCCGCGGGGTCTGGGAGATTATGTCCAAGACGCGCGGCAAACTCCGGCCGGGAGAACTGATTAATCTCGAATCCCCCGACGGCGGCCAGGCCGGACAGCTCGAGGTCATCGCGCGCACCGAAGACAAAACGCTCGTCGTCAAACCGCTCACCGACGACGACGCGTTCACCTTTCTCGACCGCGTCGGCTGGGTTCCGATTCCGCCGTATATCCGCGCCGGACGAATGGTTCCCGAAGACCGGCAGAATTACCAGACGGTCTACGCCTCGCAGCCGGGCGCGGTCGCCGCGCCGACCGCCGGGCTCCATTTCACCAAAGAGCTCCTCGTGAAACTGCAGAAGCAGGGGGTCGCCGTCTGCCCCGTCACCCTCCACGTGGGGGCGGGCACGTTCAAACCGATCACCGCCGACCGGCTCGACGAGCATAAGATGCATTCCGAATACGCGAGCATCTCCGAAGCGACGGTCAAGATGATCAACGAGCGCCGCGCCGCCGGCGGCCGGACGATCGCCGTCGGAACCACCAGCGTACGGACCCTCGAATCGGCCGCCAACGCCGACGCCGAAGGGCATATCGACTCGACGGGGAACAACGATATACGGCTGCACGCGTTCCACGGACAGACCGACCTGTTCATCCGCCCGCCGTACAAGTTCAAGGCGGTCGACGGAATGCTGACCAACTTCCATCTTCCGAAATCGACGCTCCTCATTCTCGTCCGCACGTTCGGCGGCGACGAGCTGATTATGGAAGCGTATAAACAGGCGATCCTGAAAGACTACCGTTTCTACAGCTACGGCGACGCCATGCTCATCCTCTGACACGAAAAGGAACCGATATGACCCAAGAAAACACCGATAAAGAAAACGCCGCCGAATCGACCGCGTCCGGCTCGTCGGTCTTCGCCTTCTGCCGCACGATTTTGATCGTCGTGCTGGTCGGCTACCTGGTCTTCACGTTCCTGAAAACGAATCCGCGGTTCCAGGAGATGCTCCGAAAATTCTCCGATGCGCAGACCGGCGCGGTCGGCGGCGTCCTTTCGGCCGGCGGCGAGACGATGGGAACCTACTGGAACGTCAAAATCTCGAACCCCTCCCGCAAATGGAACGAAAAACGCCTCGCCGAAACCGCACAGGAAATCTTCGACCGGTACGACGCGCTGATGTCCACCTACCGCGCCGATTCCGAAGTCTCGCTCTTTAATCGGAGCGATTCGCTCGACTGGTTCCCCGTCTCGGCCGAAACCGCGCGCGTGGTCGCCCTGGCGCAGCGCGTCGCCGCCGAAACCGGCGGCGCGTTCGACGTCACCGTCGCGCCGCTGGTCAACTTCTGGCGGTTCGGGCCCGATAAGGCGCCGCTTGCGGCCTTCCCCTCCGACGAGGAAATCGACGCGGTCCGCGCGAAAGTCGGATACACGAAACTCGAGGCGCGGCTCGACCCGCCCGCGCTGAAAAAATCGATTCCGGAACTGTCGATCGACCTTTCGGCGGTCGCCAAGGGGTGCGCCGTCGACGCCGCCGCCGACCGGCTCGCCGAAGAGCTCGCAAAAGACGCCTTCTCGGGATTTATGGTCGAAGTCGGCGGCGAGGTCCGCTGCGGCGGCGTCAAGGGACTTGCCGCTCTCGGCGCGCCCGAACAGGGGGTTCAGCCCTGGACCCTCGGGATTGAAAAACCGGTCGACGCCGCACCCGGCGACGATGCGGCCGGCGACGCGCCCCGCCTGGCGCGCGTGGTGCGCGTCCAGTCCGGCGCCATCGCCACCAGCGGCGGCGCGCGGAACGCTTTCGTGATCGGCGGAAAGCGGTTCTCGCATATCATCGACCCGGCGACGGGCAAACCTTCGGAACTGGCCGACGGCGCGCCGCGGGTCGGTTCGGTCTCGATCTTTCTGCCGACCTGCGCCGAAGCCGACGCCTACGCCACTGCGCTCTGCGTCCTCGGCCCGGAAAAGGGGCTCGCCCTGGCAAACCGCCTGAATATCCCGGCGCTCTACCTGATGAAAGACGAAAACGGCGCGTTCACCGAACTTTCCTCCGGCCCGTTCGCGAATATCGACTCGGAACCGGTCGCCGAATAACCCCCGCCCTCGTTCCCGCGGGGGAAAGTTTTCTGCGGTTTTCTTTTAACGTTTTATTTCAGCAATACGGAGATCATCTGATGACGGCGGACAGCGTATCGAATCACACCGAAAATAAAGGACAGATGATGAATAAAATCATCCGCGCCTCGGCAGGAACCGGCAAAACATTTCAATTGACAAACCGGTATATCCGGCTCCTTCTCGACGGCGTCAAGCCGGAAGAAATCCTGGCGGTCACCTTCACCCGTAAGGCCGCCGGCGAAATTTTCGACCGCGTCTTAAAGCGCCTCGCCGAAGCGGCGAACTCCCCCGAAAAGTGCCGGGACCTCGCGGAGGATCTCTACGGCGATCCCGCGGCGCTGACGCAGGAAAAAGTCCTCGACACCCTCGCGTCGTTCGTTCGGAATATGCACCGCGCGCGGATTTCGACCATCGACTCGTTCTTCGGCCAGATGGCGGGAAGTTTCGCGCCGGAACTCGGGTTTCCGTTCCAATGGAAAATCGTCGACGAGACGGTCAACACGCGAAACCGCCAAAAGGCGATCTTCGAGTCGCTGCGCGGCGGCGGCGACGCCGACGTCAAAAAGCTGATCTTCGATTTCTTTAAGGGGGAAACCGAACGCACCCTGACCGTTCAGATCGACGACATTCTGAAAGAATACGCCGACCTCCTTCACGAGTCGGAAAAGGACGCCTGGTTCGCCGTTCCCGCGTCGAATCAAAAGGAGCTCTCGCCGAAGGAAAAAGAGGAACTCGTCGAAAGGGTCCGCGAAGGGGCGCAGGAGACGTTCGACGCGACAGACTCGAAGCGGAAAGACAGTTTCGCGGCCGCCGCCGAAAAGATGATCTCCGTCTACACCGGGCCGCAGCCCGAGTCGGTCTGCGGCGAGACCGTCTTCGCAAACGCCGTGTTCACCCAAACCGGCAAGTATTACGACGTCGAATTCTCGGGCGGTCTGACCGACGCCGTCAGGCAGATGCACGACGACATCACACTCAAATTTTTCCGACTCCTGAAAAAAGAGACCGAAGCGACGTATCACCTGATCGCCGATATCGACGCCGAACTCGAAACCATTAAAGCCGAATCGGGCGAATACGATTTCAACGACGTCACCGTCCATCTGTCGAAACTGAACGAAGTCAAACAGGAAAAGCTCCTTGAGTATCGGCTCGACAACCGCACGAAGCATCTTCTGCTCGACGAGTTTCAGGACACCTCGTTTTTCCAGTGGAAGGTCCTCGAGCCGCTGGCCGACGCCGTCGTCGAGGGCGACGGGTCCGAATCCTCCTTCTTCTGCGTCGGCGACACCAAGCAGTCGATCTATCAGTGGCGCGGCGGAATGCCCGAAATCTTCGATCACGTCGAACGGGAATACTGCACGAAGAGACGGCGCGCCCAAAAAGAACCGCTCGACACGAACTACCGAAGTTCGCCGGAAATCATCGAAACGGTCAACGAAGTTTTCGGCACGATCGCCTCCTGCGGGCCGCTGAAAGCGGACCTTTCGAAAATCAAAGTGAAATACGACGCCGAAAAAAAGAGAGCCGTGATGAACGCGGCGCAAAAGTGGAACGACGCCTATAACGAACACAAGGTCGCGGACAAGAACAAAGCCCGAAAGGGATTCGTTTCGCTCGAAGAGGCGCCGATATTCGATCACAAAAAGCCCGAAGAGTGGGAGACGGTCTTCGGAACGCCGATCGCCGATCAAAACGACCTGAAATCCGCCTACACCGCGCGCCGGATCAAAGAGATTCACGAGGCGAAGCCGGAAGCTTCGATCGGCGTTCTCTTCCGAAGCGGCGCGGAACTTACGTCGCTCGCCTCCCGCCTGAAACAGCTCGGCGTCGAGGTGAGTCAGGAGGGGGGAAGCCCCCTGGCGACCGCCGCGAGCGTTCGGGCGATCCTGGCCCTGCTGCGCGTCGCCGACCATCCCGGCGACAGCGCGGCGCTGGCGCGCGCGGCGACGATACCGGCGCTCCTCGCGGCGATCCCCGAAGAGGTGCGCCCGAACTTCGAACGGTTCGCGCTGAACCGCAAATACCGCGCCGAGGCGGGCGAGGCCCTTTCGAGCTGGCTCCGCGGCCGAATCGTCACCGTCGGGCCGGGCGCCTTCGTCCGCGGTCTGGCCGATCGGCTCCTGCCGCTGTGCAGCGCGCGCGAGGCGGAAAAGCTCCGCGCGCTGATCACCGCGGCGTTTCGGTTCGAGGAGAGGCAGAACGACCTCCTTCGGCTCGACCGGTTCGTCGCCCTGACCGAAACGGAAGGGGTCGCGCTTCCGGGAGACTCGAATATCCACTTCGTGACGATTCACTCCTCAAAGGGGCTCGAATACGACGTCGTCGTTCTTCCCGAGCTGAAATCGAAACTCGTCCGCGACCAATCTTCCGAAAAGGTTCTCGCCCACCGCCCCGAACCGACCGCGGCGCCCGACACGATCTTCCGGTATCGGGACAAGGGAGAGTTCGATCTTCTGGCCGAATCGTTTCCGAAGGCGGCCGAAGCGTATTACGACGGATGGCTGGCCGAGGCGAACGAGTCGCTCAACGTTCTCTACGTGGCGATGACCCGTGCCAGGCGCGAACTGATTATGATCGCCGACCCGGAGACCCGCAAACCCGAAAAAGACGGAAGCCGAAAGCCGTACACCTCTCAGACGCTGCAGAACATCCTCCGCACCCAGCTCAAGGCGAAAAAAACGTCCTCTCCTTCGCTGATCCCCGGCTGGGGCGAAAACGTCTATTACCAGATCGGTTCGGCCAAGTGGTACGACACCGACCGCGATTTCGGCGCGAAACCGGTTTCGGCCGCGCCGTCCCGCGCGGCGGCCGCGCCGCCGGCCGTCCCATGCGTCCCGCCGTCCGAGTCGGCCGCGCGCGTCTTCGCGCCCTCGCACAAGAGTTTTCACCGAAGATGGACGTCCGACGCCGCCAAAGAACGGGGTCTTGTCATCCACGCCTGTTTCGAGCAGATCGAGTGGCTCGACGCGCCTCTTACCGACGAACGGTTCGAAGAGATCAAAAGCGCGGTCCGCGCCCAGCTCTTTTCGGGAAAACCTCTTCCGAAAGATTTCGACGTCTGCCTGGAAGGGTTCCGCCGGCTCTGCGGCGAGGCGACGGTTCAGAAATTCCTCTCCCGCGCGTATTACGCCGAAAACTACCCGGGACTCGAGCCGCGCGTCTACCGCGAACGCCCCTACCTGGAGGCAATGCGCGGGCGGGGACGGAAGAAGGGGATCATCGACCGGCTGGTCCTCCTCTGCGACGGGGACAGAATCGCCGCCGCCGACATTATCGACTATAAAACCGATATCGAGGTTCACAACGGCGCCGACCCCGCCCTGTATGTCAGCCGTGCGGGATACGACCGCCAGCTCTCCGAATACCGCAGGAACGTCGAAAAGATGTATAAGCTCTCCGACGCGTCGATCGCCGCGCGCCTTTTCTTCTTCGGATGCGATACCGGCGGAAAGCCGCATACGCTCCCCCCGTTCGAAATCGCCCGCCCGTAACGCGGCGCGTTCCCCAGAACGAAAACGGCCGCTTCCCGCGTTTGGGCGGGAAGCGGCCGTTTGCATGGCGCGGCGGCTCGGTCAGCGGATCGCCTTGACGACCCCGGCGAACGCTTTCGCCGCGGGCGTTTCGGAATTGATCCGGGCGAACGGGTTCCCCGCGTCGCCCCCGGCGCTCACCGCCGGGTCGATCGGAATCTTCCCCAAGAGGGGAATGCCGTATTTCTCGGCGATTGTTTCGCCCGCGCCGCCGGCGAATATTTCGGTCACCTCGCCGCAGTGCGGGCAGACGAATCCGCTCATATTTTCGACGATCCCCAAAATGTTCAGCTCAAGCTGCCTGCAGAAGCTGACCGACTTGCGAACGTCGGCGGCCGAGACCTCCTGCGGCGTCGTCACGATCACCGCGCCGGCGTCTTTCAGAATCTGGCAGACGGTCAGCGGCTCGTCCCCCGTCCCGGGAGGAGTGTCGACCACCAGGTAGTCGAGGTCGCCCCAGTCGACGTCGGAAAGGAACTGACGGATAACCCCCAGTTTGACCGGGCCGCGCCAGATGACCGCGTCGTCGGGATTCTGAAGAAGGAAGGCCAGCGAAACGACTTTCAGCGTGCCGATCTCGACCGGAATGATCTTCTCGCCGTTGCTCGCGAGCGTCATCCCGTCGAGATTGAGCATCTTCGGCGCGCTCGGCCCGTGGATATCGACGTCCATCAGACCGACCTTGGCTCCGGTCGCCGCCAGGGCAAACGCCAGGTTGACCGCAACCGTGCTCTTGCCGACTCCCCCTTTGCCGGAAAGAACGACGATCTTCCGCTTGACGCGGCTCATCGCCTCTTCGATCCGCTGCTTGGGACTCCCTTTTTCGCCGCACGACTCGCAGTTGCCGCTGCACCCGCCGGAACCGCAGCCGGCGGAACCGCCGCATTTACCCTTTTCGGACATTTCGAACTTTTCCCTTCTAAGATATACAGTCCTGCGTGACTTCGCCCGAGGACGAGTCACTCGAAATTTTTAATTGCCTGCCATTTCGCCGGCGTCGTTTCGGACTGGGCCTCTTCGGTCACAAACCGAAAGATCTGTTCCGGCATGTTGAACGACGACGCTTTCAGCAGCGCCGTCCCCTGCCGCTCGGTCTGGCACTTTTCGATCGGAACTTTTCGCTCCTCTTCGGGAGTCGAACTCTTTTCTTTGGCAAGCTGCAGACCGATCGAGTCGGCGGCGTCCATACGCTCTTTCTCCAAAGCGCCGACGTAGATTTTATACGCGACCTTCCCCGCCTTCGTTTTGCCGGAACCGAGTTTTTCGAAGACGTCGTCCGCCTCGGGCGAAATCATCAAAAGACCGCGGATGAACTGCCCCTTCTTCGACGACGGGGCCTTCCAGTCTTCCATAAGCCACGAGGCGGCGACGCACGCGCCGTAACCGTTCCCCACCAGGACAAGCCTGCGGATGTTGATCATCTTCTTGTTATGCAGATAGACCAGAAAACGGAGCCAGAAATGACCGTCGTCGTAACGCATCGCGTCCCAGTCCGAAGGACCGAAGCCGGAAGCAAGGTAGCGGTTCGGCCGGACCATCGGCGGATTGCCGCCGAACGAGTAGTCTTCGATATACGCGGCGGTGCTTTCGCCGTAGCCGCGCAGATCGGGAACGAGGACCGCCGCGCCCTGTTCGGCGAGCGATTTGGCCAGGTCCTGCCAGTCCTCTTTTTTCCCGTCTTTCCCGTGAAGAAGAATCACCGGCGTCGTCTGTTCGTCGGCGTCCCCCTTGAAATAAAGGCCGCGCAGCTGAACCTGGTCGTCGGTGATGAAGTCGGGCTGATTCAGGCGGATCGGATCGGATTTCCCAGCCGCGGCCAGCGCCTCGTCGAACGGAACGACCGGCTCGCGTTCCATCCGCCGGCCGTCGCGGCCGTGCGGGCCGCGCCGGGGACGGTCGCCCCCGTCCTGCCCGTCCTGCCCGTCCTGCGCCTGGCCTTCGGCCGGCACGGACGCCTCGGCCGGCTCGGCGGGCTTTTCCGCCGAAGCGGCCTCTTCCGCGGCGGGCACCGCGGCGTCGGGGGCGTTTTGCGCCTGCTGAGCTTCATCGGCGGCCGGCGCCGGTTCGGCCGACGCGCCCCGAGTCTTTCCCGCGCGCGCCGCGTAGGCGCCGGCGGTCAAAAGGAAAAGGGCGGCCAGCGCCGCAATACAAAATGCCGCTTTCCGAACTGAACGTTTCATCGTGTATGGCTCCGATTTGGATGATTAATCGCGAACACTCATCTTCACCGTCTTTTGGAGAACGAACGACGAATTGTCGATCTCTTCGACGGCGGCGGCCAGCCGGCCCGAGGGCGCCTCGTGGGTCAGAATGATCAGATCGGCGCCCGCCGCGTCGTCGGATTCCTGCAGAAGGGACGAAATCGAAATGCCGTGCTGACCGAGAATCCCCGTCGTCTTGGCCAGAACGCCGGGATGATCCTGAACCTTAAGCCGAAGATACGCCTTTTCGGTCGTTTCGCTCGGCTCGACGACGGGAACGCTCTCCCGCCCTTCGGCCCAGAGGTTCAGCGCGTCGAACGTGATCCGCGTCCGGCCGAGCGCGGTGTCGATCACGTCGGAACAGACGGCCGAGGCGGTCGGCCTCCGGCCGGCGCCGAGCCCCTGATAGAAGACCGGGCCGACGAAATCGCCGACGATCTGCACCGCGTTAAACGCGTCGCAGACTTTCGCCAGGGGAGAAGTTTCGGGAACGAGCGTCGGCGAGACTTTCAGCTCGACGCCCCCCGAAACGCACTTGGCGGTCGCCAGGAGGCGGATTCGTTTCCCCAGTTTTCCGGCGAACCGAATATCGAGCGCCTTGACGATGTTGATTCCGGTGCGCGGGATTGATTTCCAGTCGGTTTTGACGCCCAGCGCCAGCTGCGCCATAATCGTCAGTTTCTGCACCGCATCGGTCCCGTCGACGTCCATCGAAGGGTTCGCCTCGGCGTAACCGAGCCGCTGCGCCTCTTTCACCGCGTCGTCGTAATCGGCGCCCTTCCCTTCCATCTGCGAAAGGATAAAGTTGCTCGTGCCGTTGCAGATCGCGTCGATCGACATAATCGTGTTCGCCTGAAGCGACGAGGCAATCGACGAAAGAATCGGGATCCCGCCGCAGACCGAAGCCTCGAACGCGATCGTCCGGCCGAGACGGCGCGCCTCGTCGAACAGTTCCGGCCCGTGGTTGGCGATCAGCGCCTTGTTGGCGGTAACGACGTCTTTCCCCGCCTTCAGGAAATTGAGAACAAACGTCCGCGCCGGTTCCAGACCGCCGACCAGCTCGATCACGATGTCCAGAGGGGAATTGACGATCTCCGAAAGGTCGTCGGTCAGGATCCCGTCGGGAATTTTAATCCCGCGGTCCGAAGTGATGTCTTTATCGCAGATTTTCACCAGTTCGATCGACTTGCCCGTTCTGCGGCGGATCTCCTCTTTTTT
>CACXFR010000038.1 GCA_902766935.1 uncultured Planctomycetota bacterium | reverse complement strand
CGCCACGCCGAGCGAAGGGGCGTAGTTGGCGGGGAACGGTTCGCCCCGAAGCCGCCCGTCGCACGAGGCGGGAATTTCGAGCGGATGACGGACGTAATACATCGCCGAACCGGTTCCGGCGCGAAAGATCCCGCCGCGGCAGTTGACGCGCCCCGCCCACGAATCGGCGAACCGGGCCAGAAGCGCCGCCGCCAGGTCGTCGGGTTCCGGGTCGAGCCCGAGTTTCGGCGCGTGGCGCGCTTTGGCCAGAAGGGGGGCGCTGCCGGCGAAATCGGAGTCGACCGCGCGGATCAGGTCGTCGAGGGTCGCCGACTTCTCCTCGTAGACGATTTTGCGGATCGCCGCCAGCGAGTCGACCGCGGGGGCGAATCCGGTTCCGTGAATGCCGAAATTGTTATACTTTCCGCCGGCCGAAAGGTCGCGCGCCGCCGCGATCGGGCCGCGGCAGAACGCCGA
This sequence comes from uncultured Planctomycetota bacterium, assembly GCA_902766935.1. GTDB lineage: Bacteria > Planctomycetota > Planctomycetia > Pirellulales > Thermoguttaceae > RUG695. The sequence goes on along the minus strand of CACXFR010000038.1, from coordinate 2,959 downwards.
GGTGAGCGGGCAGGGGAGCATGTCGACTTTGGCGAGGCTCTTTTCGATCCTGTCGGCTTCGGCGAACAGCCGTTTGCGCACCAGGTCGAAAAACGCGGGAAAATCGGGCGCGTCTTTCGCTTCGGGCGAACGGAGCGCCGCGTCGACCGCCGCGGGGAACGAGACCGCGGCGATGTTCGGAATGTCCATGCCGATCCCCGGAATGACGAACTCCCAGCACGCGGCGACCGTGTAGTCACGCGCGTCTTCGAGTGAGTAGCCCAGATCGACCAGACCGGGGATCACCACGTCGTCGTTGGCGTATTGCGGGAACCCCAGACCGAGCCGGGTCAGCTGCGCCGCCTCTTCGAGCAGGTCGAGCGGGGTCTCTTTGGTGATGCGCAGATTGATTTTCGGGTCGATCAGTTTCAGCTCGCCGCTCGCTTTCAGCGCCAGACGGGTCAGAAGGTTCGCCGCGTCGCGCCCCCGGGCGTCGCACCCGCCGAGCATGAGCGACTGGCCGTTGTCCCCCTGCTGCACGCCGACGTAAAGCCCGCTGTCGCGGTTGAACGACAGGAAAAACTCGGTCAGCCACTCGAGCGCGTCCTCTTCGGTCAGGCGGCCGGCGTCGAGGTCCGCCTGCAGATACGGCATCAGATACTGGTCGACGCGGCCGACCCCGTTGTGATAGGTCCCCTCGCACCAGAGCGCGAAATGGAGGATCCGAACCGCCTGGAGAGCTTCGGGGAAGGTGCGCGCCGCGCGGCGGGGAACCTGGACGAGCCGGTCGGCGATTTCCGTCAGCCCCAGACGGAGCGCTTCGGCGCGGTACGCCTCGACCAGTTCGCAGAGCGCGTCGATCTCGGAAATCGCCGCGTCCAGAAAATCGGTCCCGTCGGCGTCGCGCGCCGCCTCGGCGGCGGCGCGGCGCACGAGCGCCTCGGCGCGGACGGCGTCGAGGCCCCGCGCCAGGATTCCCGGATAGTCGGCCGTCAGGTTAAAGACCACGCCGAGTTCGTGGAAATACGCGGTCTTGCGCATTTGCGCCATTTCGGCCTCCGTATAGCGCGGTGGCAGATTCCTGACGCCGCGCGTGAAGACGATCCGTTCCCCCGGCAGGATCCGGACGCGGCGCGCCTCTTCGGCGAGCATCGCGCGAAAGCACCGGGCGGCGCGGGCGCAGCGCGAGTCGTTCGGGTCGGGCCGGAGCGTTTCGCTCCAGTCGATTTCGATGCGGGCCGGGTCGTGTTTCAGACTCCGGGTCAGTTCCAGAAGGGCAGCCAGGCGTTCGTTCATTTGAGAATCTCCTTTTCAAGAGTCTCGATCGTTCCTCCCTTCGTTTCGGGCATCAGTTTCCACGCGAAGAAGAACTGGAGCATGGTCATACAGCCGAAAAAGGCGAACGCGTAGCTGCCGCTCGACGGCGAAAGGGTCGCGACGATCGGGAAGGTCCACGAAATGAGCGTGCACATCACCCAATGCGTGAAGCTGCCGAGCGCCTGCCCCTTGGCGCGGACCGCGTTCGGGAAGATTTCGGAAATGAAAACCCAGATGACCGCCCCCTGCGAAACGCCGAAAAACGCGATGAATCCCAAAATCGCGGCGATGGCGATCGGCGCCGAAGCGTTTTCGCCGAGCGAGATCTGCCACGCGGCGATAAAGTGCATGAGGGTCGTGCCGAGCGCGCCGAACATCAGCAGGACGCGGCGGCCGTATCGGTCGATGAAAAAGAACGCCAGGATCGTAAACACGAGATTGACCGACCCCAGGCCGACCGTCGCCGCCAGGGCGGCGTGGGGGCCGATGAACTGTTCGAAGATGCGGGGGGCGTAATAGTTGATCGCGTTGATCCCCGAAAGCTGATTGAACATCGCCACCGCCCACGCCAGGAAGATCGGCCAGAGGTATTTCTTCTGGAAAAGCGGAATGTTCTGGCCTGTTCGGACCGAGGCGAGCGTCTCTTCGATATTGGCCAGGGTCGCCGCGGGCTGCGGGTCGCCGATCGCGTTGAGGACGCCGAGCGCCTCGTCTTTCCGGCCGGCGCGGACCAGCCAGCGGGGGGATTCGGGGATCGTGAAGAGGAGGAGGATAAAGAGGATCGCCGGGAACGACTCGACGCCGAGCATGAGCCGCCATTTGATCGATTCGGCGCCCATCGGAACCGAGACGAACCAGTTCGCGAGCCGTTCGCACGAGGTCCAGACCCAGGTCTGGTGGTCGATGGCCAGCGCGACCAGGTAGTTCGAGATGAACGAAACCAAAATCCCCAGCACGATGTTGAACTGGTTCAGCGCGACGAGCCGCCCGCGGACCGGGCCGGGGGCAATTTCGACGATGTAAAGCGGCACCACCACCGACGCGCCGCCGATCGCCAGCCCGCCGATCCCGCGCATAACGACCAGCGTGAGCCAGTCGGGGGCGAAGGCGCACCCCGCCGCCGAGATCAGGAAGAGGAAACCCAAAACGATCAGCGAAAGCTTTCGGCCGAACCGGTCCGACGGCCGGCCGATTCCGAACGCGCCGATCACCGTGCCGATCAGCGCCACCGAGACGGTAAAGCCGTGTTTGAACGCCGACAGGGAATACTCGTTCTGAATCGCCTTTTCGCATCCGGAAATCACGCCCGAATCGAACCCGAAGAGGAACCCGCCGAGGGCCGAGACCAGAACCACATACAAAAGCCAGATTTTCAATCGCGGTGACGCCATAACTAACTCGTTCAAAGGTGAAATGAAATCTTTTCGACCGGGTGTTTCCGTTTCAAAAAAGCCGGCGCCGCCCGGCCGCGGCACAAACGACCCGCATTCTGATTTTATCCTCTTTCGGCCGAAAAAACCAGCGGGTGTGATATAAGAGGGTGAAAAAGGCGGACGGGGCGGACGCGGGGCTCGCAGCCGAAACGACCGTTTTGGAAAACGACGGGCGGAAGGCCGAAGCGAAAGAGGTCGAAAGCGCCGCGTCCGTCTTCGAACGGCGGCGT
>CACXFR010000037.1 GCA_902766935.1 uncultured Planctomycetota bacterium | reverse complement strand
CGGCTTAGTGGAGCAAATGGGAATCGAACCCACGACCTCAACATTGCGAACGTTGCGCTCTCCCAACTGAGCTATTGCCCCTTGTTGAGTCCGATTCTAAAGATATTTTCCGTTCCGTCAAGGGATACCGCCGACGAATCCCCGGCCGGCGCGGGGCGTTTACCTCGGCGCGGAATCGTCCGGCGCCGGGGCCCCTTTTGTGCGCCGCCGCGCAAAACAGAATATCAGCAGCCGCGCGGCGATCACTCCCAAAGCGACGCCGACGGTGTCTTCGAAAATATCAATCCATTCGAAATACCGGCCGGTCAGCGGCTGAAGGACTTCGGTCAGAGGGCCGTAGAGGAGGAGGGAGAACCACGCGATTCGCCGGGAAAAGGTTCCCCGCGCCAGCTCGAACAGGAACCCCAAAACGGCGAAAGCCGCGGCGTGAATGACCGAAAAGGCGGGGATCGGAATCTCGAAATCTCCGAACGGTCTGGGGGAAAGGAGCGCGTAGAGGGTGAACAGAAAATATGCCCACGCGGCGGCGCGGCAGAAAAGGAGGAATCGCGGATGTTTCGTTTCGATTTGTCCGGTCATTGGTTCACGCGTCTTGTTTCCGGTTGAGAACCCTTTCGGGAGGAACGCCGCGCCGAAAAACGGACGCGCGGCGTTTTCCGCGCCGGTCCCTCGGGCGGGACGCCCCCATTCTACCAGTTATCCGCGGTTTGGGCAGACCGGCGCCCGCGGTTGTATGAATTGACCTTTTCCCCCTATGCTGTTAAAATATAGGCGTATTTTTCGTCAAAAGGGGATTCTCTTTCCGGCGGAGAGATTTTATCCGTCGTCTCGAAAATCGGTTTCGGATATGGCAGAATTTGAGCAAAATCGAACGGCCGCCGACGCGGCCTGCTGGTCGGGGGAGTGGTACGAACAGGTTCGCGCGATTTTGGGCGAGTCGGCGTGCCGCGCGCTCGGGCTTTTCGCGATTCCCGAAGATTTCGTCCTTTCGGTGGTGATCCCTGTCTATAACGAAGAGCGGACGCTCGCCCGGCTCTTTCAGACGGTGGCCGAGGTGCCGATTCGGAAAGAGATCATTCTGGTCGACGACTGCAGCAGCGACGGGTCCGCCGCCATTCTCCGGCAGATATGTGAAAGTTACGAAGGCGATCCGATGAACCGCGTCGTGCTGAAAAGCCACGGCGTGAACCGCGGAAAAGGGGCGGCGCTCCGCACCGGGTTCGCCGCCGCTACGGGGGACGCGGTGATTGTTCAGGACGCCGACCTGGAATACGATCCGAACGAGTATATCCGTCTTCTGCGCCCTCTGCTGGACGGGCGCGCCGACGTCGTCTACGGGAGCCGGTTCCTGGGGAGCGAGTCGCACCGGGTCCTCTATTTCTGGCACTCGGTGGGGAATAAGTTCCTGACCTTCCTTTCGAACTGCTTTACGAATCTGAACCTGACCGATATGGAAACCTGCTATAAACTCTTTCGGCGGGACGCGATTCAGACGATCCTGCCGAAACTGCAGCAGGATCGGTTCGGGTTCGAGCCGGAGGTGACCGCCTACGTCGCGCGCTATGGTCTGCGCGTCTACGAGATGTCGGTCAGCTACTCGGGCCGCACCTACAAAGAGGGGAAAAAGATCGGCTGGAAAGACGGCGTTCAGGCGATCTGGTGTATTCTGAAATACGGAGTATGGGGGAGAAAATGACCGAACGGGGCGAGTGGGCGCTGGCGATTGCCAAAGAGGCGGGGGAATTCACCCTCGGGTATTTCGACGATCCCGGGCTTCGGGTCGATCGGAAAAAGGACGGTACTCCCGTAACGCTCGCCGACCGCGGCGCCGAGGAGCTCCTGAGGCGGCGGATCGCCGAACGGTTTCCCGACGACGCGATCCTGGGGGAAGAGATGCCCGACCGCGCCGGGTCGAGCGGATACAAGTGGATTTTGGATCCGATCGACGGGACGAAATCGTTTATTCACGGCGTCCCCCTCTATTCCACACTGGTCGGAATCGAAAAAGACGGGAAACCGTTCGCCGGGGTGATCGCGATCCCCGCGCTCGGGAAGGGGATCTACGCCGAAACGGGGGAAGGTGCGTATGAATGGGACAAAGACGGCGCGACGCGTCCGGCGCGCGTGTCGCGGACCGCGCGGCTCGAAGACGCTCTCTTTTTAACGAGCGAGGTTAAGACCTTTACCGAGACCGGTCGAATCGAACTGTACCGCGAGATGGAAAACCGATGCCGCCTCGCCCGCACCTGGGGAGACGCCTACGGCTATTATATGACGGCGACCGGGCGCGCCGATCTGATGATCGATCCGGAACTGAGTCCGTGGGACGCCGGGCCCCTTTCGACGATTCTCGCCGAGGCGGGGGGCGTTTTCGCCGACTGGTCGGGACGCGAGACGATCTACGGCGGGGACGGGCTCGCCTGCAACCGTCTCCTCTTCGACCGGGTGGTTGAAATGACGAAGGAATACAAAAAGTGAGCGCGCGCTACTACTGGGAAGAAGGTGAGGGACTCCGTTCGACCTCGGCGCTCCTTTCGGGGGACGAGGCGCATCATCTGATCCGCGTGATGCGGGCCAAGCCGGGGGATGAGTTCCTCCTGTTCGACGGGAAAGGATTTGAGTACCGCGCCGAGACGGTCGAGATCGGGCGCGGATCGGTCCGCCTTAAGATCGTCGAAGCGCGGGAGATTTGCAATGATCCGCAGATCGAAGTTTCGGCGGCGGTCGCCCTTCCGAAAGGGGATCGGCAGAAATGGCTGATCGAAAAGCTGACCGAACTGGGAGTGCGCCGTTTCGTTCCGCTGGAAGTCGAACGCGCCGATATCAGGGTCGACAGCGGCGTTTTGGCGCGTCTGCGCCGTCAGGTGGTCGAGGCCTCGAAACAGTGCGGCCGGTCCCGCTTTATGGAAATCCTTCCGCCGATGCCGCGCCGCCAGGCCGCTGCGGCGTGCGAAAAAGAATCGTCTGACGCTCCCCTCTGCGTGCTGGCTCACCCGATTTCGGACGGCGCGTTCGGACAGAAATCGTTTCTCGATTTTCTTCGGCAGGGGTTTCGCGGCGGGAACTGGACGGGCGCAAAGCATATCTTCCTGGCGATCGGGCCGGTCGGCGGGTTTTCGGATCGTGAGGTTCGGGAAGCGGTCGACGACGGCTGGCCGATCCTCGATCTGGGAAAAGAAGTCTATCGGGTCGAAACCGCCGCGATCACCGCGGCCGCCCTCTTTCTGCATCTCGGGGACTGACGGACGATGAAACGAACCCTTGCCCGCTGGACGGAAAAAGCGCGCGTGCCGGAACTGAAAATGACGCCGATGATCGACGTCATCTTTCTGCTCCTCGTCTTTTTTGTCCTGACGGCCAACTTCAACGAGATCGAGATGTTCCTCCGAATGAACCTTGCCGCTCCGGGGAAGAACGCGGCGGTTCAGCCGGAGGCGCCGAAAGGCGAAACCGTTCATATCCGCGCGGCCGACGGCGCCGACGGCCGCCTCGCGTGGAGCGTCGGCGAGGTGGTCTGCGCCGGCCGTGAGGACGTCGCCGCGGCGCTCGCTCCCCTCGGTTCCCGGGAGGTGACGGCGGTGATTCATCCGACCGACGCCTCTTCGGTGGAAGAGGTCCTCGATATCTACGGGCTCTGTCGGCAGGCGGGTCTGAAACGGGTTCAGTTCGCCGCGAAAAAGGGGCGCAGCCCGGTACGGAATCAGAATTTACCGAAATCCGAATAGAAACTTTTCTCCACGAGGACTCAGATGGTCAGTTATATCTATCAGCAGGTCGGACTCAATTCCGAAAAAATCCGCGATCCGCAGAATCTGCGCGGGTCGATCACGTCCGAAACTCCGGTGCTGATCCTCCTTGCCGCGGGAAAGGGAACGCGGTTCGGTACCAATCCGAAATGCATCGCTCCGGTACTCGGCAAACCGCTGGCGCGCCATTCGATCGACGCCTTCCTCCGTACGATTCCCGGAGCGAAAGTTCTGGGGGTGGTCGGCTATAAGCACGACGAAGTTTCCGCCGCGCTGGGGGGCGACGCGGTCTACGTGATTTCGGAGAATCCGGTCGGGGGAACCGCGTGGGCGGTCTACGAGGCGTTTTCGGTCTCGGAACTGATCGAAAAGAACCCGCCGGTCGTGATCTCGATGGGGGATCGCGTGGTGCCGGGCGAACTGTTCCGCCGGATTATGGCGGTTCATTTCGGCGACGAGGCAGGGAACGAGCCGGCTCCCGACGCGGAAGAAGCGCGGCAGGCCGACCTGACGATGCTGACCGCCGTCTACGACGAGGCGCGGATCAAGGGGAAAGGGCGCGTCGTCCGCGATAAACGGAAGCGGATCGTTCGGATTATGGAAGAACGGGATATCCTGGCGCTTTCCGACGCGGATCCCGCCGAAGGCGGGAGCGAAAAGAAACTCCTTCAGAACGCGTTTCTGAGTCTGAACGAGGGGAACTGCCCCCTCTACGTGATTCGGGCCAAGAAGCTGATGGAGCTGCTGATGCTCCTGTCGAACGACAACGCGCAGAATCAGTATTACCTGACCGACATCATCGAGAAAATCGCTCAGGAGGGCGGGGTGATCCGTTCCGTGACCATCCGTCCTTCCGATCCGGAATACAGGATCGTCTGCGCCGATGTCACACGTCCCGACGACATTTCCCGCCTCGAATCGATTTTGGTCGAGGCGGGCCGGCAGCAGGACGAAATCGCCCGTGCCGCCGAACTGATCCGCCGCGATCGGCCGGCGGGGCAGGTGGCGTCGATCCGGCGCCAGTTGGAAGAGCTCCGGCAGGCGATCGGCCGTCAGAAACTTGGGTTCGACCCGAACGCCCCCTTTTCGATCGGCGTGGCGGGGGGGCGGTTCCGAATCGCGTTTATGCATCCCGATATGGGGCGGTTCTTCGGGCCGGCGTGGCAGGTGCCGATCGGCGCGTGCCGCGAGTCGGGGTGCGAACAGATCGTCGTTTTTCTCCAGCGCGCCGACGACCGGCGGCTCCATCTCTATCCCCTGGCCGAGCAGTTCCGCGAGACGGTCGACTCGATCGACTCGGATCGGGAGGAAATGTATCCGGACGGCACGATTTCGGACTGGTACGCCTACGAGGAGTTCGGAACGCACATGAGCGAACGGCTCCTCCTTTCGCTCGGTTATTTCAGCGACGAGGAGATCGACCGCCGCCGTGCCGATAATGTTCCGCTCCCCCCCGAATCGCTCTGGGTGAGCAACAGTATGCGCCGCCCCTTTTCGCTGGTCGGAAACGCCCTGGCGTCGCTCCGCACCTACCGCGCCGGCGAGAAGGGGAAACGGATCGCCGAACAGTTGGGACGGGGCGGGTTTACCGGGCTTCGGATGGTCAGCACGGGACTGATCCCTCAGGGGGGATTCTCCTGTTCGAGCGCGCTGACGATCGCCGTGAAGAACGCTCTTTCGGCCCTCTATCACTTCGACCTGACCGCCGACGAGATGATCGAACTGGCGGCGCAGGCCGAGTACGGCACCGGGGTTCGCGCCGGTTCGCTCGACCAGGCGACCGTGCAGAAAGGCCGGCCGGGGGTCGGCACGCTGATCTCGTCGAATCCGCGGGACCATTACGCGATTCTGGGGGAATTCCCGTTCCCCTCGGACCGGATCAGCGTGATCTTCCCCTATACCACGCCGCGCGACAGCGGCGCGTGGAAATGGTCGGGCGGGTTCTACGCGTCGGATACCCGAACCCGGGGGGGGGAATCGGGACGGCTGACGACCTCGGAAATGCGTAAGCTGACCGGAAAGGCGGCGGAGATCGCCGCGCTTCTGGTCCGGCAGCCGCTGGACGTCGATTTCTTCGACGAGATTCAGAACGACCTGATGCGGGACGGACTCCTTTCGGAGGAGAACCGCCGTCATGTGGCCGATATCCTTTTGCGGCTTCCCCTGTGGATCGAAAAGAAGGATTTGGGCGTTCGGATCGCCGAGTCGACGTCGTTCTACGAAGACGAGCTGGCCCGATGCCGAAAGATGCCGCGCGCCGCCGCGGCCGAGCAGGCGAAAAAGACGCTCGATCTTCTCCTGACCGGATGGCGGGAACCGGTTTTTCGCCTCCCCGACGGGTCGGAAAAGAAAGGCGTGCCTCTGCGCGCGATGATCGCCTATCTCTACGGCGAGATGGCCAAGAATTTTTACATGATTCACCATCCGGACCGTTGGATCGAGTTTGTGACCGCGTCGCAGCGGGGGGACCGCTGTTTCGACTTCGAGACCGACGCGCTTCCGGAACGCGCCGAACTGGAAACCGAGCTCGATTGGGAGAGAGACGCGCACGGTCCGGCCCGCCTCGAAAAGTGGCTTGAACGTCTCGGCGCGCGGCCGTTCGACTTTAACGCGGGACTGGACGACGACGCACTCCGGAAGGTGCCTCCCCGGTTCTATGATCTGCGCGGGGGGAACTTCTTCCGCGGTCTGGCGCTGGTCGATCTGGCCGAGCTCTTCCTGAAACGCGCGTTCGGGTCGGCGGCGGTGGCGGTACGCGTCAACGCCGCGGGGCAGGGGGATTATTTCCAAATCCATATCGACCGCGCCCTCTGCGCGGTCGACGACGTGAAAGAGTTTATGCGCCGCGCGTTTTACCGCCGGTTCGGCATCCGCCCGGAGACGGAGTTTATCGACATTCACGACGGCGGGGGGGCGCTCGGCGTTTCGCTCGAACGGTTCGATTCTCTCGAACGGCTGATCGAAGAGCTGGCGTGACAAGTTAACTGCAGAAACGGAACAAGAGGGTGATGAGAATGAAATTCTTTCTCTTTTCGATGGCGGTGATCGCGGGAATTTTCGGTATGGCGGCCT
>CACXFR010000036.1 GCA_902766935.1 uncultured Planctomycetota bacterium | reverse complement strand
CTCTTTTGCCGAGCGGCGCGTTTATAATGTGAGTTTGAGACGGCGGTTTTCTACTGTTTCGGATCCGTATCGAAAGCGGACAGAATAACGAAAACGAGTATAAAAAAAAAGGAGGGGGTTGTTAAGGGGGATTTTTCGTTCGAACCGATCGGTGAAACTTCTTTTTGGTTCGATCTTTTGCAGTTTGCCTACCTTTCGCTTCTTGAGGACGCCGAACGGGCGGCGGAGGAATTGTGCAAAACGGGAGATTTGTGTAAAAGAGAAAAAGAAGACAAATAAAAAACGCGGCGAGAAAATCGCCGCGTTTTCGAAATGCCGGGGAACCGGTTCAGAACTTGGAGATCGGATGGGGGGAGAGCCCGATCAGTCCCAGGAGCCCCAAAAGCCCCAAAGCGCCGAGGCCGTTTCCGCAAGGCGCGCAGCAAACACCGCCGCAGGAGCCGCAGGCGTCGTAGGCGGACTGTCCGCAGGTATTGCATGCGGTGGCGTAGGCGTCGGAGGCGGAATTTTGATAAGCCTGCGCCGGGGTTTTGGCGCCCGTTCCGACGCAGTTGACATACTGCCAATACTTAACTTTGTTTTCGGCCAGGGGGAGCATCGGGTCGAACTCGTTCGGGAAACGGGCCAGGCCGCACTTGTTCAGAAAGAGGATAAGGGTCTCTTCCTGGAGGAGATCGTAGGAAACGGTGACCTCGGCCGAGCCGAAGACTTCGTCGCGTTCCTGTTCGGCCATCACGTCCCAGTCGCCGGCCTCAAGACCGACAACAGTGAATTCTCCGAGCTCGTCGGTCGTAAACTCCGCGACAATCTGCCCGTCCTTGGTGAACGTTCCGTGGACCGAGCCGTAGGGAATATAGTGGTCTTCGCCGGTGGGAACCGTGAAAACCCGGCCGTGAATGACTTTCTCCCCCTCAATGGTCTCTTGACCCTGAGGAACCGCGACGTCGGACGCCTCGGGGGCGGCGGAGTCGGTCGTAATACTCAGTGCATCGGCGTCGTCGGCCGAAACGACGTTGTTTTGCAGACATACGCTCAGAAGGACTGCCGCAAAAAATAAGAAGGCCATTTTAAAATTTGACATTGCCATTACCTATTTCAGTCATCTTCGTGCGGTTTCCCCGACTCCCGGCAAAAACGCGGAAACCGGAAACGGGAAATATCAACTACACTCTATTATACCACATCCCCCAGAGCTCGCAAGTCCCGCTGTTTCTCCTGTTTGCGGCATAAAACGGGCGACCCGAGACCCCTTGGGTGAGACTATGATACTATTGGTATCGAGTCGATGCAAATATAATTTTGGCGAAAAGGGTAATTTTAAAACCTTCGTTCTCCGATCTTGGAGGTTGTTCGGATTTTAGGGATTACATCGGCGGAGAAAGGATTCGATCTGGGGAGAAATCCGCTCCTCGGGTCCGTTGTTGTCAATGATCGAATCGGCCCGCGCACGTTTTTCTTCGAGCGGGATTTGGCGCGCTTCGCGGCGGCGGAGTTCGTCGGCCGACCAACCCCGAGCCGCGGCTCGCTCCTGCCGGTGCCGGAGGTCGGCATCGACGAAAAGGATCGCATCGCAGAGCCGGTCGAGCCCGGTTTCGCACAACAGCGGGGCGTCGAGAAGGACAAGCGCGTCTCCGCGGATCCGACAGGCGGCAAGTTCCTCTTCGACCCGAGCCGTGATTTCGGGATGAAGGATTCCGTTGAGCTTTTCGATCTCACTCGACTCGGGGGTATCGAAAACCGCCCGCGCCAGAAGAGAACGGTCGACTTCTTTGCCGCAAAACACTTCGTTTCCCCAGTGAGCGCGGATTGCCCTTTTTACCGGCTCGGTTTTGAGGAGGTCATGTCCGATTCGGTCGGCGTCGATGAGCCGGGCGCCGCGGCGAATGATTTCAGCCGAGACGCGGCTCTTTCCCGACGCGATTCCGCCGATGATCCCGATGACTATCATTGCGCCGCCGCGGGAGGAGTGAAAGGGACTTCGCGGGCGTTCCCCCACAATTCGTCGAGGGCGTAGAATTCGCGCTTTTCCGGTTCGAAGAGATGAACGACGACGTCGCCGTAGTCGAGGACGATCCAGCGGCTCTCCTGATACCCCTCGATTCCGCGGCGGCGGTCGCCCATCTCTTTCTCAAAGCGGTCGTCGATCTCGTCGCTGATCGCGTGGAGCTGACGTCGGCTCGTCCCCGAGGCGATCACGAAGAAGTCGAAAACGCGGGTAATCTCGCGCAGGTCGAGGATTTTGATTTCCGTTCCTTTGTTTTCGGCAATGATCTGCGCCGCGATCACTGCCCGCTCCTGGGCGCTGGGCAACGGTTTTTTTTCTTCTTTGGTCATGTTCCCCCGTCTTATGAATCTCTTGATAATCTCTGCCCGGTTTTCGGCCTCTTTCCCGCCGCGAAACGGTTACAATTTCCCGGAGAGGAGAAGGAGGCCGTAGTTTCTACGGCGATCCAACCTATTATACCCCCTTTTCGGGGAGAACAACAGGCCTGAGGATCGTTCCGATCGGAGGTTAAATGCGATTTTTGGCTGATCTTTCAGATTTAACGATTTTTACGAAAGTATGGAAAATAAATAGCCGAAATATCTGAAAGCAAAAGAACAAGGTCTCGTTGTTCGGACCTTCGAACCGCCTTCGGAACGGAATCCGAAGCAGAAGAGCAGGATGTTGCTATGAAAAATCAATTTGATGGGAAGTTTCTCGCGCTGATCGTCGCGGTCGGTTTCGGCCTTTTCGCCGGCTGTACCTCGATCCCGCAGCGGGAAACAGTCTCGGTGGCGGGGTATGCCAGCATGAGAAGCGAGGGACCCCGGTCAAGCATGGAGCAGATCAATATGGTCAAGCTCCGAATGGATCGGCCCCCGGTAGAGCTTCTCGGGCCGGGAGACGTCCTCGGGATTTACATTTCAACGGTGACCGGCAGCGAGGATGTTCCTCCGCCGGTTTACAACGTTGACGGGAAGTCGGAAGAAGATCCCGCGTCGGGGTATCCCTATCCGGTTCGGAGCGACGGGACCCTTTCGCTTCCGCTTCTGGCCGAGCCGATTTACGTTGAGGGGATGTCGCTGATCGAGGCCGAAAACGCGATCCGCACCGCTTACACGATCAAGAAACGCCTCCTGGGGAGCGAAGCGAAAATCAGCGTCACGCTGATCAAGAAGCGGACGATCAACGTCTGCGTGATCCGCGAAGACCTGAGTCTGGCGATCGATCCGACCCACGGAAATTCGAGCTCGACGCAGATTACCGCGACGAAGGGAACCGGGGAGGCCTATTTCGGGAATGTCGGACGCGGGAGTGCGGTTTCTCTCGCTCTGCCGATCTACAAGAACGACATTCTGGAAGCGCTTTCCCGTTCCGGCGGTATGCCCGGTCTGAACGCCAAGAACGAACTGATCATTCTGCGGAAGACAAGCAACGACGGAACCAATATCGGCGAAGGGGACTACCTGCCTAAAGACGGCGAAGCGTTCGCCCGAAGCGTCAGCGACCGCTACAACGAAACCGGTTCGCTCGACTCGTTCGGTTCCGATATGGGGATCATCCGTATCCCGCTGCGCGTTCTGCCGTGCGAAGAGCCTCCGCGGCTGACGAGCGACGACGTGACGCTGCGCGACGGGGACGTCATCTACATCCAGTCCCGTGAAGCGGAAGTCTACTATACCGGCGGGATGATCAAGGGAGGCGTTCACGCGATCCCGCGCGACTATGATCTCGACGTCCTTTCGGCGATCGCGGCGGCCGGCGGCGGCATTGGCGCCGGCGTTGGCGGCACCGACACGACCACCGGCGGACGGAGCAACTTCCTCCTGGCGCCGAGCCGGATCCTGGTGATCCGAAACCACAACGGTCATCAGGTGGCGATTTCGCTGAAAAAGAACGACGCGCTGCGAGATCCGGCGAGCCGAATCTACGTTGAGCCGAACGACGTGATCCTGGTGGAATACACCAACTTCGAAACGATCTTTAACGTTCTCTTCAGCACGATCCGCGTCAATATCAACCCGAAAGACTTCTGGGATTGATCGACGGGAAGGAATCGTGACACTGTCCTGCGATAAACCCCGCGGAAGAAAGGAAGCTTCCGCGGGGTTTTTTTCGTCCCCCCCCTTACCCGTTTACCCGACGAAGGTAAAATAACAGTATGTTTCGGCGTCCCGGCGCGCGAAGATTCTCGTCCCCGGCGGACGGGCGTCTGATTTCGAGCGTCGGATGCGGGAACTGCCCCCCGCGATACCTTTTGAAGTTTCCCCGTCCGGCGATTGTTCCTGCTGAAATTTCAATCGTTATCGTTGCCGCCATTTTCGGAGAGAACTCACTTCTAGACTCCCCCGACGTTTCACTTTTTTATCGTTTCAGACTGTCGGTCTGGACAAGGAGATCATTTTTATGCCCCGCAACAGAAAGAACCCTTCAGACGATTATCCTCAGAAAAACGACCGATTCGATCGCGATGACGACGCGCGAATTCCCTCGGAAGATGAAGATAACGAACAGGACGCGTATTCGAGCGACGCAAGCGAAATCGAAGAAATCTGGAATTCTTCATCGAACCGTCGGCGCAGCAGGAACGAGCCGGCCGAGCCGTCCCGGGAAGAAGAACCGGAGTCGACGGGAGACGACGATCCCGCCGACGAAGAACCCTCGTTCCGTTCGTACCGCAGCCGGTCGCGCCGCTCTTATGACGACGACGGCCGATGGGGTCGTTACGGCGGCCGCGGCGAAGAAGATTCCTCCGATGACGAAGACTCCGACAAAGGAGATTCCGAAAGCTACCAGGATCGCGGGCGGAGTTCGGCCTGGAACCGCGCCCCGTTCGGCGACCGTGCGCGCGGTGATTACCGGAGCCGCTACTCACGCGATGATCGGGACGGCCGCGACTACCGCGGCGGCTACGGACAAAACCGCGACGAACAGGACGGCGATTTCCAGGAAGGACGCCGACCCTACCGTCAGGGCGGCTACCGCCAGGGCGGGTATCGTCAGAACTACCAGCAGGACGGCTACCGTCAGGGCGGGTATCGTCAGAACTACCAGCAGGACGGCTATCAGCAGGGAGGATTCCAGAACAACCGCTTCCGTCAGGAGCGCTTCTATCGCCGTCACTTCCGTGATTCCGATATGCGCGTGATTCGAGACAGCGACATCCGCGGCGGCAGCGAACCGATCGGCGGCGCCGAAAACAACGGCCCGCCCGAAAACTTCCAGCAGGACCGCCCCTTCCGTCCGTATTACAATCGGCGCTACACGAATCCCGGGTATCCGAACGAGGTTCTTGACCAAATGGAGCCGGAACATGCCCCTCGCGGCAAATACGGCGAACCCCTCTCGCTCGCCGAGGAACTCGCTTCGGATCGCCATCACAACAGAGACGCCGAAGAGACGCCCGCCGAGGCCTTCACGACCGAAGAGATCGCGGCACTCGACACGTCCGAAATGTCCGGCGCCGATTTTATCGAGTCTCTGAAAGAAATGGACGCCCAGCAAGTGGTCAAAGAAGCCCGCAAATACGCTTCCGAAGACGATATAGACAAGAAAAAGCGCGAGGCGTGTTTCCGCATCCTTAAAGAGAAGATTAAGGAGAGCGGTCTGATGTACGGCGAAGGGACCCTTGAAATCCTCCCCGAGGAGTTCGGTTTCCTTCGAAATCCGAATTTTCATTACCTTTCGTGCCCCGACG
Organism: uncultured Planctomycetota bacterium; assembly: GCA_902766935.1. Lineage (GTDB taxonomy): Bacteria > Planctomycetota > Planctomycetia > Pirellulales > Thermoguttaceae > RUG695. The sequence goes on along the minus strand of CACXFR010000036.1, from coordinate 152 downwards.
ACATCTACATCTCGCCGAGTCAGATCCGCCGGTTCGGTCTTCGGAACGGTTCGACCGTCTTCGGTCAGATCCGCCCCCCGAAAGAAAAAGAGCGCTATTTCGCCCTTCTGAGAATCGAGTCGATCAACGACGACGACCCGAACGTCCTTCTG
>CACXFR010000035.1 GCA_902766935.1 uncultured Planctomycetota bacterium | reverse complement strand
GGCGGACCAGTCAAACGGTCTCGCTCCCCAGGCCGGTTCGCCGACTCCCAGTCTGTAATTCACCCCGCCGGCGATAAAATCCCACTGACCGTCCAGTGAAACGGTATCGGAAAGCGGCGACCGAACCGCCGGATGGACAACAGACGGAGTTCCCGCAGTTCCCCAAGAGGCCGATTCGGAAGCGGACGGAACGGCGGTGGCTAAACATAGCGCAACCAGAATGGAAAGGCGTAAAGAGAAATTCATATTTGTTTGTTACCTCGTCTCGTTTGGATGGGATTTCTTTTTCGAACGGCTTTACGTGTGCGGCTGAACTCCGGTCGGCACCGGCAGGGGGACTGTGAAAGAGAACCGGTCGTCGCCTTTAAGAAGGCATCTGTCAACCTTTGTGCCATCTCTGTATGGAAAACCGGACCCCATCTGCGACAGTTCAGAAAGTGTGAGGCGAGAACTTTTGTCTGCCGCTTCTCCCAACATGATCTATCGCAAAAACTGAACCAAGTGAGTTCTTCTCGGTCTCTTCAAAAAATATGGCGCTCCTGAAAAATCTTAATGGCTTAGTGAACCCGCCAACATTCACCTTATGGGCATCATCCCCACATAAACGGAAATGAATGCCGGGTGAACATTCGGAGGCAAACCGCATTCCATCGGATTAATGAATCTATTTTAGCCGTAACGGTCATCCTCCGCAAGACAATCAATTCCTGTTTTTCAACCTGCCCACGCAGGGTATTGAGGAGCCTGATCTGAAGGATGACCTTCCTTAAAAATGGCACGTTTTGCGGAAACGGAACACCGCGGAGGATGGGGTGATACACAAAGACAAGCCTGTTCATGCTGATTTTATTCGGGAAGAAGAAAACCGCCCGCCTGAGGGGACGGCTTTTACGACACCGGCTGAAACTGTTTACGGTCTGTTTTGAAGGTCGGCTCGGTTTTCTCGCCATAACTCGTTTTCGCCCTGAAACCGTTTTGCCGATCCGCTGCGTGAGACTTGATTCCGGCGATATCCTCTGCTAGAATGAATGTAGGTGAGGATGGTTTTACTGCACTCTAAGAAAGATGTTTGAAATGAAACGATTCGTTATCTTCGCGACGGTTTGGGCGCTTCTTTCTCAGGCGGTTTTTGCTGACGACAACTGGCAGGAATTTATCGGACTGAGGAAGGCGGAACTTCTCGAGTCTTACCGGGAGCTTCCCGCCCGATTCTACGTCTCTCTCGACGGGCGTGACGAGTGGTCCGGCAGACTGACCGAACCGAACGCCGAAGGAACCGACGGGCCGTTTCGAACCTTTGCCGCGGCGCAGGCGGCTTTGAGGCAACGGAATCGAGAGGAGGATTCCGGCGGGAAACCGGTTGTTGTCGACGTTCTTCCGGGGGTCTACGAACTGGACGGGCCGCTGACGTTCGGTCCCGATGATTCGGGAACGAACGACTCGCCGATCATCTGGCGCGGAGCGGGGGTCGATCCCCAATCGGGCGAACCGCTTACGATCCTTCGTGCGGGGAAGACGATTAGCGGGGGCGTTCCGGTGACCGACGACGCGATATTGGCTCGGCTCAAACCGCAGGTGCGCGACAAGATCCTGCAATTTGACCTTCGCGCGCTCGGCGTGACCGATTACGGCGATTATTCTTCGGAAAGCGACTCGGCCGAGCTCTTTCTGAACAATAAGCCGATGACCCTTTCCCGCTATCCTAACGAGGGTTTTATCACGCTCGAGAAGTTTGTGACCGAGGGAAACCCGATTATGAAACTGCGGACGACCGACAGTTATACCCAAGGGAAATTTATCCTTGACGACGATATGACGAACTGGTCCGCCGAAACCGATGCCTGGGCGCGCGGCTACTGGTGCTGGGACTGGGTTCTGACCCGGCAGAAGATCGCGCATGTCGATCCGAAGAAAAAAATTCTCGAACTCGAAGGGGAGCATGAATACGGGTATCGCGCCGGGCAGTATTTCTACGTCTATCATCTCCTTTGTGAGCTTGATGCGCCGGGGGAATATTACATTGACAACGATTCCGGAATTCTCTACTTCTATCCGCCGGAAGAAGTGACCGAGGACAATCTTTTCATAACGGTTCATCCTTCGGTGATCGCCGGCCGAGGTCTGACTCACGTCATGTTCGCGGGGTTCGGGATCGACGGCTGCCGTAAGACCGCCGTGACAATCAGCGGGGAAGACAACTCGATCGTCGGGTGCGTCCTCCGCAACAGCGGCGGCGGGGGAATTGATCTGAACGGGAACCGTTCGTTGGTCTTCGGCTGTCATCTCTACAACCTGGGCGCGTACGGAATCGGTCTGAACGGGGGGGAACCCAAACAGATCCTTCACGGGAACTCGGCGGCAATTAATAACGATATTCATCATTACGCCCGCGTTCAGCGCGTTTACGCGCCCGGGATCAGTATCGGGGGATGCGGCCTGCTGGCGGCGCACAATCGGATTACCGACGCTCCGCACAACGCGATAGGGTTCGGCGGTGTCAGGAACAGAATCGAATTCAACGAGATCGGCAACGTCTGTTATGAATCGAACGATGCCGGCGCCATCTACAGCGGACGAAGCTGGATTCAACGGGGGAACGTGATTAAGAATAACTATTTCCACGATATCGAAGGATTTCAGAAGAAAGGGTGCGTCGGGGTCTATCTCGACGATGAGTTCTCGTCGGCCGAAATCACGGGGAATCTTTTTGTCAACGTGACCGCCGCCACGTTTATCGGCGGCGGACGCGACAACAAAATCACCAACAACATCTATGTGGAGTGTCATCCGGCGGTTCGCATCGACGGACGCGGTCTGAATTGGCAGAAGGAAGCGGTTGACGGGCGGCTCGCCTCGCTGAAAAAAGACGGGACGGTCGAAGGGCTTTCCGTCGTGACTGAACCTTACGCCTCGGCGTATCCCGAACTTCGGAAGGTTCTCGAAAGCGAAAATCCGTATGCGCCGGAAGGGAATCTTTTTGCGCGCAACGTGGTGATCCGCAACGGCTGGTATCCGGATCAGCCCGCCCTTTTCGAAGGGGACGATATTTACGATGAGGCGCGTCCCTATGTGGAGATTGTCGACAACGTGATCGGCGATTTCCGGCTTCTCACCTCCCTTGAAAAGGGGCAGACGCCGGAGATTCCCAACGCGAAGATTATGTTCGAACGGATTCCGACCGAACGGATCGGCCGATTCGAACATTCCGCGGCGCGCAAAAGATAGTTCGTCGCGGCGAAACACAAAAATATCAAGTTATGGAAGAGGAACGTTCAATGAGATTTCGAACGGCTGTCATTTCCGCCGCGCTGTTTTTTGTTTCCGCGGTTCTTTTCGGCGCGGACGACGCGCCGAAACCGGTCATTCTGTGGGCTTCGTCCCCCGTCGCTCCGGGAGAGACGATCCTGATACACGGCGGCGATTTCGGGAAAACGCCTAAAGTCGAAATCACCTCTCCCGAAAAGACCGCGGTTTTGGATCCGGTTTCGACTTCCGTGACCACGCTGATGGTCCCGTTTCCGGAAGAATGGGGGCCGAGCGAAATCCGTCTCCGCGTGATTTCGGACAACGGTACGAGCGAATCCTATCCGATAAACACCCCGGACGTCTGGTGGGTTCAGGGGGATTGGGGAAGAGAAGCTTCCCCCGGCGGGTGGGTTCGTCTGTTCGGACGCGGAATCGAATCACCGCAGGGGGAAGAACGGGAATTTTTCCTAGTCGACGAATCGGGAAATCCGGTTTCGGGGCTTGCCGATCAGCAGGAGGTCAACCGCTGGTCGGAGAAGCTGCTTCTTTCCCCTTCGATCCCCAAAGGGAATTATCGGCTCGCTTGGAAAGATTCGGTTACCGGGGAGATTTGCCGGACCGAGCCGTTCCGGGTGGCACCCCATCAGGAAGTCTGGAAGATCGACGTCTTTAACATAGCCGATTTCGGCGCGGTCGCGAACGACCGGAAAGACGACACCGAAGCGATTCTGAAAGCGGTCGAGGCGCTGACCGGGAACAAAGGGGGAATTCTCTTTGTTCCCCGCGGTCGGTTCTGTATGACCAAGACGATTAAGCTTCCTCCCTATTCGGCGCTTTGCGGAGTGTCACAGGATCTTTCCGAAATTTACTGGCCCGATACCGACGACCCGCCGCGCGAACTGGTTAAAGGGGACCACTCGTTCGCGGTCGAAAACATCTTCCTGACCAGCGGGTTTCATCAGGACGGCATCTCCGATGCGCTCACGCCCGAAGAATACGGTTCGACGCAGTCGCACGCGAAAGGGAACGTGACGCTCCGCAATATGACGTTGCGTCTCCTTTACAGCGAGTACGGAAACAACGACCTCGAGAAAATGCGGGACCGGCTCAGCAAACTGCACGGGTGCCGCGCACTACGCCTGAGCGGCGATTTTGTCCGCGTGATCGGCTGTGATGTTTACGCCGCTTCGGGAGGCGTCTTTGAATTCTCCGCGGTGTGGAGCGAGTTCTCGGGGAATCGCTTCTCGCATGCCAATATGATCGGTTGGAACGGTTTCGGCGGCAGAAATCTGATCTTTGAGAACAATCATTTTGGCGGTTCGATCTGCACCTCGTTCTACGCCTGGTCGCTGATGTCCGAAAACGTCTATTGGGGAAACAATTTCCACGAAAACTGCTTCGACGGGAATAACCGCGAAACCCTGACCGGCGACGGCCACCGGCACTTCTATTTGGATACCGCCAAGGCGACGGCTCCGGACAAGGTTCTGCTGGACGGCAAACGGCTGCGTCTGAAAGACGATGACCTCGGGGAGTGGGAATCGGGAGTCATTCAGATCGTCGCCGAACGCGGCGTGGGACAGTTCCGTCGGATCGCCAAGATGGAGCGGAAAGACGGGGATCTGGAAGTAACCCTCGATCGGCCGTGGGACATTCTTCCCGACGACAGTACGGTTTTTCGCGTCGGCAACTGCCGCGGTCACTTTATCTATACGCAGAACGTAGCGAATGACTCGACGATCGCACTTCAATTATACGGTTCGATGCTCGAGGCGGTTATTGCCGACAATGTGACGCGCCATACAGGCGGGTATCATGCCGATACCATGTCCGGCGAGACGAGCTGGTTTATTCAGATGCTTAACAATACGGTCGCTTCCGGAACGTTCTACAGGGGACCGTTTAACGAGGTTCCCGCGACTGACGCCCACATCGGCCTCATCGCGAACGGGTTCGGATACGATGACTACGATTACCCGATCACACGTTCGTCGCTGATCCGCAACTGCAAACTTTTGGGGAACGCGTTCCTCGAAGTGCGCGGGTTCGCCTCGGACATTCTTCTCGAGAATAATCTGGTTCGCGACGCCGACGTCGGACTGCGGATTACGAACCGCCCGGTGAACGTTTACCGCAGGGGAAACATATTCGAGAACGTCGACGTCGAAGAGATCGTGAAAGAGTAACTTTCCGGTTCGTGAGTTCCGGCCGTTCCGCGGGGAAGACTCCGAAAGAGCTTTCCCGCGGAACGGTTTTTCGGTGACCGGGATTTTCGTTTCCGCGGACGGCGCCCCGCCGATTCCGCTCCCGGCCCGTCAATACCTCGTTTATCGGACATCGGCACCGAATTTTTCGCTCTCCCCTTGGTTCTTCCGATAGGGGAAAAGCCGGGAATTTGCTATCGGGCAGAAAGAATGGTATACTTTCTCTCTGACGCCGCCCCGTCGATACAGGAGAGACAAAACGGGGAATTATCCCGTTTCGGCGGCCGCGGCGGCGTTCTTCGGAACGAATCGCCTGTTCGGACAAATCCCTTCCTTCAACGAAAGAGATTCCATGCGTTTTTTCACCCGTCTTTTTTTGATCCTCGCCATTGCGTCCGCCCTTTCTTCCCAGATCTATGCGCTCGACGCGGCCGCGATTGATGCCGGCGGCATTTCGTCAGATTTCACGAACGGGCGAACCGGCGCTTTTTCCGGGACGGTTGACGGGGCGTTCGTTATGGTCGGTGGAATGAGCGGCGCCGGAACGTCCAAACGTTCGCTCTACTGCGGGTTTTATGAGAAGAACCGCCCCGACGGCGGAGAGAACCCCGTTCTTACCGCCGCGGTCTACGAAGAATTCCTTCCGGAAGGTCTTGCTTACGGCGCTTCGGTTTCGGCGGAACACGCGCTCTATCTGATCGGCGGCGTCGCCGGTGATGAGTCCGTTCCGACCGGCCGTTGCTATAAAATCACCCGCGACGAAAAAGATCCGGGGCACCTGGTCGTTTCGGAAGCGCCCTCGCTGCCGATGCCGATTGCCGGCGCCTCGGCGGGCTTTCTGAACGGAACGCTCTACGCTGCCGGCGCCGACGAGTCGGGCGACCCCCGTTTTTTCGAATGCGACATCAGGACCGCCGCGCCCGAGTGGAAAGAGCTTGAACCGTATCCGGGACCGGGACGCCTTTTCGCTCCGGGGCTGGTTCAGAACATTTCCACGGGAAAGGGTTTCTTCCTGTTCGGCGGTTTCGCCGCTCCGGCGCCCGAACTGTTCGGCAACACAAACGAGGAGACCGAAGAATCGACTTCCGCTCCCCGTGAAACGCTTCCCGACGCGCTGGTCTACGATCTTCAGACGAAACGATGGCGTGAATTTGACAATGCCGACGCCGAACCGTTCGCGGTGACCGGTTCGACCGCGCTGGCGAGCGGAACGATTCATGTTGTTTTTCCGGGTGTCGGTGGAATCGTCCCGTCGAAAGCGGGACTTTCGCCGTCCGGGGAAGTGCGCGTCTACAACACGATCACGAACAAGTTCTTTTCGTTGGGGGCCCTGGACGCGGCGCCCGCGGGGGAAGGGGCCTTTTGGAACGGGCATGTTGTTCTTCCTCTGAGCTTTCCGTTGGGGAAGGGGCTTTATTCCCTGACTCTCGAAGAGAAAACCAACCGGCTCAGCCGTCTGAACCAGGCGATAATCGCCGCGTATTTTGTCTTTCTGATCGCCGCGAGTCTCTATTTTCTGAGTCGGATGAGAGGAACCGACGACTTTTTCCGCGGCGGATGCCGGATTCCGTGGTGGGCGCTCGGAATCAGTATCTACGGGACGATCACCAGCGCGATCACCTACATTACGGTTCCCGCCAAGAGCTTTATGACCAACTGGTGCTATCTCCTCCTGGCGGTGGGGCCTTTCCTGGCGGTCCCCCTTCTGATCTGGTTCTATATTCCGAAGATCAGCCGATTCAATTTCACCAGCGCGTATGAGTATCTCGAATACCGATTCCATTTCATCGTGCGGCTGCTGGGGAGCGTGATCTTTATCATCTTCCAGGTGATGCGGATCGCGATTCTTCTGTTCCTTCCCTCTATCGCGCTGAACGCGATTACCGGAATCGACATTAAAACGTGCATCTTGGGCGTCGGCATCGCCGGTATCTTCTGCACGATGCTCGGGGGACTGGAGATTGTCGTCTGGATCGAGGTGATTCAGATCATCACCCTGCTGATCGGCTTCGTTCTGACGCTGATCGTCATCGTCTGGCGGTTTGACGGCTCTTTCTTCGATATGCTCCAGATCGCCTACGCCGACGGAAAGCTTCATCTTTACGATGCCGCGCCCGATTTCCATCTGCCGACGTTGTGGGTGGTGCTGATCGCATCGTTTTTTCTTTATATCATTCCCTACGCTTCGGACCAGACCATTTTGCAGCGGTATTTTGCCGGTAAGGACAATAACGCGCGAAGCCGCGGCGTGTGGATCAGTCTGGGACTGATGGTCCCGAACCTGCTTCTTCTCTTCCTGGCGGGGACGCTTTTTTACGTTTTCTATAAGGAAAACCCCAAAGAGCTTCTGGTGACAATGAGTAATAACGATTCGCTGATGCCGTGGTTCTTCGTCAGCCAGCTGCCGAACGGGCTTTCGGGATGTTTGCTGCTGGCGCTTTTCACCTCGGCGATGTCGAGCGTCAGTTCGGGAATCAACGCTATCTCGGCGACGTATACGATCGATTTCCACGAACGGATCTTCCGCTTTTCGCGCGAACACGCGCTCGGCGCCGCCCGGGTGGTGACGTTGGTTTCAGGGGCGTGCGGAATTCTCTTTGCCCTGGCGATGGCTACATGGGATATCGCCTCGCTCTGGGATCAATACAATATGTTTATCGGGCTGGTGTCGAGCGGCCTGGCGGGGATATTCTTCCTCGGCGTCTTCTGTAAAAGGGCGAATACTCCGGGCACCCTGGTCGGGCTGATTGCCAGCTGCGCTTTGCAGTTCTATATCGCCAAACACCAGATGGTGCACCTTCTCCTCTACTCGGGGATCGGGGTGATCGCCACCTATCTGGTCGGCTGGATCGCCAGTTATGCGTTCCCGCCGAAGATTCTTCCCGATCTTTCCGTCGGGGACGATCGGAATCGGAAAACGGAGGCGGAAGTTACCAACGGATAAGATTTATACAGAAAGGGTTTTGTAATGGGCAGTTTAGTGAAAGATCCGATGAATATTCGGCTGGGAATGATCGGAATGACCGAAGGGAACGGGCATCCCTATTCGTGGAGCGCGATCTACAATAACTACAATAAAGAGCGAATGACCGCCGAATGTCCCTTTCCGGGAATTCCTGCTTATCTGAATAAGGTTCCCTCCGACGAAATCGGGATTCCCGGCGCGAAGGTGACCCATGTTTACTGCGACAAAAAATCGGACGCCGAGCATGTTTCGGCTTTGTCTCTGGTGCCGAACGTGGTCGACAGACCGGAAGAGATGCTCGGTGAAGTCGACGCGGTGATAATCGGAACCGATATCGGGTACCAGCACGTCGACCGCGCGCGGTTCTTTATTGAAAACGGCGTTCCGCTTCTGATCGACAAACCTCTTTGCGATAACCGGGCGGACCTGGAACAGTTTATCGCGTGGGATAAGGCGGGCGCGAAGTTCCTTTCGGCCAGTTCGATGCGGTTCGGTAAAGAGTTCAAACCGTACCACCGAAACTACCACGAACTGGGCGAAATGCGTTATATCACCATGACGATGCCGAAAAAGTGGGAGACGTACGGGATTCACGCGCTGGAGACGATCTACCCGATTGTCGGGCCCGGGTTCGTTTCGGTGGAGAATATCGACCCGCAGCCGGAGAAAAACCTGGTTCATCTGGTTCATTCATGCGGCGCCGACATTCTGATCGCCAATCGAAAAGATATTTTCTGGAGCCGCCTAATGCTCGTCGGGAACGCCGGAGAGACGGAGATCAAGTTCCAGGACAGCTACAACTCGTTCCGGGATCTGCAGTGTTCGTTTATCGAGTATCTCCGGACCGGCGTGCGGCCGATTCCATTCGGGGAGACGATCGAACTGATGAAACTGGTGATCGCGGGGATCGAAAGCGGAAAAGAGGGTGGGAAACGGATCGCTGTCAGCTGATCGGCCGTCTTTCCCGCGAGTCAATGAAATTGCCGAAACGGTTTAATATCGTTTCGGCAATTTTATTGATGCTGCGACTGAAATTCCTCCAAGTTTTCGGCACCCGGCGATGGGGAGAGTTCCGCCGCGCGTTGCCGGGCGAAGTAAAGGATGCCGTTCTTCGGACCGGGCTGCATACTGCACTCTCCTTCGACGGAGTATCCCTTTTCGGCCCATTCTTCGGCATCGGCGGTCAGCCTGTTCAGGAGAGATTCGACTTTTCGCGTGTAATAATCGATTCCCGCCCTGGAAAGGTTGGGGGGAACGAAGATTTCGGAACTGGGGATTGTCCGCGCCCGCGAACCGGGACGGGGGATCGCAAATCGATCCCATGTCGATAGCCGCCAGGGACGGTCGTATCCTATCCCGACCGCGATGATCGGTATCTGAAGCTGCGAAGCGATATAGACCGAACCGGGCGCCATTTTCCGCCTGGGGCCGCGCGGTCCGTCGGGGGTGATCGTCAGGTGCCAGTCTCTCTCCTGCTGTTTTATCATCCCGAGGATCGCCTCGGCGCCTCCGCGCCGCGTCGATCCGCGTACGGCGCCGAAACCGGTAAGGCGGGCGATTTTTTCGAGAACGTCGGCGTCACGGTGCTTCGACAGCATCATTGCCAGTCGGCAATGATGACGTTGATAGAGATAGAAGGTGATATACTCGTGCCAGAAGATATAGAGCCGCCGACGTCGGCAGTCCGGAAGCGCCGGATCAACGTCGGGGTCGTAATAGGCGATTCTGTAGTCGAGGGTTCCCATCCATCGGTGAAGAAGGTCGCGTCCGCAGACGCCTAAATTTTGCAGCAGCCAGTCGGGCATCTTCCCCATGATGTTCCGCTTAACTTTCTTTGGTTTGATCACCCGAGGATTCCGATTCGTCGGCAAAGAAGCATATCCGAACGCTTCGGTCGACCGACGAATCGTCATCGGATATATCGGAAGCGGAGCGTTTGATTTCGACGCGGACGCCGAACGGCTCGACGACGGTCGGCGTGATTTGAACCTCGTTTCCCTCGAGTTGGAAGAGTTGAAGTTTCGGGCGCGTTCGAAAGGGAGGGCAGAATGAAAGGTGGCAGACCGCGGACGTCTCGCCCGGTCGAAACGGAACGCGGAACCATCCTTCTTCGCGTTCGGTGCCGTCGCCGTTCAGACACCGATTCTGAGAGACGAGAAGATCGTCCGGAGGAGGGGGTTCGCATTCCTCGTCGTCGGCGCTGTCGTCTGAAACTACGCCGCTGAAGGGAGAAGTCTCTTCGGGACGCAGACGAATGGTATCCGCATCGGGCGGGAATGAGGGAGTGGAAGGGGCGGCGACGAATGATACGGAAGGGGCAGGGGATGACGTCTCGATTGGGAGAGGAGGCTTTTCGCCCGCGCAGAGGCGCCGGAGCTTACGGGCGAACAGTTCCCCCCATCGGGGAACAATACCGCAGACCACGGTCTCGAGGAAAGCGACCGCAAGGACGACGGAAATTGTGAGTCCCGAAAGATGCCAGCCGAGGATGAGTACCGCGGTTAAGAAGTTCGGCAGTGAAATGAGGAACGGCTTCTTTTGAATCGACGATTCGTCGAGCCAGTACGGGAACGCGTCCCACGCCTCACCAGCCGCGTGGAAAAAATGGAGAGCCGCCGACGCGATGCCGGCGAGCAGGACCAGGAGAAAGAGCGGAAGCACGGGGAAAGGAGCGAAACGGAAATGATCGTGGCGAGCGAGGAACGAGGCGAAGATCAGCCAAAGAATACCGGCAAACAAAAAGGTAAACCAGGTCAGAATAAATCTGACCCGGTTTACTGCGGGTTCGCTCGTTGGGGTCGTTTGGGCCGTTTTCATTCGTTGGGAATACGCGAGGTCAAAGACCGGCCTTGCGCCGAAGCGTTTCGGCGAGGTTGGTCTGCTCCCAGGTGAAGTCGGGGTCGTTCCGTCCGAAATGCCCGCCGCTGCTCGTTTTGACGAAAATCGGTCGGCAGAGATCCAGGGTTTCGATGATCCCTTTCGGCGTCATATCGAAATGAGATTTCACCAAATCGACGAGCTTTTCTTCGGCGATTTTTGCCGTTCCCGAAGTGTTCAGCATGACGCTGACGGGCCGATCGACCCCGATCGCGTAAGCAAGCTGAACTTCGCACTCGTCGGCAAGACCGGCTGCGACGATATTTTTCGCGATATAGCGTGCCATGTATGCGGCGCTTCGATCGACCTTGGTGGCGTCTTTTCCGGAAAACGCGCCGCCGCCGTGGTGGGCCCATCCGCCGTACGTGTCGACGATGATTTTACGTCCCGTCAGACCGCAATCCCCGTGAGGGCCTCCGATCACGAATTTTCCCGTCGGATTGATCCAGGTTTTATACGCGCCGTGAACCAGGTTTTCCGGCAAGAGGGGGCGAACGATCTTTTCGAGAACGGTTTGTTTGATCTCTTCCTGCGGGACATCGTCATTGTGCTGGGTCGAAACGACGACGGTGTCGATCCGAACCGGTATGTTCCCGTCGTATTCGATCGTGACCTGGCTTTTGCTGTCGGGACGAAGCCAGGGGATCTCGCCGGTAACGCGGGCCTCGGTCAGACGGTTCGTGATTTTGTGAGCCAGCGCGATCGGAAGAGGCATCAGTTCCGGGGTTTGGGTGCAGGCGTAGCCAAACATCAGACCTTGATCGCCGGCGCCGATCGAGGCGGTCAGGTTGACCCCCTGGGCAATATCGGGGCTCTGTTCGTGAAGCTTGTTGCGAACTTCGCACGTTTCGGCGTTCATTCCCCACGATTCGTCGAGGTAGCCGACTTCGCGGATAGCCTGACGGACGATCGCCTCATAATCGACGGATGCGCGCGTCGCGATTTCGCCGGCAATGAGGGCAAGCCCCGTTGTTACGAGCGTTTCGCAGGCGACGTGACTTCCGGGGTCCTGCGTCAAACACGCATCCAGAATCGAATCGGAAATTCTGTCGGCCAGCTTATCGGGATGTCCCATGCTGACAGCTTCACTCGTAAACAATCGCCTCGACAATTTCGATCTTCTCCTTCTATCAGATTTGCGGGAGCGTCGTCGGAACAGCACTCCCTTTAAAGTCGACGGTAAGCCGGTGCGGAAAGCCGGATCGGTCTGCCGGAAATCCGCCGGACTCATTCGGGCGGAGATTCCGTCGGCCGCGCGGGGCCGACGCCCACATTCTATCCTATTTCAGGTAAGGATTCAAGGGATTACTCGGATTGTAACGGCTGCTTCGTTTGAAAAGAAAACAAAAGATAAAAATACTGGGAAATTTTTATTGCGAAAAACGAATGAAGGACTTATAATCGCTATGCCAAGGAAGGATGAAGGGTTTAACCGGATCAGCGCGGGCAATGGGTGAATCGATTTCCCCTGCCGCTTGAATTCATCTTTCGCGTGGTTGGGTGTTCTATGAACGTCGGGGCATTTCCAGCGACCGGGGCGTTTACTTTTCCGAACGTTGCCGGTTTCTTTCACGAAAAGCGATTTGTCGTGGCCGATTCGAAAAAAATGAATTCGTATTCCCAAGAAACGTCGAATTTCGACGATGTACTTGAGTCGCGGGAATTGCAGAGCCGGATCAATCTGCTGACGATCGGTATCGCACTGGTTGACCTCGACCAGCGTCTTCTTTATGCCAACAAGTCGTTTTCCGACATTCTGAGGAAGCCGGTTCCGGTTAACGTTCCATTCTACGACGCGCTCGGTGACTGCGAGATCGAAGGCCCCGACTTCTGTCCTTTCTCTTCGGTTCGCAGCAACGGCAAATCGGTGACGACCACGATTCGGATCGCGTCGCGCTTCTTTGAACTGGTTTTCTCTCCGGTTTCCTCTGAGGATGGCAGTCTTTACCGTTTCGTGGTCGAAATGCGCGACGTCACCCCGGCGCAGAAAGTTAACGATACACTCCGAAGACTTCTTGAACTCGGCGCCGAACTTACCGATCTGCCTTCAAACAAACTTGTCATCGATTCCCCCGAAGAACGGAAGGAACTTCTGCGTCAGAAGGTTGAAAACGGACTTAAGAATATTCTGCACTACAGTATTTTCGAGATCCGCACTCTTGAAGAGACGACGGGGCGTTTGAAACCGTTTTTGGCTTTCGGTATTTCGCCGGAGGCGAGAGAACGGACGCTCGTCTCTTCGTCAAATGAGAACGGGATTACCGGATATGTGGCGCATAACAAAGTCTGTTACTACTGCGAAGAGACCCTTGATCATCCGTTTTATCTTCCCGGCTCTCCTGATACCCGTTCCTCGCTGACCATTCCTCTTGTCTGGCGTGACAAAGTTATCGGAACATGCAATGTCGAATGTACCGAGCCGTGCGCTTTTTCCGAACTGGATATCTACTACCTCCAAATTTTTATGCGCGACGTGGCGACCGCGCTCCATCTGCTGGACGTCCTTTCGTTTGAGCAAGTTCTCGCCGTTCAGACCAGCCTGGGCGCGGTGATCGAGTCGATCGCTTCTCCGATCGACGAAATTATCCAGAACACCGCTTGTCTGTTGGATGCCAACCTGGATGTAGATCCGTCCTCGATTTCGGCGTTTCGGAAGATCCTCGAAAATGTCCGCGTGATTAAAGACCAGGTTACTCTGGTTCGGCGCCGAGTGACGTCGGCTCAGGATTCTAATGAGGAATTGTCCCGAATCCTTAATCGTCGGCGTATTTTGGTCGTCGACCGCGACCCGGATATGCTCAGTTCCGCTCATGCCATCTTAGAGGATTTCGGTTGTATTGTTGAAACGGCGCCCGACGCGCTGATCGCCCTGAAGATGCTCCGATGTTCGGATTACGACGCCGTGATCTGCGAAATTAAACCTGAGGGCGGGATGAGCGGCTATCAGCTGATGCTTCGCATGTTTGACCTCTATCCGAATCTTCGCGTTCCGCCGCTCCTTTTGAGCACGGGATTCGGCTACGATCCGGGGCACACTCTCGTCAGCGCCAATAAGAAAGGGTTACTCGGGGTACTCTATAAGCCGTTCATTCCGCGGCAGGTGTTCGATAAGCTCGAGGGAGTTATTAACATTTGCGGCAAACGCGACGAAGACGGGAATCTGATCCCGCCGAGCGAGATCGAAGGGGGTTCTCCGAAGCCGCGCGACGGCGAGACCTCGCCGCTGCCTCGATTCCCCCAGACCGAGAGCCGTCATTCCGGCAAGCAGACGAGTTTCTTTTCTAAACGGGAAGGGGGACGGTTTAAGAACTGGTTTGATCGGATTCAGAATCAGAGTCCCGAATCCGACGAAACGACCGACGATCAGGGCAAACGGGCGGCCGGTGATGAGTCGGGATTTGACGCCACTTGACAACATTTTCGCCACTTGAACCATCGACTTGCGGGGCGGAACGGTCCCGTTTTTCTTTTTGTATTCTTTTGTCCAAATTCGCTTTCCGGTTTTGCTTTCCCGACGGAACACCCCCTTATGGAGCCACGAAAATATGTTATAAAATGCGCTCGAATAAGACGCGTTTCTCAGACGCTTAGAAGGATACGCTTCGGTGAAAACAGGAAGTTCGCCCGTTCCCGTACGGCAGTGCGCCGCCCGTCGTCCGTCTCCGGATTCGATGCCGAAATCGTTTCGACGAATCGGAGCTTACTACTGCCTGGCCTCGAGTCTCTGTTATACGATCTCGTTCGTTCTGGTTCGTTCGCTGGCCGAACGCGTCCATCCGGACTGGATTTTCTGCGTGAAAGAGTCGGTCTCGTTTATTACGACCCTTGCGTTCATTTTGGTTCTGACGTTTCGAAGAAAATATTCCTGGCCGTCGCCTCGCGTAATTGGTCTGGTTCTCGCTGCCGGTTTTTTTAACGAGTTTTTCGGCGGAAGGCTGAGGATTTGGGCGTTTGCCGTGCTCGGCTTGGTTTTGGCGAACCCCCTGATTCAGATTTCAACGATTCTGACAACGCTTCTTTTGGGCGCGGTCTTTCTGAGCGAGAAAATCTCTTTGAAAAAATGGTCCGCTTTCGGAATCTTTACCGCCGCGATCGTTCTGATTTCGGTCAGTCAGACGGGAATGGAACCGCTCATTCAGGATTCTCTTCCCGGAACGCAGCTCGGGTGGGGGATTGTGCTCGTTCTTCTTTCCGGACTCGGATATACAATTTTTTATCTGACGATACGAAAAATCTCCAAGAAGGAAAGTCGGGACGCCCCGACGCCGCTTCCGGCGACGTTTACGGTCTGTTTTGTCTGCGGAGTGGGGGCTTTAACCTGCGGAGCGGGTTTCTTCGCGCGTGAGGGGGCTCGCGCGTTTATCATACCCTCGGCAGCCTGCTGGGGATTCGGACTCGCCGCGGGGATTGCCGAGATGACGGCGTTCCTTTTCCTTAATACCGGGCTGCGTTACGCCACCGCCTCGAAAGTGGCGATGATATCGGTTTCGCAGCTCATCTTCCTGACCTTTTTGGGGCAATTCTTTTTTCACGAACCGACGAACCTTTTCGTCTGGATCGGAGTGGCACTCACCTGTGTCGGAATTCTCATGACCACCGACTTGGACTGACTGCGCTTCACGGGGAAATATCTGCGCCGCGTCATCTATTCTTTCCCGGGGACCTCCGTTAAGCGCTTTTGAAAATGTGGTATAATGGGGAAGTATAAATCCACGTGACAGGAATTCACCGTTGCAGACAATTGAACCGACATCTGACGTTCAAGTCGTCGATACAATGCCAATAGACTCCGAGCCCGTTTCCGACGGCCAGCGTCTGCGCGGCTTTTGGTACTGCCTCGGTTCAAGCCTTTGCTATACATTGGCCTTCTTCCTGGTCCGTTGCCTTGCGGAACGGGTTAATCCGGACTGGATCCTCTGCGTCAGGGAATCGGTCGGCGTTTTGACCGCGGTTCCGGTTATCCTATTTTTGGCGATTCGCCGAAAATTCTCCTGGCCGCCGCTGAAAGTGATTGCCGCACTCCTGATCGCCGGATTCTTTTGTGAGTTTCTCGGCGCCCGGATGCGGATATGGTCCTACGCGGTATTGGGTCTCGTTCTGGCGAACCCGCTGATCCAGATTTCGACGATTCTCGAAACGCTTCTACTCGGAGCGATCTTTCTTCACGAGAAGGTTTCGTTGAAAAAGACCGTCACTTTCGCCGTGTTGACCGCCGCGATCGCTTTCATCGCCTTCAGTCATACAGGGATGAAGCCGCTTCTTAAAGACTCTTTCCTCTCCGCCCATGTCGGATGGGGAGTCGCGCTGGCGCTTCTGACAGGTTTGGGACATACTCTCTTCTATCTGATTATGCGCAAAGTATCGAAGAAGGAGAAGTCAGACGTCCGTCCCGAGGTTCCCCTTTCGCTTTCGTTGTTTCTGATCTGTCTTGTCGGCGCGGTCACGGGCGGGGGATTCTTTTTCGCCGGTGAGGGAAGAGACGCTTTTACCGCGGTGCCGGCGGACTGCTGGGTACTTGCTCTGGCTTCGGGAATTTGCGTGACCGTCGCCTTTTTGCTCCTCAACTTGGGACTGCGGTATGCCAGCGCGTCGAAGGTAACGATGATTGCCGTTTCGCAGCTTGTACTCCTGACTCTGCTCGGTCGGTTTGTCCTACACGAGCCGACGAACATCCTCGTCTGGCTCGGTCTCTGCCTGGCCTGCGTCGGCATTCTGCTGACCATCGATTTGGATTAAAAAGAAACGCTGAAAAGGGGGACGAAAAGAAAATGAATATTTTAGTGATCGACGCTCAGGGGGGCGGACTCGGCCGTCAGATCATCTCTCTGTTAAAGGGAACCGAAAACGCCCATATCATCGCCGTTGGAACGAACTCGGCGGCCACTTCGACGATGCTCAAAGCCGGTGCCGACGAAGCCGCCACCGGCGAAAATTCGGTCGTCGTGGCCTGCCGCAGAGCGGACGTCATCGTCGGACCGATCGGGATCGTGACCGCTGACGCGATGCTCGGAGAAATCACCCCCGCGATGGCAACGGCGGTGGCGCAGGCTCGGGCCAAACGGATTCTGATTCCATTCAACAACTGCGGCACCTATATCGCCGGGATCGGGGGATATTCGACCGGCCGACTGATTGAAGACGCTGCGGAGCATTTAAAAAAACTCTTGAATCTTTCCTAGAATAGTTTATACTTTGTTTGTTCCCTGCAGAAGTCGGGTACTGATGCCGCGCAGAAGCTCGGTTCATATCGCGAGATGTTGGTTGTTAAAACCCGTATACTATGAAGGTATGTTATTCTCTCAGAGGGGGGTAGTGCACCTTTTTTGTGAGGAGGTTGACGATGGCGTGTTTTGTAGTGCCGGCAGTTGAAGCGGTTGTCGTTTCCGCCGTTGATAAATGTACGCGTAAAAAGGAAGCACCGAAAGCCGTTTCCCAAGACGCGGTTGCCGAAAGCACGACGGTTGTGCCTTTCCGCCGGAAAATCAAGTGGCTCACCCGAATGCTCTGGGGAGGATGCATCCTTCTGGCGTTCGAACACCTCTGGCACGGCGAGATCGTTCCGTGGTTCCCCTTCCTGACGGCGATGTCGAGTCCGGAAGATACCGCGGAGATGCTTCACGAGATGGCGACCGTCGGCGTGACGATGGCCGCCCTGATCACCGTCGTCTGGTTTGTGATGTGCAAGGTGGCCGACGTGATCGCCAAACGTCCCGCGCCGGACGATCTTCAGCAGTCCGTCGGCTAAGGAAGGGGAAATCTCGATGACACTTCTGATCACCGTATTTGCCGCGATTATTTCCACGATTCTGTGGTATAACCGCAAAGACGATAGTATGAGGCTCGGGATTCTCTGTTTCCTCTTTTGGGGCGCCTCGATTATGTGGTTTGTCGACGCGATCTTTGAGTATGCCGAATTGAAAGCGGGGTATTTTACCCCGGCGCTCGGAGATATGATTAACGACGCTTATCTGGGACTTTCGGTCGTCGCCCTGGCGCTGGTCATCTGGCTCGTCCGCCTTTTGATCGCCGACCCGAAGGGTTCGGTCCGCGCGGCGCTCAAGCGCGAGAAAAGCTGAAATTCCGGTTTGACGCCGAAGAGTTTTCCCGGGGAAAGAGACACGGTCTCTTTCCCCGTTTTTGTTTGGCGGGCGGAAGAACGATTGAGGCGTGCCCATTTTAGTGGACTCCTTTACCAACTATGATGTTATTCGGAAGAATATCCCGGGAAGGTTCGTTTCTTTGTTAAGATCGGTTTGTGAATATTCCCTCCATTTCGCGTTGTGCGAAATAATCGCAGACTTGAACGAGTTCCGGAATAGTTCGGACGGCCGCAGACCGGCTTGATTATTTGGAAT
>CACXFR010000034.1 GCA_902766935.1 uncultured Planctomycetota bacterium | reverse complement strand
GCGAAATGGCGCTTTTCGCCGGCGCGGTTTACGCGGCGGTCGGCGCGTTCGGCCTTATCCGGCACGTGCGGCGCCGGCGCGCCGCGGACAGCTCCGGCGCGGCGCAGCGCGCCGGAGCGCGTCTTCTGCGCAGAGCGTTTGCCGAAGGGACGGGCGCGGTTCATCACGCGGTCGCGACCGCCTTCCTCGCCCCGCTTACGGCGGGGGGAAACCGCCGCGCCGACGCGCTCAGCCGCGGCGAGATCGACGAGCTCCTGGCCGAATGGATCAAAGACGCTCCGAGCGATAAGTTCAAAAAACTCGCCGGCGAATTCGCCGCCCTCCTCGACCGGCTCGAAGCCGAACAGTTCGCCGGGGCCGACGCTTCGGTCACCGAAGCGCAGGTCGAGGAGCTCTACCGCCGATGGACCGCCGCGCTCAGCGAACGGCCGGCGCCGCGCCGAAAGAAGAACCCGGCCAAAACGCTCGGACTCCTTCTGATTCCGTTCCTTCTGACCCTGACCGGATGCCGGCCCGACGAACAGACGCGGGAAGAGTTCGACCGCGCCGTCTCGCTATACGCCCGGGCCGAAGCGTCGGACGCCGGAGAGGACGAAAAGGCGCGTCTCTTCCGACAGGCCGCGGCGGCGGGGGAAGGCCTTCTGGCCGAGGGAAAAGAAAACGGCGCGATCCTCTACAACTTAGGACGCGCCTACCGCGGCGCGGGCGACCTTCCGCGCGCCCTGGCGGCATGGCGGCGCGCCGAGCGTTACATTCCAACAGACAAAGAGCTCAAAGCGGCAATCGCCGAAATCAAACCGAACGATTCCGCGGAAAAGCGGGGGTTTCTCGACGCCGTCCTCTTCTGGCGGCGGCTGATTTCGCGTCCCGCGCAGGAGAAGATATTTCTGGGTCTGACTCTGGCGGCCGCGCTTTCGGCGTTCGCCGCGCTCTTCGCGCCGGCGCCGCGCCGGCGCGCGCTTCGGAGCTTCGCGGCGGCGTTCTTTTTGATTTCGCTCGTTCAGTTCGGTTCCCTGTCGCTCGACCGATATCAGGAAGCGCGCCGCGGGATCGCGGCCGCCGAGACCGAACTTCGCAAGGGAAACGGCGCCGCCTACGACCCGGTCGCGCGGCTCCGCGAACTCGACGAATGCCGGGTTCTCGAGGCGCAGCCCGGCTGGTTCCGCGTCAGGACCCCGGACGGGGTCGCCGGCTGGGTCGCGTCGGACAAACTGCTGGTTCGGTAACCGCCCTCATACCGAGGGCGTTCCGCGCCTTAAAAGAGATCCCCGCCGACGTCAAGGCCGCCCGGCTCGTAACCCGCAAAAGCCGCGTCGGCGGCTTTGGGACGCGGGAAGAACATCTCGTCTTCACCCGCTTCGTTCAGCCAGTTGCCGCTCAGGAAACTCCGATCCGCACCCGTATTTTCGCCGTCTCCGTTAATGTCGGCGGCGGCGAGGAAATTTTCGTCCCCTTCCTCGGCGAGCCACACGCCGGCGAGAACGGTCCGGTCCGCGCCGGAAATATCGCCGTCCCCGTTGATATCCATCGGGCAGACGGAGAAAACCTTAACCGGACTCCAAGCGGAATTCTCGAATGAACCTGAACCAAGCGCGCGAACGCGGTAAATCATTTCACTGCCGTAAGTCAGGCCGCCGACGACCGCCGAGGTTTCGGTAGTCGGGACGGAGATCCAGTTCGTCCCGCCGCCGGAGGAATACGCCAGTTCATAGCCAACCGCATTTTCAACGGCATTCCAGGCGATCCGATGCCGATTCGCGCCGCATGAAACGTACTCGGCATTCCGGCCCGAAATAATCCCCGGCGGATCGAGGGGAACGGCCGAACTCTCCTGATACTCATAAGCGCCGATATCGACCGCTTCGCCGACAATCCGCGGATTCCCCGCAAGGTCGGTTTCGGAGTCGACCGCATCGTTCGCCCCCGCGTCGATCGCCGCGCTTCCCCGCGCAAGCGCCAGATCCATCGCGTCGGAATTGGTCAGCGCGCCCGACTCAAAGACCGGCTTGGCGGCAAAACCGGGATCGGACCCGACAAGGCTGCTACCGCCCGAATAGGATCCCCGAATATCGCCGTTCGAGGAGGCGTCGTTGAACGCAACGATAGAATTCGTCAGCGTGACCGCGGCGGAACTTATGTATATCCCCCCGCCGTTTTTCGCCGTATTCCCCGAAACGGTCGACCCGACGATCGTCAGCGTACCGGACGTAAAAATCCCGCCGCCGACACTAGCGTTCGCCGAGTTCGCGGAAATCTCCGAATTCGTCACCGACAGCGCGCCGGCGTTGTATATTCCGCCGCCGTAATGCGACGCGGTATTCCCGGTCACCGCGCACCTTTTCAGACTCAGCGATCCGGTATTGTAAATCGCGCCGCCGTCACCGGCGCTTCCCCCCGTCATCGTCAGACCGGTCAGCGTCACCGGGCTGTCCGGACTTTTAACCGTAATCGAAAAGACGCGGCTTTTTCCGCCGGCGTCGATAGTGATCCCGCCTATCGAAGAGGCGTCGATCCCGACGCTCTTGGCAATATCGAGCGCCGAACCGTTCAGAACGATTCTCCCCCCCGCCAGCGCGTCGCCGAACGTCACCGCCGCTCCGTCGTCGGCGTAGAAAACCGCCTCGCGGAGGGAGATTTCCCCGTCATACATATCGACGACGTCGAGCGCCGTCGTCACGACCGTCGAAGGAGTTTCAATCTCCACCTGATACTCATACGCTCCGATATCGACCGCGACGCCCGAAATACGCGGGTTCCCGGCGATATCGGTTTCGGTAAGGGCGGCGCCGTTTGAGCCGGCGTCCAGCGCGGCGCTTTCCGGGGTTATCGAAAGATCGAGCGTCTCCGCGTTCACAAGTTTACCCGACACAAAGACCGGCGCGGCGGCAAAACCGGGATCGGCGTCGACGATATTGCCGCCGGCGCCGGCGGAATAGGAGCCTTTGATATTTTTGGTGTACGGGGAATAATTGGCCGCGACGATGGTATTGGAGAGCGAGGCATTTTCGCCGGTTGTGTAAATCCCTCCCCCGTTTTTCGCCGCATTCCCCGAAACGGTCGACCCGACAATCGTCAGCGCGCCGGAATTAAAAATCCCGCCGCCGACGTTATTCTCCGCCGAATTCGCCGAAATCACCGAACCGATAACCGACAGCGCGCCGGCGTTATATATCCCGCCGCCGTAGTGACTTTCCGCCGTATTCCCCGTAAGAAACGTGTTCGTCAGCGCCGCCGAAGCGGCTGCGACGTTGTAAAGCCCGCCGCCGTCGCGGGCCGCGGTATTCCCCGAAACCGCCGATTCGATAAGCGTCAGGTCGGCGCCGTTATAGATCCCGCCCCCCAAATCGGCCGCTCTGCTGCCGATCACCGCGCATCTTATCAATCTCAGCGCCCCGGTATTGTAAATCGCGCCGCCGCTTTCGGCGCTTCCCCCCGTCATCGTCAGCCCGTTCAGGGTCACCGGGGCGTCGGAACTCCCGGCGGCGACGCAAAAGACGCGGCTCTGACCGGCGGCGTCGATCGTGATCCCGCCGATCGAGGACGCGTCGAAACCGATTCGTTTGGCAATTTCAAGCTGCGTCCCGCCGAGCGTAACCGTTCCGCCCGCCAGAGACCGGTCAAAGGTGACGGTATCGCCGTCGGCGGCGTAAAGAACCGCCTCCCGCAGGGAGATCAGCCCGTCGACGTCGTCGACGATATCGGAGAGCGTCGTCACGACGGTCGACGGCTCTTCGACGTTCCCCCGATACTCATACGCGCCGATATCGACCGTGCCCCCCGTAATACGCGGATTCCCGGCAAGATCGAATTCGGCATCGACCGCGTCGTTCGCGCCGGTGTCGATCGCCGCGCTTTTTTCCGTCAGCGAGAAGTCGAGCGACTCCGCGTTCGCAAGTTTGCCCGATATGAATACCGGAGCGGCCGTAAAGCCGGGATCGGAACCGACGATATTATGACTTCCGGAATAGGCGCCTTTAATATCGGCGTTGCTGCCGGCGCCGTTGAACGCGAGAATGGAATTGGTCAGCGCGACCGCGCCGGATTTGACGTAAATCCCGCCGCCGTTCACCCCCGCGTTCCCCGACACGGTCGAACCGACGACCGTCAGTGTGCCGGAATTAAAAATCCCGCCGCCGATACCGACCTTCGGCGAATCCGCCGAATTCGCCGAAATCAGCGAGCCGGTAATCACCGCCGCGCCGGCGTTGTAAATCCCGCCGCCGTAATGAGCCGACGCGGTATTCTTCGAGACGACCGAATTGACGATCGCGACGCTGCCGGTACTGAAAACGAAAAGACCGCCGCCGCCGTAACTGTTCCCGGCCGACGTATTCCCCGTAACGGTGCAGTTCGTCAGTTTCAGCGAAGACTTGACGCTGATCCCGCCGCCGCCGTCGGCGGCATTCCCCCCCGTAATCGTCAGGCCGACGAGCGTCACCGGCCGGGCGGCATTTCCGCCGGTCACGGTCAGGACGCGGCTCTTCCCCCCGGCGTCGATCGTGATCCCGCCGACCGAGGAGGCGTCGATCGTCACGCTTCGATCGAGCGAAATCTCGCCGCTCGTCAGGCGGATCGTCCCGCCGGCAAGCGAACGGTCAAACGAAATGACCGTTCGGTCGTCGGCCAGAACCAGCGCTTCGCGCAGAGAGAGAAAACCGTCGTTGGCGAAAGAGTCGTTCAGGGTGGTAACGACCAGGTTTTCGGGACTCCCCGCCCGAACGGTATAGGCGCCCAGACTTCCGTAATCGGAATAGATCCCCTGCCACCCCGTGCTGAGTCCGGCTCCTTCGACCGTCAGATAGTAACTCCCCGCGCCGCCGGTAAAGACGAATTCAACGTCGAGCCGGTCCGCGGGGTTATACGTCTTGATCAGCTGACGTTTTTCGGAATAGAGTTTCACCAGCACGTCGAGATTGGTGACCCCCGCGATTCCCCCGACGGAAAAACTCAGCGGCGAACCGTCCGACACAAAAACGAACACGTCGACGTCGTTGTTCCGTTCGATGATGCCGGAAATCTTACCGTTTCCGCCGACGATCGAAAGGCGCCGGGCGCCGTCGAAGGAACCGGCGTAATCGTCGACGCGGTATCCGAAACCGTTCTGGCCGGTAATGACCGATAGTTCGTCATCCGTGTTGCTGGCGCCTTTGTATTCCCCCTTGGACCATTGGGTTAACTCCTGATGGTCGGGGTTTCCCATAATCGGCCCCCAGCCGTTCAGACCGCTGAAATACTCCCCTTCCCCGGCGATCAGTCTGTTCCCCTTATGTTTCAGACCGAGCGTATGCCCCGTTTCGTGCGTGACGGATTGCGCGACGGCCTTAATATTGCCGCCGCCGATCGATTCGGAAAAGACGTAGTTGGGAAGATCCCCCTTCCGGGAAAACGTCCCGACGTAAGAGGCGCCCGACCCCCTGGACTTATACCAGTCGCTGTATTTCCCGCCGATCACCACCCGCTGAGCCCGTCCCGCGGCGAAAGCGCTTTTCGACGGCTCGACGGTCGTCACGTTCACGTCGAACGGCATAAAATCCTCGGCGACCCGAAGCCAGATTTCGTAAATCGCCGCCCGTTCCGCCGGGGAAAACGACTGTTTATTTGTATTGCCGTCAACGGTAAACCGCGGGGTCGAGAAATCCTTCCCGCCGGTATATTTGGTATTCCATTCGGTTCCGGAAGTGACATGCCCGTCGAAATCGAGATAGATGGAATAGGAGGAGCCCGGCTTACTGCTGAGTTTCCCGATATCGATATCGACCGTCGGGGCGGCCGAGCCGGCCGGCATCGGCGCGGCAGAAACGAACTCGGCGTCCTGCGGCCCGCCCCCTCCGGACGTCACGGCAAGAAGCGTCCGTTCTTCAAGAGACTCCAGACGGAGTTTCCGGGTTTTGAGATCGTTTCTCATCGGGATCTCCTTCAAAAAGGGATCGGCTAAGAAGAAGCCGGGACGCGCCGAACGAAACCGGGCGTTCAGGCGCGGCCCACTGAATTTATACAATATTCATTGCCAAAGTCAATCCGAAACGAAAAAATCGCGGCTCGGCGATAAAAAACGAAAAGGGCGCCGCGGCAGACGAAACCGCCGCGGCGCCCTTTCAACGCGCAGGCCCGGCCGTCAGAAGACGTCCCAATCGACGTCAAGTTCGCCCGGCTCGTAACCCGCAAAGACCGCGTCGGCGGCACGGAGCGCGCGTGGATAGACCAAATCGTCGTCGCCCGCCTCTTTGTTCCAGTTCTGACCGATGAACGGACGGT
>CACXFR010000033.1 GCA_902766935.1 uncultured Planctomycetota bacterium | reverse complement strand
CGCGGCGTCGGCATCGGACTTCCCGGCGGCGTTTTCGGCGTTCTCTTCGTCGGCGTTGTCGAAGAAATCGGCCGGCTCTTCCGCGGCGGCCGATTGTTCTTCGGCGGCATCGCCGTGGGAATCCGCCGATTCCTCCTGGGCCGACGCGCTGTCGGTCAGGAGGTTCCACGCGGTCCCAGCGCCGGCGTCCGGCTCGCGTTGGACCAGCTTTCTTGCGTCCTGTCCGAGGGAGGAAAGGATCGACAGAAGAAGCGACAGGAATAAAAGGCGCCAAAAGTACCGCTTGCAGAACGTTCCTGTCTCGCTGAACCAAGCCGAAAGAGGAACGCGGCAGTGGGTCAGATCCGGGGGCGAGGGTTCGGTGAAGAGTTGAAACGACTTCATCTTGTTCCCGTCATTTTCGGACGGAAAGGGGGCTTGACCGTTGTCTTCAATTTCTGTCATCAGAGGCTCCTTTTAGGTTTTTCGGATTGGCGGACGAACGAGGCCTATCTTACGCTTTCGCTCACCGTCGCTCAAGTGGAATCGACACAAAGGGGTTTCCCTACCCGGAAAAAATCGGTATACTCCTGTACCGACCGGGGATCGGCGCGGCGAAAGGGTTTCCGGCCGTTTCATTTCACGAGAGCGCGCCGCGTTTTTCGAGGAGACTATGGTCAGTTTAAGCAGACAGGAAATCTTTCAAACCGCCGAGTATGTCGTGGTGAAGGTCGGAACGAACGTCCTGACCGGCGCCGATGGGCGGCTGAACGTCGCGCGGATCAACAAGCTCGTCGACGACCTGGTCCGGATCCAGAGCCTGGGGAAGAAGGTGATTCTTGTCAGTTCCGGCGCGGTCGGCGCGGGAATGGGGATTCTCGGTCTCGAAAAGCGTCCCGTCGAACATCCCAAGCTCCAGGCGATCGCCGCGATCGGGCAGGGGAAACTGATGCAGACCTACGAAGAGGCGCTGGCCCGTTATAAGAAGTATCCCGCGCAGATCCTTCTGACGGCGTCGGATTTGATCCATCGGAATCGGTATCTGAACGCGCGGAACACGTTTATTTCCCTTTTTACCTACGGCGTTCTGCCGATTGTTAACGAAAACGACACGGTCAGCGTCGACGAACTGAACTCCACGTTCGGCGACAACGACCGCCTGGCGGCGCTGATCGCGAACCTCTTTATGGAGCCGCTTTTGATTCTCCTGACCGATGTCGACGGACTCTACGACGGCGACCCGGCGCTGGAATCGTCGAAACTGATTCCCCTGGTCGATCGCTGGACTCCCGATCTGATGACGATGGTCGCCGAAAAGAGATCGGGGCGGAGCAAGGGGGGAATGTCGAGCAAGCTCAAAGCGGCCCAGATTCTGACGACCGCCGGGGGGAGCGTCATCATCGCCAACGGGGACGACGAGTCGACCCTAACCCGGATTATGGGCGGCGAAGAGGTCGGCACCGCCTTCTTCCCGAAAGGGCGCCTCCTGGCCCGGAAACGATGGCTCGGATTCGCCGCGGTTCCGAAAGGGGCGGTCGTCATCGACGACGGCGCGGCCCGGGCGCTCCTCGAAAAGGGGAAAAGCCTCCTGGCGGTCGGGATTACCGGAGTCAGGGGAATCTTTGATAAGGGGGATATCATCGCGATCCTGAACCTTCGGGGAGAAGAGGTCGCCCGCGGGCTGACAAATTACAACCATGACGAGCTGGAACGGATCCACGGCCGCTCGTGCGGCGATATTCGTGAAATCCTCGGCGAATGCCCCTACGAGGAAGTGGTTCACCGCGACAACATTCAATTGGTCGGCTGATCTTTTCCGCCGAACCGTCTCACGCGAAAAGATCGATTTTCCGGCCGGCCGCACCGGCAGAAAGAACCTCGGCAGACGATGATGAAATTCTTTCAGTCCCATCCGGATTCCGAGCCGCGCGACGCGGGGGACGGATCCCCTCTTTCGCGGATCGAAGCGGCCCTTTTCCTGAGCCGCGAACCGCTTCCCGGGCGGCGTTTGGCGCTTCTGGCGGGGCTGAAAGACGCGTCTCAGGCGCGGGAGCTGGTTCGGGATCTGAACCGCCGTTACCGCGCGGTGAAAAGCGCGTTCTGCGTGGTCGAGGTCGCCGACGGGTTCCAGCTTCGAACCCATCCGCAGTTCGCGTCGTGGCTCTTCCGTCTTCAGGAAGTGCCTGTCGAGGTGCGGCTGACCCGTACCGCGATGGAGACGCTCGCCATCGTGGCGTATCAGCAGCCGATTCTCCGCGCGCAGATTGAGCGGATCCGCGGCGCGGCGTGCGGGGATATCCTTCGTCAGCTGATGGATCAGAATCTGATTCAGATGGTCGGCCGCCTGGAGGAGCCGGGCCGCCCGATCCTCTACGGCACGACCAAACGTTTTCTGCAGGTTTTCGGACTGACCGACATCACCGCGCTGCCGAGTTACGGCTCCGGCGAAAACGCCCCGTCCGAAACGCCGCCCCCTTCCGGCGGGACATCGGAAAACGAGCCCTGATTCGGAAAATTTCGGTTGAAACAGAGCAAATACGAAAAAAAGGAAATATTTTTGTAAATTGGCAGAAAACAAGGTTGACAAAGCCGATTTTTTAAATCATATTGCCGATAGAAAAGGTCGGCGGTCATTCCGCCATAAGATTGAACCCGTTTGATAAAGGATATTGCCATGGAATTCAGAAGCGCCGATGTTTCGAACATGGAAGATGATCAGTTGACTTTCCCCGGTGAAAGCGAATCGTTTGAAAGCATGACGGGGCTTCTCCCGATGCCGCTGGCCCTCTCCGACGACGAAGACGATGATGATGAAGACGATGACGAAGACTGGAGAGACGACGAAGAGGACGAAGACGACGAGGACGAAGACGACGACTGGGACGACGAAGACTGGGACGACGAAGAGGACGAAGACGGCTGGGACGACGACTGGGATGACGACGACAGCGACGACAACGATGACGACGACTGGGACGACGACGAAACCGAATGGGAAGAAGTCGACGACGACGAAGTCGACGATGATGACGATGACTGGAACGATGACGACGACGAATGAGCGTTGAATCTCCGGCCGTCGTTTTTCCGCTCAGCAATCTCAGGACCCCATTCCGCTCCGGCGGGAATGGGGTCTGTTATTTTGTATTTTAGGGACCGCTTCGTATGGCTGCCAATCTGACCCCGCAATATCTTCGCGCCGAAGAGAATTACCGTCGCAGCGCGACTCCCGAAGAAGAGCTGAAATGGCTGCAGGTTATGTTCGCCGAAATACCGAAACACAAGGCGAGCGAAAAGATGCAGATGATGCTCAAAACGAAGATCTCGGATGTCAAAAAAGAGATCGAAGCCGCTCGCACCGCCTCGAAAAAAGGGGGGGCCAAGAGCGTGAAGATTCCGCGGCAGGGGGCGGGAACCGTGGTTATCATCGGCGGACCGAACGCGGGGAAGAGTCAGCTTTTGGCTTCGTATACCAAAGCCAGGCCGGAAGTGGCGCCTTATCCGTTCACCACGCTTCAGCCGATGCCCGGAATGATGCCCTGGAACGACGTGACGGTTCAGCTGATCGACACTCCTCCGATCACTCCCGATTACCTGGAACCTTACATGTACGGATTTATCCGGGCCGCCGATCTGGTTCTCCTGATGGTCGACTGCGGCGACGACGACGGAATCGAGCAGTGCGACGAGGTTCTCAAGCGCCTGAACGCGACCAAGACGCGTCTGGCCCGCGTCTCGTCCCTCGACGAAGAGGACGTCGGTCTTTCGTTCACCAAGACGTTTCTTGTCTTTAATAAGATCGATATGCCCGACGCCGCCGAGCGGATCGAGCTGTTTCACGAACTCTGCCCGACCGACTTCGAGGAGTTTCGGATTTCCGCGACGGAAATGACGGGGATGGAAGAACTGCGCGACGCCGTTTATCACTCCCTCGGCGTGGTTCGGGTCTATACCAAGTCGCCGACGAAGAAAGAACCGGACATGGAGAAACCGTTTACCGTGCGGCAGGGGGATACGGTTCTCGATCTGGCCGGACTGATTCACAAGGATTATGTCGAAAAATTTGCCGGCGCCCGCGTCTGGGGGACGGCGGTTCACGACGGAACCCCGGTCAAAGGGGACTACGAAATCCGGGAAGGGGATATTGTCGAAATCCACCTGAACAACTGACGGGGCTCTCTTTTTTTAAATTTCTCCGTCTTGAAGAAGATCGCATAAAATGTAAAATGCAGGGGTGGCACGCGCATCGGCCGCTCGTCTTTGGGGGGAAGGTCGGGTCGCTGTCACGGTTTGCGTCCGATCCTTAACATTGATCAAAAGAAAGCAGAATGATGAGCGATCTTCACGAAGAATGCGGCGTGGCCGCGGTTTATCACCTTTCGATCGGCGAAACCTCGCCCCTGGCGCCGCCTCAGGGGCGCAACGAGGTCTCGCGGCTTATCCCCCGGATGTTACTTGATCTTCAAAACCGCGGCCAGCTTGCCGCCGGAATCACTTCTTACAATCCTTCTCGTGAACAGCTCATTGATACCCACAAAGATGTCGGCAGCGTTTCCGAAGTTTTTCATCTCAGCCATCGCGCCGATTACCACAGACTGATGGACCGTTACGTCGGCTGCGCCGCGATCGGCCATGTTCGATACGCCACGACCGGTCAGGAAGACCGCAGTTACGCCCAGCCTTTCGAGCGGCACCATATTAAGAAATACAAGTGGTTCAGCTTCGCGTTTAACGGGCAGCTGAGTAATTATCACGACCTTCGCGAGCAGATTCTGCAAGACGAAAACGCCTCGCTGGCACGCGACACCGATATGGAAGTGCTCCTTCACTTTCTCTGCACTGCGGTGGCGCAGGAGTCGAAAACGGGGGATCCCGATCCGCTGGCGGTCTGCAGGCGTTTTTCCGAAAAACTCGACGGTTCGTACAGCCTGGTCTATCTCAACGCGCACGGCCAGCTCTTCGTGGCGCGCGACCCGCTTGGGATCAAACCGCTTCTCTACGCGTTCGACGGTTCCCTTTTTGCTGCGGCCAGCGAAAGCGTCGCCCTCTTTAACCTGGGGTTCAAGTCGGAACAGATCAAAAACGTCGAACCGGGGCAGGTGATCATCGTCGACGGCAAAAGCGTCCGGTTCGAACGGTTCGCCGAAAGTCATCGTTCGGCGCACTGTTTCTTTGAATGGGCCTATTTCGCCAACGTTGCCAGTACCCTGGACGATCGGAGCGTCTATCTCGCCCGCAAGCGTCTCGGCGAAGAGATGGCGATTCAGGAAGATATCCCGCTCGACGAAGATTCGATCGTCGTTCCGGTTCCCGACACCGCGAAAGCCGCGGCCGACGGGATGGCGTATAAACTCGGGGTTCCCTGCCTCGAAGGGCTGATCCGAAACCGCTACAGCGGCCGAACCTTTATCGAAAGCGGCGAGTATCGGTGGCGGAAGGCCGAAACGAAATACACGCCGCTTGAAGAAGTCCTGAAAGGGAAACGCGTCTTTCTGGTTGAAGACTCGATTGTTCGTTCGACGACGATGCGCGTTCTCCTCAAACGGATCCGCGAGGTCGGCAAGGCGAAAGAAGTTCACGTTCGCCCCGCCTGTCCGCCGATCATCGCTCCCTGCTTCTATGGGACGGATATGTCGACCTACGGGCAGCTCTTCGTGACCCCCTTCTTCCATAAGACGGGCAAACCGATCAGCCAGTGGCGGACCGACCGCGCTCTGGAAGACGAAATGGCAAAAGACCTGGGGGCTGACTCGCTCCGCTTCCTCTCGCACGAGGCGCTTTTCCGCGCGCTGGACCTCCCCGCCGAACGGCTCTGCCTGGCGTGTATTAATAACGAATATCCCACGCCGTGGGGAACGCGTCTGGCCGCCGAGGCGTTTGAACAGTATAAGGCGAATCCGTCATCGGCGGAAATCCAGAATGGAAAATAAACCCGGCGCACCCGACCGATGGGGATCGATACGCACCGCGGCTTTTGAAGTCGCGGTGATTTTTCTTCTCTGTCTCCTTTACGGGTTCTGGCCCGTTCCCGACGTGAACGAACCGTACTACGTCGGCAAGGCGATCCACTTCTGGAATCCCGGCTATTTCGCCGGCGACCCGTTTCTGACTTCCTCCGATTCCCACTATCTCTTTTATGCGGTCTTCGGATTCTTTTCCCTCTTTTTGAAGCCGGCCGCGCTGGTCTGGTTCGGGCGGGCGGCGATCTGGCTTCTGACCGCCTTCGGCTGGCAGCGTCTTTCGTCGGCGCTGATTCCGAAAAAGGGAGTTTCGATCCTGACCGCGGCGGCGTTCTTCTTTTATATCGAAAATTTTCACCTCGCCGGGGAATGGGTGGTCGGCGGGGTGGAAGGAAAAGGATTCGCATTTCCCTTCCTCTTTTGGGGGCTGGCGCTCCTTGTGCGGCGGCGCTATACGGGCGCGTTCGTTTTAATGGGAATCGCCTCGGCGTTCCACGTGCTGGTCGGCGGCTGGGGAGTTCTGGCGGCGCTCGGCGCGATTCTCTTTTCGCATCGGCGCGCGGCCGGCCGCCCCGACGCCGCGTCGGACGCCTCGGTTTCGGCTCACCGGCGGGCGGCGCTCGGTCTGGCGATCGGCGGGGCGATCGCGCTCGTCGGTCTTTTGCCGGCGCTGGCGCTCGACCGCGGGGTTTCCGCCGACGTTCAGCACCGGGCGCATCAGATCTACGTTTTCGAGCGGATCTCCCATCACCTGGTCCCCTCGACCCTGCCGTGGACCTTCCGCGTTCGTTTTTTCCTCTTGACGCTCCTGTGGCTTTTCTTCTGCCGGTTTAAACCGGCGGCGTCGCCCGCCGACCGCCGCGTCTTTTCGGCAAAAGGATGGACATTCTGGAATCGGTTCGTCGGCGTCTCGCTCCTGGTCGCCGCGATCGGACTTTTCTGGGATTACGGACTCTCCTTTCTGACAAAAATGAAATGGATCCCGCAGACGACTCTGGCGGCCGATATGCTCCGTTTCTACTGGTTTCGTCTCTCCGACTGGACCGTTCCGGCCGGCGTGGCGCTGGGAAGCTGCGCCCTTCTGGTTTCGGAAGGAGGGGCGGCGCGGCGGAAACGGCTCGCGAGTCTCTCTCCGGGACTTTTCGTTTCTCTTCTTCTTTCCGGCGCGGCGCTGTTCGTCGTCGCCAAAAAGATCTTTCTTTCCCGCGCCCTGGCGCTGGCCGAGGCCGCGACGGTCTCGCCCCTCTTTCCGGTTCCTCCCCGGCCGGTCGACGCGGTCGCTTTCCTGGCGGCGCTTCTTTTTTTCGGAATTCTTTTTTCTCTCCCGAGACCGAAAGGGAACGCGTCTTTTCGCGCGGCGGCGCTCGGTTTGGTGACGTTCACCCTGGCGGTTCTTGCGCCGATTTGGGGCGCGGCTCAGATGACCGCCGTGAAAACGGGCGTTCTGGTTCCGCGGAGCAATCCGCCGAAAGAGTCGATATCAAACGGCTGGCTCGACGTCTGCCGCTGGGCGCGCGAGAATACGCCCGAAGACGCCGTGTTTCTGGTGCCGCGCGGCTACGAGTCGTGGAAATGGAACGCCCGCCGCGCCGAGATCGCCAACTGGAAAGAGATCCCGCAGGACGCGTCTTCGATGGTGAAATGGTTCGATCTGATGGAAGACCTCTATACCACCGGACTCAAAAAGGGGAAAGACCGATGGAACGACCCGCTCATCGCCGTGGTTCTGGCGAAGGGGGAAAAGCGGATCGCCCGTCAGGCCGAAAAGTATAAGATCGACTATATCGTGGTCGAGCAGCCGCCGTATAACATCGCGACTCAGCCGAAAGTCAAAGAGCGGTTCGACGACTTCGTAAAAGACCACAAAGTCTATCAGAACTCTCATTTTATCGTTTTTCAATTTCGGCGGGACGGGTAGAACTCTGCCGCCGGCAGGACGCGTCAGGCTTCCGGGCGGTCTTCGGGCTTTTTCCCGCCGTCGGAGTTCTCTTCTTCCCGCGCGTCGTACGGCTCGGCCAGATCGTATCCGCCGGTAAAAGTCGGCTCGATTACCGTCGGCGCGTCGGACGTGTCGGAAATGTTGTATCCGTCGCCCAGAGAGGGTTCGGGGGTCTCGAAGGAGTCGAGCGGAGGCGTGACGGTGGTGTATGTCTCGCAGTCGGGGCAGCGGATCTTCGTTCCGATCTGCGACTTTTCGGCGTACATAAGGGTGCCGCAAAGCCCGCAGAGAACCGGAATCAGCTTCTTTTCCGGGATCCGGGGAGCTTTCGGCTTTTTCGGCGCGGGTGGGGAACTATTTTTGTTTCCGGTAAAAAGGACTCCGGACGGCTGCGGGGGGGGTGTCCTTTTTGAGGGCGTTCCGCCGTATTGAAGACGCGCGTGCCGCGCTTCGGCGCGCCGCTCGGTCTCCTCGTATTTCTTTTCGGTCAGGAGAAAAACCGCGCCGCAGTCGGGGCAGCGGACCTTTTTGCCGATCCGCGACCTTCCCAGGTAGATCAGTCCGCCGCAGCGGGCGCAGTTAAAGGGGATGAGGGGACGCACCGCCGGAGAGGAGCCCGCACTTTCCCGGGCCGCCGGGGGGGGCGCCGCTGCGCGGGGGAGGGAGGACGAGGTCGGCGCGGCGGGGGGCGCGACCGGCTCCTGCGTGTTTCTCTTTCTCGCCTTTTGAATCTTTCGCCGGGAATCGTACCACTTTTGCGTGACTTTAAAGGGGGACGCGCAGTCCGGACATCGGACCTTGGAACCGACCTGGGATTTTTCGATATACAGAATCGAACGGCAGACGGGACAGACGGCCGTGACGGCGTCCTCTTTCGGCTCGGGCCAATGAACCAGTTCCGACGCCTTCGAGGCGGCGGGCGGGGAGACCCCGTAGACCTCTTGCGCCGCGTTCTTTTCGGGGTACCGCTCCGGATGGAGACGGATCGCCGGGTCGGTCCATGAGCGCATCTGCTCCTGCCGCCGCTGCCGGCGTTTTTGTTCGTACCACTCGGCGGTGACCGAAAAAGGCGTGCCGCAGTCGGGACAGAATTTCCTGATCCCGATCTCGTTGAACGCGACCGGTATCGCGGTGCCGCAGATCGGACAGCGGTATTCGGGGAGATAGAATTTCTGACTCCGCTCGCGCGCGTCCTGCGGACTTTCGTCGATGGCGTATAGTTCTTCCGTTTGGGCGCGGCGGTCCGGCTGACTGCGGGCGGGAACGGTCAGCTTTCGATAGCAGTACCGGCAGTAGACTTCCTGACCGGCCAGTTCCCGCGGAACGGCGATCGAACCGGTACAGTTCGGACATCGGAAACGAATTTCATCCATTGAGGGACTTTGATGGAAACTTCGGAGGTTAAAGCGCCGCTCCGACGGACAAACCGCCGGGGTGAACTCGGAAGTCGACGGAATCTCGGGCGAATCGGAACTCGGAATCGGATCTCTTCCGGATCGGGGACGGCGAATTCGCCGCGTTTTTCTTCCCAAGCTGCCGGGAGATGTTCTCCGGACGGAGCGGTCCCGCGGCGGCGGGGATCGAATCGAGCGGGAAACGATAATCCGTGTTTCAAGCGGTTTTTTCCCGCCGGTTTTCGAAAGCCGCGCTTCGGCGCGCGGGGAGGAGAAAAACGCCGCCCCGGCGTACAAGACACCGGGGCGAGTACGGACTCCGACGGAAATTTTAAATGATTTCGGATTCGGACTCAGACCTCTTCCGGATCGGGGACGACGAATTCGCCGCGGTATTCGCGCGTCAGCATCGCGTTGGCGGCGTCGTTGTCGACGAAGACTTCCTTGTCGGGGTCGAACTTGAGACTGACGCCCATCGAAAGAGGAGTCTTTTTCAGGTCGACGCCGTTCGCGGTCAGGTGGTCGAGCGTCCGACGGAGCGTGGCGACGTTGTCGTCGTTCCCCGGAATGTCGGCGGCGATCTTTTCGGCTTCTTCGGGGGAGACGTAATTCTTTTCACCCAGGTAGTAGGAGATGTTCCCCAGATGGCTCAGCCCGGCGGAAAGATGGCCGGCGCGGGCGTCGGCGTTGAGCTTTTCGGGCGTGCCGTTGATGACGCAGTCGATGAAGTTGCTGAAGTGATACGAGTCGTCCCCGCCGGTGAAACGGGTGACCTCGTTGCCGTCCGGGTCAAAGACGGCCACAAAGCCGTACGAGGACTGGATCATGTAACCTTCGCTGCCGTAGGCGATCACGCCGACGCCGACTTCCATCAGCGGGTCGGTTTCCAGACCGCGGGTCTCGAAGACGAGAGTTTTGCCGTTGCGGTAATTGTAGATCGACACTTCGGTATTGGCGGTGTCGCCGGCGTCGACGTAGTTGTCGTCCTGCCGTTCGGCCTGATAGCCGAGCCGGCCGCCGTAGGCGATCACCGAGGAGGGGAATTCGGTCACTCCCAGGAAGGTGCGGGCGATATCGGTCTGATGCGGACCCTGGTTCCCGAGGTCGCCGTTTCCGTAGAGACGCTGCCAGTGCCAGTCGTAGTGGAAGTTCGGCCGGGTGACCGGGTCGACGATCGGCGCCGGGCCGCTCCAGAGATTGTAGTCGATCCCTTCCGGAACCGGATAGGCGCCGAGCGGGCCGATCGACCGGCGGCGTTTGTAGCAGAGTCCGCGGGTCAGTTTGATCTCGCCGAGTTTCCCGTCGGCAGCGAATCGGAACGCCTCCTGAACCGCCGGGTTCGAGCGGCACTGCGAACCGACCTGACAGCAGCGGCCGTATTTCTTGGCCGCCGCGATGAGCGCCTGTCCCTCGTGGACGTTGTGGCAGATCGGCTTTTCGAGGTAGGCGTCCTTCCCCGCCTGCATCGCCCAGATACCGGTCAGGGCGTGCCAGTGGTTCGTTGTCGCGCAGGAGACGATGTCGAGGTTTTTATCGTCGAGCGCGTCGCGCATATCGGCGACGATCTTCGGACGGGACATCTGCGCCTCTTCGACCATATCGGCCGCGCGGGCGGCCTGAGCCGGGTCGGGATCGCAGACATAGAGGATCTGGGTGCGCGGGTCTTCGAGGAATTCGGGGATGTGGCTCCCGGTTCCGCGGCCGCCGCAGCCGACCACCATAACGCCGAGCGTTTCGTTCGGACCGAGCGGGCGCCCCTGGGCGCGCGCTTTGGTTCCGGCCGCCGCCGAGCCGAGGACGGACATGGCCGCGGCGGCGAGGAACGAATCACTCAGGAACTCTCTGCGTGACGTTTTTTTCATGGTAATTTTCCTTTCTTAAAACAGACGTCCTTAAAAAGCCGCGGGAGAGAACACGCGTTTCGTTTTCAAGACGCCGTACTTTCGGGTAGTGAATATGTTCTTTTTTTGTGTTTCGATCTCGATGAAGGACGCCGCGGCCGATCAGATTTCGACCCGTTTGCGCCAGAGGATCGACTCGACCTGCTTGTGGCAGAGGATGAGCGCGTCGCGCGCCAGCGCACCGTCCAGAAGGGACGAGGGGACGCCGGTGGTGAACGCCTTCCGCGCCTCGGTCAGCTCGTTGACGAACGGCGTGATGTCGTCCCCCTCCCCGAAATCGGGTTTTTCCACCCCGCCGTCTTTGGTCAGAACCGTGACCGGCAGTCCGCTGAACGAATCGAAGACGACGGTCGCCTCTTCGAAGTGGGCCTCGTAGTTATGCATAAAGGGACGCCCCTGCTGCATGATGCAGCCGCTGGTCGCGGTCACGACCAATTCGGGGTTGTCGTAGATGAACTGAGTGCTGAAATATTCGGGAACCGCGCCGCGGCACCGGCCGACCGACTGCACCGCGCGGGGCATACCGAAGAGGGCGCGGATAAAGTGGGCGTCGTGGACATGCAGATCGAGGAGGGGACCGCCGATTTTGTTCATGTCGTAGAAGTTGGTCAGCCAGACCGGATCGGAGATGACGCGGTTGAAATGCCCCCCGAGAAGTTTTCCGTATTTCCCGCTCTGCGCGGCCTGAGCCACGAATCCGTGCGAGGTGAAAAAGGGAAGGACGTGCCCGATCATCAGCATCCTGCCGTTCTTTTCGGCGGCTTCGACCATCGCTACCCCTTCTTCCGGTCTCAGGGCGATCGGCTTTTCGCAGAAGACGTGTTTTCCGGCGTTGAGCGCGGCGATCGCGGCGGGGGCGTGCTGGTTCGGCGGAAGGCAGATGTCGATGACGTCAAGCTCCGGGTTTTTCAGCATCTCGTCGAGCTTTTCGTACGTGGCGATTCCGGAGAGATCCATCATCGTCCCCTGAGGACCGAAGTTCCCTTTGATCTTCGTCCAGTCGCCGGCGAGACGTTCCTTAAAGAACGATTCGCAAAGGGCGGCAACCTTGACCTCTTCCATCCTCTGGTAGGCCAGATAATGGATCATTCCCATAAACCCGATTCCGGTAATCCCGACTTTCAGCATCTGTCTGTGACTCCATCTTTTCTTTGGTGAACCCGCGCAAGAGAAGCGGGCGAACGTTCTTCGGCAACGGCGGGCAGGACGCGGCGCCGAAGCTGTCAGCATACCCCCTTATTCTAACGATTCCGTTTTGGAAAGTAAAACGGCCGGGCGGAAAAATGCAAAAAATTTGTAATTTTCAGGAAAATCGGGTAGACTGGAGAGAGAATGAGCGGGGCTCTTTCAGTCCCGCCCCGTACGCTTTGTCGATTCCCGCCGCGCGAAGGAACCGGTCCGGCGCGCGGCGTTTTTTTATTTCTTTCTGTCAGGAGTCCCCGTGCGGCCGAAAATGAGTCGAATCCCCCGCTTTGAGCAGCTCGAAGAGCGCCGTCTTCTGGCGGTCTCGGCGGGACTGGACGCGTTTCGGACTCCCATGCCGACCGCCGCCGACGACGAGCCGACGACCTGGCTGGTAACGACGACCAGCGACAGCTCGGGGGATCACGAGGGGCTCCTTTCTCTGCGCGAGGCGATCGACGCGGCGGGAGCGGGGAATCGGATCCGGTTCGCGGCGACCCTTTCGGGGAAGACGATTACCCTGACCGGAGAACAGCTTTCTCTTTCGGCGAGCGTGACGATCGACGCTTCGGACCTTCAAAAAGGGGTGACGATCGACGGCGGGAAGGGGAGCCGCGTCTTTTCGATTGCCGAGGGGGCGGAGGTCAATATGATCAGCCTCCGGATCAGCGGGGGGGCGACGACCGATTCGGGAGGGGGAATTTCGAACGCCGGAACCCTGAAGCTGATCGACTGCGCCGTCGTCGATAACAGCGCGGCGCGGGGGGGCGGTATCGAAAGTTCCGGCGAACTGATCCTGATCAACTGTACGGTGGCGGGGAACAATGCCAAGACGACCGGCGGCGGACTCGACCTTTCGGGGGGAACCGCCTCGGTCAAAAACAGCATCGTCGCCGCCAACGCCGCCGAGGGGGGGAGCGACAATATCCGAAAAGACGCCGCCGCGACCGCCTCGGCCTCTTATGTTCTTTCCCCCTTTACCGA
The DNA here is from genome assembly GCA_902766935.1 of uncultured Planctomycetota bacterium. GTDB lineage: Bacteria > Planctomycetota > Planctomycetia > Pirellulales > Thermoguttaceae > RUG695. Next base: position 4,319 of record CACXFR010000033.1, on the reverse strand, counting down.
CTGGAACGAGTCGGATCACCTCGTCGAATACGACGCCCAAAAACAGATCTTTTCCGACGCGGCCAACGGAATTTACACGCTGGCCTCCGGCTCGCAGGCGATCGACGCGGGGGACAACACGCTGGCCGCGACCGATCGCGACCTGGCCGGGGCGACGCGGATTCAGCATCGTCTGATCGATCTGGGAGCGTTCGAATCGGGGATCGCGGGAGTACATCTTTCCGGCTGGCAGGTCGTCTATGACGGGGAAGAACATCAGCTCGAACCGGAAGGAATCGAAGAAGGGGATCTTGTCGAGTACAGCTCCGACGGCGGGGCGAGCTGGACGACGGTTTCCCCGAGCTTTGTCGAAATGGGAGCCTATCCGCTGTCGGTGCGCGTCTCCCGACCCGGGTACGACACCTATACCGAATCCGGAGAACTTCAGGTTCGGGAAGTTCCCTCGTCGATCGTGACCTCGCTTGAAGATCTGGTCGATCCGGTCGACGGTCAGATTACCCTTCGCGAGGCGATCGACTATACGCCGGCGGGGGGAACCGTTCTCTTTGTCCGCGCTCTGGCGGGGAAGACGGTGAGCCTGTCGGGGGAAGAGCTCAAAATTTCCGACTCGATCGAGATTGACGCTTCCGACCTTCAGGGGGGGCTGACGATCGACGCCGCCGGGGGGAGCCGCGTTCTTTTCGTAACGGGGGGAACCGCCACCCAACCGATCGAGCTGACCGGTTTGACGATTACCGGCGGAATGACGGGCGAAAACGGCGGAGGGATCTTCGCGCTCAGCGCGTCCCTGAAAATGACCAATTGCACCGTGACGGCGAATACCGCCCAGTTCGGCGGCGGACTTTACGCCGAGGGGGGGACGGCGACCCTGACCGATATCCTCTTCGAAAAGAATACCGCGCTTGCCGGCGGCGGGCTTTATCTGAAAAATGGGATGATGACGGCCGCCGATTCCCGTTTCCTCTCGAATAACGCGCTTTCCCAGTACGGCGGCGGGATCGAGAACGAGTCGGGGAACCTGACGATCAGCGGGTCGGTCATCTCGAAGAACAGCGCCGCCTGCGGCGGGGGAATCGACGTCGATCGGGGAACGCTCACCTTAAACGCCTGCGTCATCTCCGAGAACACCGCCCTGCGGCGGATCAATTCCGAAGATCATATCTACTACGGAGGATACGGAGGCGGGCTTTACAACTACCACGGCGAGATTTCTCTGACAGACTGCGCTCTGACCGACAACGAAGCGTCGAATTGGGGGGGCGGCGTCGAAACATACGGGAGTATGAACCTGATCGGCTGTACCCTGGCGGGAAACAGAGCCGACTATGTCGGCGGTCTCGACGTGGCTGCCGGGTTGGACGGAAAGGTGAACCTCTACAACAGCATCGTCGCGGGGAACACGGCCAACGCCGAGACAAACGATGTCCGCGTCAATTCCGGCACGGTCAATGCGTACTACACGCTCTCGTCGTTTGAGGATTGGGACGAGTCGGAATCGTCCTACCCGTACGACGGGCTGATCGCGATCTTTACCAATCCCGATAAGGGGAACTACACGCTCCGCCGGGGGACGCGGTGCGTGGGCGGCGGGAACAACTCCTATGTGGCGACGTCGACCGATCTGGCAGGAAACACGCGGATCGTCGGCGCGCGTGTCGACCTGGGCGCCTATGAAATTCAGAATTCTCCGACGGCGCTTTCCGCTCCCGAAATCCTGACCGGTATGCCGGGGGAGAGCGCGGCGTACGGACTCGGACGCCAGCGGATCGTCTGGACGAAGGTCGACGGCGCGTCGGGCTACGAGCTTTCGTACACCGAAGACGGTATCTGGTGGACGTCGACGGTCGTCCACCAGACGTCTCAGATCATCTCGAATCTGAAAAACGGGACGCTTGTTCAGTACAAGGTGCGCGCGCTGGGGGACGGTCAGGCGAGCGAAACCTCGCCCTGGAGCGAGGTGAAGTCCTTTTATGTCTCTCCCTTCGATATCGACGGGGACGGAATGGCCGGACCGGAAGATTACGCCGCGATCTCAAAGTCGTGGATGTCGGTGACCGACGGTGAGAATTGGGATCCCCGCTGCGACGTCGACGGGGACGGTTTCGTCGGCCCCGGGGACTTCGCCCTCTTCAGCGCCAACTGGATGAAAGATTCCGATTTTGTCTTTCCAACAAGTTAAACACGCCGATGCGATACACAAAAAAGGGGAGCTTTCGCTCCCCTTTTTTGTGTACTTCGCGACGCGCGAAAGGACTAATCGTTCACGGTCGTCTGGAACTCGTCGGAATTCCCGCGCAGTTCGGGCGCGTACATTCCCTCGACGGCGGCGGGAAGGGCGCTGACCGTTCCCGGGGTTTCGGCGCGGAGCCGGTAGGTGAGGGTGTGCGTTCCCTGCGGAAGCCGATGGACGAAGAACGAAACGCGCGCGTCACGGTATTCGGTGTAGGCGTTCAAAGGATCATTCGTGTAGCCGCTGACCGGATTGGTCGGTTCGAAACCGGCGGGTTTGCGGTCCTCGATCAGAATCGACTCATAGTCGTTCTTACTCCGAATGTTCAGTTCGACCTCGACGAGGTCGCCGCTTTCGATCGGCGCGCCGTCCTCAAGCCGATCGCGGCGAAACTTATGCACGCGCTTCTGTGTCAGCTGTCCGCGCGCGTCGACCGCCGTCTCGCTTGCCGATTCGTCTTCGGTCAGCTTCCAATAGGTGCGGTCGACCGCCACTTCCAGTCCGGCTTTGCGGATGAACGGCTCCATCGTAAAGTTCGCCAGATATGCGCAGCAGTAGAGAGGTCCGGTGCCGGAAAAGCGGATCGCGACCTCGTGCGGGCCGGCGTCGATCTCCTCGCCGGAAAGAACGAACGTGTGGTCGCTTGCGAAAACGGTTTCGGGGGTGATCGACTCGGTCTTGACCACCTTGCCGTCGACGAGAATTTCGACCGTTCCGCTCTGTTTCAGTTCGCCGTTGGCGTTCAGGTATTCCGTGAAGGCGGCAAGACAGTGGGCCGTGTCGCGCGTCGAATCCCAGTAGGTCGCGTTTTTGCGGTTGTTGAGCAGGTATTTGACCATCATCGGCAGAGCCGGGTCTTTCGGCTTTTCGCGGGACATCACCGACAGATATTCCGCCTGCGTTTCGATGTCGTTTCCGTACCAGCGCCACCACAGACCGGCCGCCGACGTGCCGCGCAGATCGAGCCACGCGGTCTGATTCGTCTCGTCCGTCTTCAGGTACTGACCGATCATGTTCAGGACGGCGTCGAGCCGCTGCCGATGCGCGGCGGAGCGGTTTTCCGGTTTGGTGAACGAAAGCGAGCCGGCGTAGAGCGCCAGCGCGTACGGCGGAAGCGCGGCGCGCGAATCAAAAATGAAATCGCTCATTTCGGCCAGCATCCGTTCCTCTTCGTCGCTGCCGGGCTGTCCCCACCCTTCGAGCGTCTGAAAGACCTGCACGTCGTAGACCGAGGCGTACTGTTTGGCGTCCGGCGAATGATTGACGCCGGGCGTCTGCGCTTCGTCCCGCCATTTCTTCAGCCTGGCGTGTTCCGTGAACAGGTAGCCGCGAAGCCATCCGAGCCCGCCCTGAAGCATGTCGTCCGGAATCACGACGCCGGCGGATTTCGCCTGAATGAGACCGTCGGTCACCAGAGCCGTCAGGTGCGCGTCGGAGTGTTCCCCCCCGCCGCCGAACCAGCCCCAGCCGCCGTCGGCGCACTGCATCTCGCCCAAACGGGCGACCCCCGCCTCGACGCGTCGGTTGACTTCGTCTTCGGAGAAGACCGGATCGATCGGCGGCGCCGATTCGGCGATCGGTTCGCCGAAAATGTTGATCCGCTGCCGCCTCGGCGGGCGGCGCGTCTCGGGATCGCCGAGTTCCTGCGCGTTGAGGTTGGCACGGTGCGACGCAATCTCGGCCAGGTCGATTCCCGAGCCGGCCAGGTATTTCCGAACCAGAACGGTCGGAAGGAACCGGTTCAGCGTCTGTTCGGTACACCCGTAGGGATAGTCAGTCAGGTAGGGAATCGCGTCGATGATCGCCCCCGCCAGCGACGGCGAATAGCGAACTGTCAGCGAGGTTTCTTCGGGGATCCGTTCTTCGGGAACCGTTACGTGGAACGAATATTCACGCGGGGCGGTCTTGCCCTCTTCGGCGGAAGGGATCGTGCCGGCGAACGACTCCTGCTTTCGAATTCCGTGCAGATAGACCGGAATCGACTCGCGCACGCCGTCCGACCCGCCGGGGGTGCGGACCGTCATCACCAGGGGGACGTTTGCCGCCGAGGCGGCGTCGACCTGCCAGTCGACGCGCGTCTGTCCCCCGG
>CACXFR010000032.1 GCA_902766935.1 uncultured Planctomycetota bacterium | reverse complement strand
TGGTCAAACTAAAACGGACCGGCTCGAAATCGAACCGGTCCGTTTTTCTCTGTAAACCCGGAGCGCCTTTCCGGCGGCGCGTCACTTATTGTAGGAGGCGATATCGAGATAGGTCAGGATACACGCCGCGACCAGAAGGATCCAGGAAAGGAGGAGGATCAGCGCGTAGACGTCGAGCCGTTTCGGCGAGATCACCCGGGGCTTCGGGGGCTGCGGTTCGACCGGCTCGGACTCGGACGGGTCGTCTCCGCCCCCCTCGGCGGCGGCGTCCTCTTCGGAGAGATCCGGTTCCCCCTTCTTCCGCTTGGCCTTCTTTTCCTTCTTCGGTTTCGGCTCCTTCGGGGCCTTCGCCTTCTTCTCTTTCTTCGGCTTTTCCGCCTTCGATTTACTCGAACTTAGAAACGACATCGTCCCCCTCCTTGATCGTCCCCTGACGGAATTCGGGAAGAACGCGGCAGACGGCGCGATGAGGTTCAACCGTTACGACTTCGATTTTTCCGAGATAGGAGTCGCCCCGCGCAACGCTCAGACGGTGCCCCGGCTTGAGGCCGTCGTCCGCTCCGAGCGTGATCATGACCAGCCCGCGGGGCCCTTCCTGAACCGCCTGGATCGTCCCCTTGACCAGGAACGGAAGGTTCTGATCGTACAGTTCGGGGGTCGGTTCCAGACCGTTCATGTTCAGGACCGTCTTGGCCTTGTCGAACTCCTGGGTCAGTTCGAGGTTTTTCTGTTCCAGATCGCCGCGGATCGAAGCGAGTTCGTGCAGGCGGTTGACGGCGGTCGCCAGCTCCTGCAGATAGTCGGCGCGCTGGGACTGCGCGGCGGCCAGGTCGTCGGTCATCGTCTTTAACGTGTCCTGGTAATCCTTGATGGCGGCGTTGTTGGCGGCGATCACGTCGAGGCGCTGCTGCAGGTCTTTTTCGGTCTGCTGTTCCCGCTCGGTGAGGGTGTCGTTCTGAACCTGGAGATCCTGCACCACGTCGTGAAGCGCGCCGATCGTCGCTTCGTAGGCTTCCCGCTCTTTGACGATTTTGTTTTCGAGATCCTGTTTCTGGGCGGTCAGGGTGGACTTTTCTTTATCGAGCTGGGCGATCCGCTCCTGCTTGGCGGCGGAATCCTCTTTCCAATTCTTGTGGTTGGCATAGAGCGTCAACGAGAGCGAAAAAAAGATGATGCTCATTATCGCAATGAGGCTTACAAATATTTTTCCAACCAGGTTCATAAAACAACCTCTCTCTGCGATCGGACAGCCGAACCGTCGATTCTTCTTTCTGCATACCGGGAACGTCCCCGCCCACGGCGGAACAGCCGATCAGACTCCTTATCATTTAAATCGGCTCCCCTTCCCGCGCCCCTTGTCGGGAAACGGGGAAAATCGCCGGAAGGGTGCCGCCCCGCGCGCCCTAACCGATACAACCCCTTTTATTGAAAGGGGCGCATGCGGCAGCGCACCCTATTATATTCAGAAAGAGGAAAGAACGTCAACCGTTCTTTCCTCTTTTTTCTATTTTTTCCAATATTAAATCCGAATGCGCTTCGGAAAAGGCTATTCGGGCGTTTCGTCCGTCTTGCGCGCCCGTCCCTGACGCCGCTTATTCGACTGGTCTTTCAGGAGGGAACGGAGTTCGCGCGAAAAGTCGTCGACGCTGTCGAATTTCCGATAGACCGAGGCGAACCGGACGTAGGCGACCTCGTCGAGTTCGCGCAGGCAGGCCAGGACGTTTTCGCCGATGTAGTCGGTGTCGATTTCGTTCTCGCCGTCGTTTTCGATCTTCGTCTCGACCCGCGCGATCAGCGCCGAGATCTGCCCTTCGCTGACCGGCCGCTTCCAGCAGGCGCGCTCGACCCCCTTGCGGAGTTTCTCGCGGTCGAACGGCACGCGGGTGCCGTCCCGCTTAACGACACGGATATTCGTCACCTCGATCCGCTCGTAGGTGGTGAACCGGCGGTTGCAGACGTTGCAGTAGCGGCGGCGTTTGATCACAAACCCGTCTTCGGCGACACGCGTGTCGACGACGCGGTCGTCGTCGGCCCGGCAGTAGGGGCACTTCATCGCTGATTTCCTTTCCGGTTCGCCAGGGGGAACCTGTTAAAAGTCAGACCGTTTTCCAGGGGGGGAGTTCCGGCAGATGACGGTCGAACTCGTCGAGGAGTTTCTGCTGATAGTCGCCGGCAAAGGTTCCCGCGAAGAAGCGGTCGAGCCCTTCGCCCAGGAACGCTTCCCAGCTCTTTTCCTCTTCCCCGGGGTTGATCGGATAGAAGAGGACGTCGTTGGCGACGCTCGCCTTGTAGTCCCCCGGCGCGTCGCCGATCATCAGCGCGTGGTCTTTGGGGTAGCGGGCGGCCCAGCGGAGCGACTCCTTTTTGGTGCCGATCTCCTGCCCGGCGATCGTCGAGACGTAGGGGAGGAGGCCCTGGTTCTCCCACTCCTTGACCAGCGCGGCCTGCGGTGTGGCCGAGACGACCATAATGTCGGCTTTCTTCCCCGCCTTTTCAAGGCTTTCGCGGACCAGGGGGAACGGAGCGACTCCCTCCCCGACGATCGCGTCGATCACCTCGTTCACCTCGAGGGACCAGGCGAGGGTCTTTTTCAGAACCGGGTCGCCCGTCCGCTCGACCTCGGCCGCCAGGGCGGCGTTGCCGAGTTTCGTCTCGCGGTTCATCCACTCGATCACCTCCTGCGGCGGCTCGATTTTCAGGCCGCGGGCGATCACCTCGGGACGTTTGGCGAGCCACTTGAAGTCGTCGATCAGCGCGGGGAACCGATTGATCCCGCGCGTCTTCGAGTAGAGGTTCACGAACTCGATCACCTCGCGCGCGTATTTACTGACGCTCTGCCATCCCCAGTGCTTGATGATCGTCGGAATGAAACAC
>CACXFR010000031.1 GCA_902766935.1 uncultured Planctomycetota bacterium | reverse complement strand
GGATTTCGCCGGTCACATTCCCCACAATGGCCGCGACGAGAAGATGGATCGCCGCGAAAACGAGCAGAAGGCTGGCGGCATAGAGGACGACCAGACGGACGGTCATTCGCCGCGCCTGCTCCTGGTATTCGAAAAAATTCATTGTGCTCTCCGGAAAGTTTTTTCGGGGAAGCCGCGCGGCCGCGCCCGCGGCATCCCGTGCTGCGGCGATTATACCATAAACGGAGAGAGAAAACAGTTTCGGTTCAGTCGGCGATCCGTACCACCGAACCCTGCGACAGCAGAATGTTCAGATGCGTGATATCTTTGTTCGAGAAGATCAGACCCCCGACCCCGGCGGTCTGCCGGCCGACATAGTCCGGGTGATTCGTCCCCTGGAGTCCGAGCCCCCCTTCCAGTTCGATCCAGCAGGGACCGAGCGGATTGTTCGGATCGCCGCCGGCAATACGACCGATCTGGCCGTTGTCGAGCGGGCCGTTGTATTCGGGATTCTTGATTTTGCGTTCGACGGGGAACTCGCCGCGAATCTGGGCGGCACGCTGGGCGTACCCCATTTTGAACCGGCCGGCGTAAAGCCCGTTGAATTTCAGGAGGAGTTCCATCTTTGAGAAGGAGACGTCCGCGGAGACGGGGCCGTTTACGACTTTCAGCGACTGTCCCGCCGGGAGCGGGTCGTCGGGCCTGACGTGGAGCGAGTTGATCGCCGCCAGGAATTCGGGGGTGATTTTGTGGTCGCGGGCGATCGAGGCGAGGGTTTCCCCCGATGCGGCGTTGTATTCTTCCCAGAGGACGAATTCTCCCGGCTGATAGAAGACGCGGTAGGCGAGGCGGTCGAGCGTTTTATTGACCAGTTCGCGGTCGGCGGGCGTCAGTTCGGCGTCGTGTTTGTCGAGGACGTCGTTCAGACCGAGAAACGCCGCCGAGATGGCGCCGGCACCTTCGCTGCGGGCGACCAGCGAGGCGATTCGTTCGTGCAGTTCGTCCTGCGCTGCGGCGTCGGCGGAAATCGGTTCGCGCGGCAGAGCGTTCTCCTGTTCGACGTGGCTGACCGCCTTAATCGGCGAGGCCTGCGGGGAGGTTTTCTCGCGGCTCGGCTGATCGAACTGCCCCTCCTGCGCCGCTCCCCGAACGACCGGGTCGGCCTTCGGCTCGACGGCGGGGAACTCCTCGTCCGGGAAAGGGTTGTCCCCGAATCCGAGGTCGGGGAGCGTGTCGCCGAATCCGGGGTCGGTCAGACCGTTTTCGGGAACGAACGCGGGTTCTTCCCGAGGTTCGACCGACTGCGGCGGATCGTCGGGAAGCCGGCTCGGCGCGGGGATCTCTTCGCGGATCGGCGCGGCGGGTTGGGCCGGGAGCGTATCGACGGCGGCCATCGGAACGAAGTTCGGCCTTTCTTCCCGCGGCGCGGCGGTATCGCCCCGTTCTCTGACGCGGCAGACGCCCCCTTCGCACTCGAGGGCGGAATCCGTTTCGGTCTGCGCCGCCGCGGCCGCCGTCCCTTCCGGCGCCGGAGCGGCGTGTTCAAGCGGGGACGCGTATTTTTCGCTGATCACCCCTCGGTCGGCCAGATAGGCGCGGAGCGGAAGGAGCTGTTCCGGCGCCCGATCCCAAACGCTTTCCGGAATGACGGTGGCGACACCCAGAAGAGCGAACCCGATAAAAGCGACTAAAAAAATTCCCTTAAAACAATCACCGATCATAATGGTTCTCGTCCAGCAGGCCGGTTTCGGAACGGCCGAACACCTTTTCGGCCCGAACTGAATTCCCGAAAGCATCAAGCGGGTGAGGTTACTCTTTTTCGAAATGTTTTTCCAGATGTTTTTTTGAAATCGACGCGGTTTTTCGAAAAAAAAGAGAAACGGAGAAAAGACGTTCGATCGGCCGGCGGCAGAGGGACGGAGAAACGCGCGGCGAAGAGGAAAACCGGTTTATAAAAGACCCCGATCGGCGTACCAGCGGGCGGTTCGAGCGATTTCTTCCTGAATATCGGCGGCGGGACGGAATTCGAGGAGTTTCTGCGCCTTTTCGGAACTGCAGATCCAGGGACCGCCGATCGCTTCGCGGGCTTTATCCAGATCGAGCGGAACGCGGCGGCCGCGCCGTTTGAAGATTTCGGCGACCGCTCCGTATCCCAGAAGGATGAGGGGGGGGCAGCGGAGGACGGGCGTCCATCGCCGGCCGACCGCGCGGCCGAGCATCTTCCCGAAAACGGCGAACTTGAAGTTTTCGGGGTAAGAGACGAAGTAGATTCCCCGCCCCCGCTCTTCGGGGGTTTGCGGATCGGGGTCGGCGGAGAGGCGTTCTCCCGATTCAGCCGCCTTGATCAGCAGGGTGACTAGATCCTGCACGTAAACGTAGGAGAAGGGACGTTCGGCATAGCCGGGGACCCAGAAGCAGGGGGAGCATTTGGCGATTCGGAACAGGGGGAGCGTGGCGACGTCCCCTTCGCCGAAGACGATCGCCGGACGGAGAACGGTGATCGGAATCGCGGCGGCGTAGGCGCGGAGTTCTTTTTCCCCGGCGAGTTTGCTCTTTCCGTAGGGGGAGAAGGGATCGGGCAGATCCTCTTCGATCAGACTGCGGTACTTTTCCCGGCCGACGCGTTCGGCTTTCGATAGTTTCTTCCCCGCGCCGGCGGCCGCCTGCGAAGAGACCGAGATGAGAACCGGTTTCGTCCCGGCGCTTTCGGCGATCGCGCGGGCGACATTCCGGCATCCGTCCCGGTTGACGTCCATAAAGGCGTCGAGCGTGTTGGCGCTGATCACCCCGGCGATATGAAAGACGGTGTCGACCCCGTCGATGCCGCGGCGCAGCGCCTCGACGTCTCGGACGTCCCCTTCGACGAATTCGACGCCGAGCTCTTCAAGAGAGGCTCGGCGGGAACTCTTCCGAACCAGGCATCGAACCGAAACGCCCCTCTCCCTCAGCCGGGCGACCAGCTGAAGACCGACGAATCCGCTCGCACCTGTGACAAACACCTTCTGCATCGGCAAACATCCCCCGCGGGAAGAGCGGAAAGATTAATTCGTTTCTTCTGTCATGTCCTGCCCGGCCTCGTCGCCTTCTTCCGCATCCTGTTCGGCGCCGCCGAGTTTTTCGTCGAGGTAGGACCGCACGTTGTCAAGTTCGTCGATGATTTCGACCGTTCCTTCCGGGCCGACCAGAACTTTCGTTCCGGCGGGAAGGGCGGCGAACTCTTCCGGAAGGACGTCGAGTCCGGCGTCTTTCGAGAGAGGAAGCGAGAGGACCGGCCAGGTCATCTCCAGGACGTCGACGGCACGGGCGATCGACTCGGCGCTCTCGTCGGTATTGATCCCGACGATCTCGAACCCCTTCGGGCTGAATTCTTTGTAAAGGGCCGTCAGGTCTTCGAGCGTTTCGAAATAACCCTGGTCTTTGGCCGACCAGACGTCGATCAGGAAATATTTCCCGGCCAGATCGGCGGTCGAGAATTTGGCGTTTTCCCCCCCGACTTCGATCCCTTCGATCGTGATCGGTTTCCCCTGGATCTGCGCCAGGTCGAGCATGCTCTGGAGGTTCGAGGCGACCTGTTTGGCCATCGGGTTTTCGGAGGCTTCGGCGGCCGCGATCAGGTCTTTGAAGGTGCGCGAGGTCAGTTCCGGGTCATTGTTGTTCTTGCCGATCGTGTCGATCGTCTCTTTGATGTTCCCGACCAGGAACCCGAGAATCGGGGATTCGTTCATCTTCGCCTTGATATTTTCGATCACCGCTTCGAAATCGGCGGTCGAGCCGCCCTTTTCGGCGATGTTTCGGATCTGGCCGATGTAGAGCGCGCCCCAGCCGCTCTGAACCAGGCGATCGAGTCCCTCGACCTGCGCGGCGTCTTCGAGAGCTTTTTCGAGGACCTCGTTATACGAAGGATCGGTCTGAACCTGCATCATCAGAACCTGGAGTTTGACCGTCAGCAGACGGGTCTTTGTCTCTTCGTTCGCGTCGCCGGCCAGTTCGCCGTCGAGGAATTCGAGCATCTCGGCCGCGGCGGCCGGATCCCGCTGAACCTTGAGCATGTAACCCTGGATCTTCAGACCGGTCATCTGCTTTTTGAGCGTTTCGGAGGGGTTGCCGGCGAGGTTCTTGTCGGCGAATTCGAAGATGGCGTCGATATCGGCCGGATCGTCCTGAGCCTTCTGGACGAGGTTCGTCGCTTTGACGGCGTATCCCATCGACTTAAGATCTTCCGAGTCCTCTTTGAGGAGTTTGTCGGCGACCGCGTCGAGTTTGGCGAGTTTTTCGGGAGACATTTTCGGCGCGGCGCCCGGCATCGCGTTCCCCGCCATCAGCGACTGGAGACGCATCTGGTAGAACGCCTGACGCGTATCGGGCGAGAGAGGACCGGCGAGCGTTTCGTCGAAATACGCGTCGACCTCTTCGTCTTTCGACGCGTCGGACTGCGCGGCGATCAGAAGGGCGGCGAGCTTAAGTTCCTGAGCCTTTTCGCGGACGCGCTGACTGACGTCGGCGTCGGCGATGTAGCCGTTGAGGAATTCGACGAACTCGCCGATCTTCGCCTCGTCGCCCCGGGCGCGCGAGAACGCTTCCTGCGCCTTAAGTTCCAGACCGAAGACCTGGAGCTCGTCGGAATCTTTGTTGGCCAGAACCTCGCCGGTCAGCTGCGCGACCTTGTCGATCGCGTTCGGATCTCCCTGCGCGCCGGCGGTGATCGCCTGGAGCTTCACCTGATACGCCTGAATTTTTTCTTCGTCGGTTTTGGCATTGGCGAGCATCTCGCTGACCATCGCGTCGAGCGCCTCGGCGGCGCCCTCTTCCCCCATCTGGGCGGCGGCGGTGTAGGCGACCACTTTCAGTTCGGTCGCCTGGGCGCGCTGTTCGTCAGTGGCCGTCTCGTCGGCGAGAACCTTCTCGGCGACCTCTTTGTAGACCGCCGAAATCTTACGGATCAGCTCGACGAATTCGTCTTCGGTCTTCGGCTGGGGAAGTTTCTGTTCGATCCCCTCGACGAAGGCGAGAAGCTCGGCCGGCGTGGCGTTTTCGGGAATCGTCAGGTCGGGGAGTTCCATTTCGGCCGCTTCGGCCTCAACGTTTTCTTCAAGAACGGCGACGTCGCTCAGCTGGTCGGTCAGCTCCTCAGCTGCGTCTTCCTGCGCGGCGGCAAAGCCGACGCTCAAAAAGAACGCGGCGGCTCCGCCGAAAAAGATTCTGGTCAGTTTGGACATTTTTCCCTCGGTTGGTTTTATGAAATTAACAGGTTAAATCTCGGTGGGAGAATCGGAAGGCCGATTTTCGGTCTATTTTACCCAAATGAAATAAAAATAACAGAGAAATATTGCGGTTTTTGAGGAAAATTCCTAAAATTACACAAAACTTTCCGTTCTCCGAACCGAAAGATTCCCCCTGTTGACGAAAGCGCGGAAACCTGAAATGACCCCCGGATCGACCTCCCTTTTTTCGGATCCTTTTTCGGACGACTCCCCCCTCTTTTACCGCGAAGGGGAGGGGAAAGCGCTGATTCTTCTCAACCGGCCGAGGCGATGCAACGCGTTTTCCCTTTCCCTTTTGGAAGAACTCCGCCGCCGGCTGATCCTCCTGGAAGGGCGGAGCGATCTGCGCGTTCTTCTGATCGCCGGGGCGGGGGGGCGCTTTTCGTCCGGACTTGACCTTGCCGAGGCCGCTTCGAAGGGGACGGTGGACGTCGAAACGGCGTCCGACCCGTTCCCCCTGACGGCCGCGCTCGAGGGGAAGATTTCCGAGATGTTCCCCGAAGGGGAGAAAGAAGGATCTCGGAAGGTGCCCCTGGGATTCCGGATGCCGTGGCTGGTCGCGGAGATTCTTCTGCGCCTGGCCGCCGTTTCCCAGGCGGTGATCGGCGTCGGCCGCGGAAGCGCCTTCGGCGGCGGGGGGGCGCTTCTTGCCTCGTGCGACATCGCCCTGGCCGAACCGAGTGTCCGATTCGGGTTTCCCGAATGCCGGCGCGGGATCGCCCCGACTCTCCTCCATCCGTTTCTCGAAGGACGCGTCGCTCCGCGGGGGCTCGCACCGTTCCTTCTGACCGGCGGGTCGTTCGACGCGGCCGAGGCGTTCCGCCTGGGGCTGGTCGACGAACTCGCCGCAGAAGGGGAAGGGGCGGCGCGGGCCGAACGGCTCGCCGACGAGATTCTGGCCGGCGCGCCCGAAAGAGTCCGCGAGGTCAAGAAGCTCTTCCGCGCTCCGGACCGCGCGCTTACGCGGCGGGCGGCCGACGGGCTTCTGCGCCATTGGGAAAGCTGGAACGAGCCGGCCGCCGCCGAGGGAATCGCCGCCTTTCTCGCAAAGCGCGACCCCCGCTGGTAGGTTTTCCGTTTCAAATATCAAAAGGGAAAACTTTTTCGGCAAAAAACAGCCAAAACCCCCCTTGTTGAACCGGCGGTTTTCAGTAATATATCTAGGTCAAACAGAGGCGGTTCCGATCGTTTTTCGTCCCTCTCCTTCGCCGGGGGGGTCCTTGACCGATCGAGCAATCTCTCTATACTAGGCGAAACTGCTTTTTGCCGGGGGCGCTCTCTCTTCTCGCAGAGACGGGCGTACTTCGCGGGCGCAGTCCACGCTAGTGTAGCTCAATTGGCAGAGCAGTTGATTTGTAATCAACAGGTTGAGGGTTCAAGTCCCCCCACTAGCTCTGTTGAGACAAAGAACATTTACAATCGGTTTACGCATACTTTGGGGGAATTCCCGAGCGGTCAAAGGGGGCAGACTGTAAATCTGTTGTCAACGACTTCGGAGGTTCGAATCCTCCTT
>CACXFR010000030.1 GCA_902766935.1 uncultured Planctomycetota bacterium | reverse complement strand
GTCAGATTGTAGATCATAATCGCTTTTCTGATGATCGAGAGTTTTTTTTGCGGGAGCCCCAGATACTGAACCACTTCTTCCTGCGAGGGGGCGCGTCCTAATTTTTCCGTCAGATGAGATGTGGCCTTGCGCCACTTCGAAAGGATTTCAACCATATAAGCCGGGATGCGGATCGCTTTCGAACAGTTGATCAGCGCGCGTTTGATCGACTGCTTGATCCAGTAGCTCGCGTAGGTCGAAAAGCGGGTGCCGACTTTCGGGTCGAACCCTTCGACCGCTCGAAGCAGACCCAGGTTCCCCTCTTCGATCAGATCCTGGAACGAGAGGCCCTTGCCGGTATAGGCCCGGGCGATATTGACCACCAGGCGCAGATTGGCGCGGATCATCTTCTCGCGCGCCTCCGGCGAGCCCTCGTTCACCTCGAGCGCCAGGTTGTATTCCTCGTCGGCCTTCAGAAGCGGCGTGTCGTTGATCTCCCGCAGGTACGTTTCGAGCGGAGACTGAACGGGAGAATCGGAACGGTCTGTCTTTTTCCTCGAAGAAGCCACAAAAACCCCAACTCGTTCGGACGTTGCCGTCGGACGAAACCGATCCCGAACCCGGCGCCCTGTAAAGTAAATAAAGCCCCCGATCCCGTTCCGGCCGGTCGAAGCGGGCCGAAAAACAGACGGGGCGACACCGACCCTGTCCGCGGCGGCAAAGGGAAAGCGGCCTTTGCACCGCGGCGGACAAAGTCTTCCCTTCAGTTAATCGGCACGCGTCCGAAACCGCTCGAACGGAAGGTAAGATTAACCGAATGTTATAATCAGACAGGTTATGAGGGAGATCGAAAATGAAAATAATCATCCAAAAAAAACGGGGAAGCTTGCGCTTCCCCGTTTTATAGGTTCGGAGTCGGAAAAAAGCGCCGCCCCCCGATCGCGGAAATCGAGGGGAACCGGCGCGAAAAACCGTTACTTTTTGCTCCACTTCCGCGCGGCGGCGAGCATCCCGCGGGCGCCGGCCAACGCTTTTTCTTTCATCGCGGCCAGGTCGGAATTCGTCTGCGGAAGCTCCTTGGCTCTCTGCAGGCGGCTCTCGGCGTCGGCGACCGTCACCTTTTCGGGCGGAAGAACGCGGTCGGTCAGGATCGAGACGGTCTCGCCCGAGACTTCGAGGAACCCGCCTTCGATGAAGTAGGACGTCTTTTCGCCCTCGGGGGACGTGATTCTCAGCTCGCCGGCGCCGACGCGGGCGACGACCGGGGTGTGTCCCTTGCCGATCCCGTATTCGCCGTCGAAAATCGGCGCGACCACGAAGGAGGCGTCCCGATCGATTTCGGTCTTTTCAGGCGTAACAACAATACACTTCATTCCAGATGACCCGTTTGCGCTAAAGTATCGTTTTCAGAAAGGGCGCGCGCCGGCCGATACGGCCGGACGCCTCTTACTTTTTCTTGGCCTCGAATTCCATCCGTTCGGCCTGTTCGGCCGCCTGCTCGATCGAACCGACGTACATAAAGGCCTGTTCGGGAAGGTGGTCCCACTTGCCGGCGGCGATCTCTTCGAACGAACGGATCGTGTCTTCCAGCGGGGTGATTTCGCCCGGCTTGCCGGTAAAGACTTCGGCGACGAGGAACGGCTGCGAAAGGAACCGTTCCATACGGCGGGCGCGGTGAACCACGCGCTTGTCCTCTTCGCCGAGTTCGTCGACGCCCAGGATGGCGATGATGTCCTGCAGTTCGCGGTAGCGCTGGAGCGTCTGCTGAACCAGACGCGCGCACTTGTAGTGACGCTCGCCGACGTACTGCGGATCGAGAACGCGGCTCGACGAGGCCAGCGGGTCGACCGCGGGATAGATCCCTTTTTCGGAGATTGAACGTTCAAGGTAGACGAACGCGTCGAGCTGGCCGAACGCGGTGGCCGGCGCCGGGTCGGTCGGGTCGTCGGCGGGAACGTAAACCGCCTGCACCGAGGTGATCGCGCCCTTGCTGGTCGAGGCGATCCGCTCCTGGAGCTGCCCCATTTCGGAGGCGAGGGTCGGCTGATAACCGACCGCCGAAGGCATACGGCCCAAAAGCGCCGAGACTTCGGAACCCGCCTGAGAGAAACGGAAGATGTTATCGATGAAGAGGAGCACGTCGGTTCCCAGGTTGTCGCGGAAATACTCGGCCATCGTCAGCGCCGAAAGGGCGACCCGCAGACGGGACCCCGGCGGCTCGTTCATCTGGCCGAAGACCATCGTCGTCCGGTCGATGACCGACTGGCCGGTGTTACCGATCTTCGCCTCTTTCATTTCGCGCCACAGGTCATTCCCCTCGCGGGTTCGTTCGCCGACGCCGGCGAAAACCGAAGCGCCGCCGTGCGCGCTGGCGATACGGGCGATCAGTTCCTGAAGGATGACCGTTTTCCCCAGACCGGCGCCGCCGAACAGACCGGCTTTCCCGCCGCGGACGAACGGGGTCAGAAGGTCGATGACCTTGATCCCGGTCTCGAAGATTTCGGTCTTCGTCGACAGGTCGGCGAGTTCCGGCGCGGGCTGGTGGATCGGACGGTATTCCTCGGCCTGGACGGGGCCGGCCTTGTCGACCGGTTCGCCGAGCAGATTGAAGACGCGGCCCAGGGTGGCGTTGCCGACCGGAACCTTGACCGGGGCGCCGGTGTCGACGCACTCCATGCCGCGGACAAGACCGTCGGTGCTTCCGAGAGCCACGCAGCGGACTTTGCCGCCCCCCAGGTGCTGCTGAATTTCACCGGTCAGGTGGATCTTCACATCCCCCTGCTCGCTGTCGATTTTCACCGCGTTGTAGATTGCGGGAAGCGCGTCTTCCGCGAACTCGGCGTCGAAAGTGGATCCGATCACTCGCGTGATCCGGCCGATATTTTTTTCGGTTGCTGTTGCACTCATCGTTAAAAATGCCTGTAAGGGTGATTGTTAAATGGTGTTGAAATATCCGAGGGCGCGCGGGGCGTTACCCCTGAAGCGCGCTGGCGCCGCTGACCACCTCGATAATCTCATTGGTGATCTGCCCCTGGCGGGCGCGGTTGTAAGTGGTGGTCAGGATGCTGATCATCGAATCGGCGTTGTCGGTCGCGGCTTTCATCGCCACGCGGCGGGCGATCTGCTCGCCGACCGCCGCGTCGAGGAAGCACTTAAAGAGCTTCACGCGGAACGCGGTCGGAACGACCTCTTCCAAAATCGATTCCGGCGAGGGAAGGAACTCGTACTCGGCGCCCTTCGCCCCGGCGGACCCGTCGGCCGTGTCGTCGGCGGCCAGTTCCGAAAGGGGAAGAAGCGTCTCGACGACGGGAACCTGCTTCGAGACCGAGATGAACTTCATGTAGGCGACTTCGAAGCGGTCGATGTTCCCGGCGAGATATTCCGAGAGGATGAAATCGGCGATCTTCACGACGTCGTCGTACTGCGGCTTGTCGTTGAACTGATCGTACGAGGCGGCCAGCTCGATTTTGCGGTCTTTGGCATACGAGACCCCCCGTTTGCCGGAGACCAACAGCCGGAACTTTTCGTAGTCGCCTTTCAGCTCGTCGGCGCGGTGATGCCCTTTCCGAAGGATCGACGAGTTATATCCGCCGCACATCCCGCGGTTCGCCGTCAGGATCAGAAGGGCCGCGCCGTTTTTCGCCTGCCGCTCTTCGAGGAGCGGATGCGAAACCGACGCGCCGGCGCGAGCCAGATCGGCGACCATCGCCGCGATCCGCTGGGTGTAGGCGCCGGCCGAAACCGCGCGCTCCATCGCCCGGCGGAACTGAGCCGTTGCGACCAGCTCCATCGTCCGCGTGATCTTGCGGATATTCCGGATCGACTTGCGTCGTTTGTCTAGCGCTCTTGCTTTTGCCATGGATTCGTTTGTTTCTAAGTATTACAGAAAATGTTCCGCTCAGAGCGATTTTTTGAATTCGTCGTTGAACTCGGAAATCGCCGCTTCGATTTCGGCGTTCAGCTCGGGATTGAGTTTCCGAACGTCGTTGACCTTGTCCCAGAGCTCGCTTTTGCGGTCGTGCAGATAGGCGAGGAACTCGGCTTCCCAGCGGGCGATCTCTTTGAGCGGAACGCTGTCGATGAACCCGTGCGTGCCGGCGTAGATGACGAAGACCTCGTCGATGACGTCCAGCGGCTTGCAGACGCCCTGCTTGAGGAGTTCGTTCATCGCGTAGCCGCGGTCCAGACGCGCCTGCGTGGCCGCGTCCAGGTCGGAACCGAGCTGGGCGAACGCTTCGAGTTCACGGAACGCCGCCAGGTCGAGGCGCAGACCGCCGGCGACCTGTTTCATAGCGGGAATCTGAGCCGAACCGCCGACGCGGGAGACCGAGATCCCGACGTTCATCGCCGGACGCTGGCCGCGGAAGAAGAGGTCGGGCTGCAGGTAGATC
>CACXFR010000029.1 GCA_902766935.1 uncultured Planctomycetota bacterium | reverse complement strand
GTGGGCGCAAAGAAAGGGAATATGGGATTTCTTCCAAGGGAGTCGGTCGAAAGCCGCAGCGAGAATATTGACTCCCAGGAAAAGAATCAGAAAACGAAAAAACGTGTTACGATAGATCAGGAGCGAGGCGGCCGGAGTTCCGAAATCCAGTTCAATGAATGTTCCCCATCCGCACAAAAGGAGGAGAAGGAACATAACCGTCAGCGCAATTCTGAGCGAGCCGCAAAAATGAAGGATCTTTCGGATGAATGTGATCAATTGTTTTCCGATCAAGATATTCCTCTGTATAACTTTTCACCCTTTCAGGCTCACGACGAGGATCATTCTGTCTCCACCGATCTCATGTCGCCGCAGTGCCCCTTCTTTTCCTGCGATTCTTTTCGACAAAGTTCCGCAATCCGCAGTGCATCGAAATTCCAGCGTCAGACGGTAGCAAGCGCTTAAAGAGAAAACCCCCGACCTCTTCCGTAACGGAACATATCGGGGGGCTTTTCTCTTCACGGAACAGAAGTTATTTCTCGGAATCGAGAACCTTCTGGACTTGTTCTTCCGAATCAACGGCCAGAACGCGGACATTCCGAAACTCGACCGGATCGCTGTGCCCCAGGAATCCGATGAATCCGGTCTTGTTGTGAAGACCGGGATGCTCGCCGCTGATCGGTTTGGCGTCAGTAATATCGGCGTCGACAGCAACCTGACCGTTGACGATCACCTTAATGTGCGGACCGACGGCGATAATCTCTTCCTGATTCCATTCACCATCCGGCTTCAGCACACCTGTTTTCGCGGGGACGACGCCATAGATCGAACCGTGCTTCTGCCATTCCGCGGCGCCTTCATAGGCGTCGGAAAGGATTTGAATCTCCATTCCGTAATAGGCGGAATCCTTTCCGAGCGGGGTGCGAATTCCCACGCCGTTATTGCCGGCGGGCGGAAGCCGGAATTCAAATCGGAAAATGAAATCGGCATACTCCTTTTTGGTAAGTAGCTGTCCGCCCTGACGGCAGATGAACGAACCGGTCTCTTCGACGGGGTACCCCTCGATCGATCCCTGCCAGATATCCTGGGAAATCGTGATCCCGTCGAAAAGAAGTTCAAATCCGGCGGCCTTTTCCTGATCAGTGAGTTTGTTCAACCCACTGGCGGAATCCTCTGCGAAAAGGACTGTACACAAAGAGAATACGCAAAGCCCGGCGAAAACCAAAAGTTTATTCGTCATTGTTCGAAACCTTTCTAGGAAATATTTGAGTGGTTGGAAAATTGATTCTATTGCCGTTCAAGAACTTTAGACGCGCGGTCTTTCAGTTCCTGACTCTTAGCCGTCTCCAGAACTTTTTTCATCGATTCCTGTAGTTCGGGAGACGTTCCCTTGATCTTCTCGGCGATAAAGACCGCGGTTTCACAGGCCGTTTCGCTGTATTCCGGCTGATCGGCATAGCTGAGCGCCGCGCTGACGCTGTTGCTGGTGATCATCCGTTTGAAGATTTCGAAAATAAGCTGTTTGTCTTCCGGACGCACCGCCGTATCGAACGCGATTTTCGCCATCTTGATGCGAAGATCTTCGGCAAGGTCGAACTGGCGCGGAATACGAATATAGGCGCGGATCGCTCGGGTCTTATACTTCGAGGACGACTTCGCGAGATTCAGACAAGCGGCAGCCAGGGGCGCGGCGTCTTCCGGCGTATTCCACTGACCGAGAACCTCGGTCGCTTTATCGTCCATTTCGGGATCGGAGGCGGCTTTGACGACGGCCGACAGAGCCGTTCGACCGCCGATCTGTTTCAGGAGAGAAAGAAGCTTTTCCTTTCCGGCCTTGTCGGCTTCATCGTACATTTTTACAACCGCCGCGGCGCACTCTTCCCTCGGAAGACGTGTACATGCGGCGCGAAGATACCAATCGACCTTCGCTTCATCTTCTTCCTGTTCCAGCGCGCTGACCAGGAAATTCAGATCGTCGAGCGTAACGATCTCGGACAGCGCCGCGACGGCGCTGTCACGAATCTGTGTATCGACTCCCTCGGTATTGGCGATCACGAGAAGATCGGGAGCGGCCTCGGCCGTTCGGCGGAGTTCCAGAACCTTCATCTGCGCAAGAAGAACCGACTTTTGAACGTCCGAAAGAGCTGTCAGCTCTTCGGTCTTTTTCCCGGCGATCGACTGAGCGGGTCTATTTCCGATTTCCGGAGGGAGAGCGACAATCGCTTCGACAAGATCGTCGTACGGAACCTCTTTCTCGGCGGTGTAAAGGGTGGCGAGAGCGTCGTAAATCCGAATCGGGTCAGCCTGACCGCAGCGGCCTGATGCTCTGACGGCGGCGGCTAAAACATCGGCCTGCCCGTTTCGAATCAGCTCGTCAACGAAAGGAAGAACCAGATTTTGAGAAACGTCATCGGCACGGTCGCCCAAAGCCGCGATCAGCAAAGCCTGACGCTGACTCGGAAGCGACGGGCAGACGTTCAGAAGCGCCTTTACGATCGGTTCTGCGTCCTCGGCCGAGAATTCACGAACAGTTTTCAGCGCGACTTCGAAGTCGTTGTCGTTTCCCTCGGCAAGAATTGCGGTCAGCTTATCGGCGGCATCTGCACCGAGATAGAGCAGCTGATTATAGAGCGCACCGTTTTTATCGAACTGAGGAAGTTCGGCTCCGGCCACCGCGCCGCAAAGCTCCGCGGCTTGAGCGCTCTTTCCCTGTTTATCCAATGTCGCTGCTGCGCGCATCAAACCATCGGCCAACGCCGCATTCACCTTGTAGTCGGGATTGGGTTCCTTATTCAGCTGGGAGGTCAAAAGCGCCGTCGATTCATCGCTGGCAATATAACCCCAGGCATTAAAGACCGCCCTCTTAACGTCGTTGTCTTCGGTCTTCGCCAGAAGATCGGCCAACGGAGCGGCGGCTGCAACCTTGCGCATCGCCAGCGTATCGATGACCCCGACCAGCGAAATGCCGTTCAGGGCAGAAAGGGAATCAATCAGCGCCTGATCGACCGCATCGCCGGGGATCACTTCCAGAGCGGTACGCGCGTTGTGGTTGAGAAGTTCGTCGGAAAGCATCGCACAAAGAGCCGGGACCGCGGCTTCGGTTCCGACGATCGCCAGGCGCTTGCACGCGAGATTCTTTTTGTAAATGTCTTCGGGGGCGTTCCCCGGCTTTTCGATCACCTGAATCAGAAACGATTCGTCTTTGGAATTCCAGATCGACTGCCAATCCTGCGCCGAAAGGGAGGCGGCGGCACAGAAGAGGATTCCGCAAAACAGAGCAATATATTTTTTCATTGTGACATCAACTCCAGTAAATATGTGCCGTTGGGCTCTTTTTCGATTAAAGGACATACCCTTCACGCATCGCGCGGGATCTCATACGGTTGGCATCGGCATCGTTAATGAACTCCGCCTTCTCCGGATTATATTCGACCGTGCGACCGAGCTGCCAGGCGATATATGCGCAGTGCGACGCAATGTGAGAATTCGCGGCGACCTCGGCGTTGGCCGCCGGGGTACGGCGTGATTTAACACACTCAACGAATTCGGCGATATGGGTATCCGGATCGGTTCCGGGCATTCCGAAATATTTCAGTTCGCCGCGGAGAGCGTCGGACGAGACCGCCATCCGGCCGCTGTCCCCGGTCTCGACCCATCCTTCCTCGCCGACGTAACGGGCACTGCAGGTGCCGAGCCCGAGCCAGCCGCTTTCGCGCATCACCAGTTTCAGACCGTCGGCATACCAGGCAAAGATCGTTCCCGAAATCGAACCGTCCGGCTGAAACTGCGGTTCATAACGAACCGGCGCGGTGTGGTCTTTCTGAGCGGCCCACTGGCAAAGGTCGACGGTATGCGACCCCCACTCGAGGATCCCCCCGCCGTGGAAGTCGTAAAAACCGCGCCATTCGCCGCGAACATACCTTTCGTTATAAGGACGCCACGGGCAGGGTCCGAGCCAGCGATCCCAGTCGCACTCTTCGATATCCGGCTGAGGCTCGGCAGGAAGCCAATTCTGAGTCGTTGCCGGCCAGAGGGTATTGGCGTGAACTTCGGTCAGCTTCCCGAGCTTTCCGCTTTGCGCGATCTCGGCGGCAAGTTGGAAATTGCCGATGTTGCGGCGCTGGGTGCCCGCTTGATAAATGATCCCGTACCGCTTAACGGCACGGGCCAACGCCAAGCTTTCTTCAATGGTAAGCGAAAGAGGTTTTTCGCAATAAACGTCCTTG
The DNA here is from genome assembly GCA_902766935.1 of uncultured Planctomycetota bacterium. Taxonomy (GTDB): domain Bacteria; phylum Planctomycetota; class Planctomycetia; order Pirellulales; family Thermoguttaceae; genus RUG695. The sequence goes on along the minus strand of CACXFR010000029.1, from coordinate 8,168 downwards.
CCGTAACGCGCCGCGATGATCGAAGCCATTGTGTGCCAGCGATCCCCCGTCGCAATCAGAACCGCATCGATATCGTCGCGAATCAGGAGCTCTTCCATATCGCGGTACATCGCGCAGTCGGTGTCACGGTTATGATCATCGGCCGCGGCTTTTACCGCTTCCCGCCGAACGCGCCTGATATCGCAGATCGCGCGGAAACGGATATCATTCCTTTTGATAAAACAGTTAAAGTCATGCGACCCGCGGCCGTTGATTCCGATTCCGCCGAGATTGACTTTATTCGACGGAGAAACGGCGCCGTCGAGCCCAAGGACTTTCCCCGAGACTAAAAGAGGAAGAAAACCGGCGCTCCCCGCCATAGCGCCCGCTTTCAAAAAACGGCGGCGCGAAAATTTATTCTGATGAACCATAGGTGCTCTCTCCAAAAATACTTTTTTATTCATAAAGTGTAGGAAAATACTCCGCAGTCTTCACTGATTCTACCAGAGCGAAATCGCAAATGCAAGAAGGCGGGTTCCGCCGCAAACCGGAGAATTTTCAGAAATACCCCTTGCAAACCTTTAAAAAATTTTTAAATTATCATTGTCTTTGATTTCAGTTACAAATAACAAAAGATCTTAATTCGGAGAAGCGCATAATGCCAAAAGGCGGGATCAGACATGGCGCCGGGCGTCCTAAAGGAACCGGCAAGTTCGGCGAGGTCACTAAAGCAATTCGTCTTCCGTATTCGCTCATCGATCAGGTACTTCAGTTCGTCCAGCAACGCGGGCTCTGCTACCCCCTTTTCCCCGCCGATAAACTGCCGGAACTGACGCCGGAATCCCCTGCGGAAAAACTGGATATCGGCCGTTTTCTGGTTCAAAATCCGGCGGCGACTTTCGTCGTCCGCGTCACGGGCGAGTCGATGACCGGCGCGGGAATTTTCCCCGACGACTTAATGATTGTCGACCGAAGCGTCCGCGCCGAAAACGGCAACGTCGTGATCGCCTGCGTCGACGGCGAGTTCGTGGTTAAACGCCTTTTCATTGGCGACGGCAAAGTCGAACTCCGTCCCGAGAACAAAAAGTTTAAGACGATCAAATTCGACAATCCCAACGATCTGAAAATCTGGGGAATCGTCAAAAACGTCATTCACCGCGTCTAGAGAGTTTTTCGAGAACGAAACAGTAAGCGGACAGAAGAAAAAATTTTCTTTTGTCCGCTTTCCTGTTGGTTCAAGGTGCGCAACGCGGCGCGTTTTAAGATTCTGCTCGGCCATTACCCTCCTTTCCGGATGTTCACTGATAGAGTGAATACGAAAAAAAGGGGAACCTTTCCCGAAAAAAAACGCTTTTTCGCCGAATAACGCCGTCTGTACTTTTATCGGTCGAAATATCTCTTCACGAGTTCTTCCATTTCGGGGGGGACAACCTCTCTCTCCACGGGAATATCCGCCGCCGTATCGGCCGGAAAAGAGATCGGTTCGGACTCTCGAGTCGAACGTCCCTCGATCGACGAAAGATCGTTCGGATCTGAGGGATCGGCAGTCAGTTTGCTCAGAGCCGCTTTCCCGGGGAGCACAAGATCGACCGTTCTTTCGTACGGATCCGCCGGATCCGACTCCGATAGGGGCGATTCCCCCGATCTGCCGCTTCCCCAGGTTTTTCGGCTCTTTCCGGGATCGGACGCCCCCTCACCGCCGCTCCTTGATAACTTCTCGGACATTTTCAGACGACATCCGATGATTCTCCCCAATTCTTCGCGCAGAACAGACGCAGCCGCTGCGGATCCGTCTCCTCGAATATCACTGTTCGGAAGTGATACCTCTCCGTTCGTCCTAGCCGCGTCCGCGGCAACAATCTCCTCAATCGCATCGGAGAACGCGCCTTCCCATTCCATGAGAACGGAAACCGAAGGGGAGACTTCTGCCCCATGAAGAGAGGAAATCCTCTCGATATTTTCGAGCAGCTCTCGGACGGGAATCGATTGAGGGTTTTCTTCGGAAATCTCCTTGACCGCATTTCGAGCCCGATTCAAAATCTCTTCGGCGTTTTCCGGCGCTTCCGTTCCGACTGAAAGCGACGATGTCGATGGACGCCCCATCACCCGTAATTTCTCGGCAGGGATCGTCCAAAGAACCACCGCAAATGACAGATAAAAGATAAAAGGCATGAAAAGGGATCGGACGTTCAGGGGAAGAATCCTCGTCAGCAGATCCGGCTCGGCGGAAAGGAGCTCCGCGACCTTCCGACAGGCGTCTTGACGTTGGACCTCGATGACCGACGGGGGGTAAGAATTCTCGGAGGCGATTTCCACCGCCGTCGCGAGCCGTCCGCGAAGAGCGAGCCGTTCATCAATAGACCGGGCGGTTTTCCAAACCGAAACGGGAAAGAGAACCCCCGAGAAAAAACCGGAAAAGAAGAAGACGGGAGGAAGAAAAACCGATCGGGAAGAAGAACCGATCAGCAAAAGAACAAACGCCGCGCACGTTCCAAGGGTTAAAAAAACACCGGCGGCAAAAATCCCGCGGCGAAGGCGCTGCCGTAAAAGTGCCGCACGGAGAATGCACGTCAAAATGTCGGTCGTCTTTTTCACCGTGTATATCCTTCGCCGAACGATCGGAACGGCGGCGGTACGCGTACTCTTCGACGATTACTTTTCCGGTCCGTGTCGGCGATCGCCGACACGATCCAAAACATCGAAGCCAAACGGATTATGCACGTCGATCGGCCCTTCGGGAAACGGAATCTCGCCTAGAACTTGATACATCGGGCAGTTGCTCCGCATCGGAATCGGCAGAGCCCTGTCTTTCCACATAATCATCGAGTCTTCGGGAAGCTGCCAACCGAGCGACTCGTAAAACGGAACCATCTTTTCTTTGCAGAAAATCGTCGCGAAAGGATAACCGCGACGCTTTGCCTCATCGAGCGCCAACTTCAGAAGTTTCCGGCCGATACCGCGACCGCGCCACTCGGGAAGAACGGCGACCCCCTGCAGACTGACGACCTTATACCGCCAGTTCCAGTCGGTGGTGATCGTTCGTTCGACAACGGCGGTATGCCCGACGACTTTTCCGTTGACAAACGCCAGCGTCGTCCAGATGGGACGCGCGTCATGCCACGCTCGCTCGCGGGCAAAGACTTCCGCCCATTCCGGAAAAATTTCACTCAGATACGATACCAATTCCTTGTCGAGTTCCGGAGTAATTTGGTCCTCGGTCAAAATTTCATATTTGATGGAAGTATCGTCTTTCACTTCGGTCCTTCACCGGATGATCCGGATGTTCTTCAAGCCAATACGACCGCCTTTCGGCGGTCTGGGAAATGTCGAAAACGACCTGGCGCAGAGTGCCGAAATCTGCGCCCGTCGGTCTACAACGAAAGAAGGTACGCGACCAGGTCGTCGAGTTCCTGATCGCTTAGTCCGGAGACATCGCCCAGAACATCCCCGTGATTCCCTTCCGAAAAGACATCGCGCAGGTTGACGTAATGGCCATCGTGCATATAGGGGGGAGTACGCCATATCCCGCGAAGCGTAGGGGTGTCGAACTCGTCCCCGGTATCGTAATCGGTTTTCGACCCGACATCGTGAAGAAGTCCGTCGGTAAAATATTCCCCGTTGTGACAGTGGGTACACCCGAGTTCTTCTCGCTCGAAAATTTCTTTTCCTCGTCGGGCGGCCTCGCTCAGTTCTCCGTCGACCAAGTAAGGGCTCGGGAGCGGCTGTATTGAATCAAAATACGCTTCTATGTCGGTAAAGACCTCTTCCGGCGGATTCTGGAACAGAATGTACTGAAACCCGGTACGAATCGCGACGTCTGCCGTTTTGCGCACGCCGTGCCACATCGCCGGAGGAGTCTTTCGTGCGAAAAGCATCCCCTTGGCGTTTTTGGGATTCCCCATACCGTCGTTGAGCAGATCCCAGTTGAGCGCGTCGCTCCGGGCGTCGGGATGACAGCTGGCACAGCTCTGCCACCGCTGATAGCAGAGCGTCGCGTCGCTCCAGGCCAGTTCGCCCCGGCGCGCGGGCGTCATCACCGGCTCCGGTCCGATCGGGAACGATTTGGCGCGCGGGCGGCGCGCCGAGGTATCGACAACATCGATCGTATCGCTGAAGTACATTCCGACATAGACTTTGCCGCCGATCACCGCCAGCGAACGGGGAGCTTTATCGGGAAGCTTCACCCGTTTTTTCAATTTAACCAGGAACGCCAGACTCTGCGGGACATCGCCGGCTAAAATCGTCGTCCGTTCGCTGTAGTTGCCGGTCTCTTTCGCTTCTTCCACGGTTTTGGGAAGAGAAAGAAGCTTTTCGAGCGTCTGCTCCATATCGACGATACAGAGTTCATGCGTTCCCGACAGTCCGATATAGACCGATTTGCTGTCGGGCGAAACGGCGATCGGCCACGGATTCGCCGCGCCGAGATCGACATCATCAAGAATGACGGTATTAATGAACTCCTGTTTCTGCGCGTCGATCACGCTGAAACCGTTGGTGTTCATCCATCCCCGCTCAAGCTGAGTGGTCGGAAGCTGGTAGCGGGCCAGAATCGCAGTGGTGTAGACATATCGGCCGTCGGGCGAAATGGCGATCGCGTGCATACTCGAGCTGCCGTTCGGCAGACGAATGTTCTTGATACTCCCGTCTTCGAGATTGACCGAGGTGATTTCGGCGGCGACGTTCGCCTGATCCGAAGGATCAATCGGAAGGAAGTTGGCGGCGTACAGAAATCGCCCATCCGGGGTGATGACCATATCGCACGGTTCATGAAGTGCGTCGAAACGGCGGAGTTCCTCGAACGTCGCTGCGTCGAGCTCGACAATCTTTCCCTCGAAACGGGAACAGAAATAAAGCTTGGAGCCGTCGGGTGAAACGACCGGTCCGCACGGCGTATGCCCTGTCGAAACTTCCCTCACCAGCGAACCATCAGCGGCCGAAATCGCCTGCACCTTCCCCGGGAAGATCCCGGCGGTCAGGTAAATGAGCGTCCCGTCCGACGAAAGGGTCATGGCATTGGGGATTTCGTTCAGCGCCCAGGCGTCGAGAACTTCGAGAGTTTCGGCATCAAGCGTCTGAATCTCTTTGGAATCCTTGTCAAGAACGAAGAGTTTCGTCCCGTCGGAATTGGGGAGAAGGTCGACCGGTCCTTTCCAGGCGGGCGCTTCGGTCGAGACCGACTCGTCGGCCTCAGATAGCGAAAACGCTGAAAAAGTCAAACAGAGTAAAACGGCAATCCCCAAGGTCGGGAAGCCGATATGAACTGATTTTTTCATGGCTTTTGGGTACTCCGCAACGTTCAAAGAGGGTCAATCCCTTTTTAACAATCCTCCTATATTATGAATAAAACCCCCTTTCAAATCAACCCTTTATCGGAAAAACACCTGGACAAAACTATTTCCCGTTCTTATAATCCGAAAGTGCCCAAAGAGTGCGTTTGGGTTTGACCGGAAAAGCCACGGAGCTCGCCAGAAAGACTATGGGATTCCTCGATCGTTTTAAAGGATTGAAACTCAGTAAAAAACTGAATGTGAACGGCCGTTTTTTTCTTCGAAAGAAGGGGATTTCGGGCACAATGTCCACCTTCTACATGGTCGAGGAAAAAGAGACTCAGAAAATCTACGGTCTGAAGATTCTCGACAGCGAAAAAACGGACCAGGTCGAAGCCCGTTATCGCGCTCTCAAGGTCAAAAAACCGTCCGAAGGGGAAATCTCGATGATGTTCGACCACCCCTACATTGTCAAGACGCTCGAATACGGTCTGACAACCGAAAACGATCACTACCTGTTGATGGAATACCTCGAGGGAACGGGGCTGAACAATATTCTGATGATTCAAAAAGACCTCCTGGCCGGCGGTCGAGTCGGTTATATCCGCCAGTGCGCCAAAGGGCTGATGGAGGTCCACCAAAAGGGATTCATCCATCGCGACTATTGCCCGCGAAACCTGATGTTTACCGGCGACGGCACCACGCTGAAGCTGATCGACTTCGGTCTGACCGTTCCGAACGAGCCCCCGTTTACCGAACCGGGAAACCGCACCGGAAATCCCAATTACATTGCCCCGGAGTTGATCAGACGGCGAACAACCTGCGAAAAGATTGACGTCTTTGCCTTCGGTGTTTCGATGTACGAAATGTGCACCCGCCAGCTTCCCTGGCCGAAAGGAGACACGGGTAAAGCGGCAATGACTCACGATCAGCCACCGACGCCGATTCAGGAATACCGTCCCGCCATCAACCACGTTCTGGCCCGCGCCATCCACGACTGCATCAAGCCCGATCCTAAAGACCGCCCTTCCCTCAAAGAATTTTTAACCGCCATTCACCACGTCGATTTCGAAGACGAATAAGCTCGTCGTCAGATAACCAAACGCGCCGCATCCACTCCTCGGGAGCGAATGCGGCGCGCTTTTATACCGGTTCGGATTCTGAATCTCAGAGAAGTCCGAAATCCGTCAGCGATTTGGTCAGTTTTTTCATCGACGCCTCGTCCAGCGGCGTGAGGGGAAGACGAAGCTCGCCGGTATCACGCCCCAACAAAGAGAGAGCCGCCTTGACCGGAATCGGATTGGTCGCCAGTGAAAGCATATCGCGGCATAGCGGAAAAAGTCGGCGGTGGAGCGCACGCGCCTCTTTAAGACGCCCCTCGAGCATCGCGGTGCAGAGCGCGGTCGCCTCGCGCGGAATAAAGTTGCCGATTACCGAAACCGCTCCTTCGGCGCCGATCGACATAAACGGCAAGGTAAGGCTGTCGTCTCCCGAAAGAACCGTCAAATCGGTCGCCGCGATGATCTTCGAGGCGTTGTCCATCGAGCCGGTCGCCTCTTTGACCATCCCGATGTTCTTGATTTCCGCCAAACGAATGATCGTTTCCGTATCGATCGCCTTTCCGGTCCGCCCCGGGATATTGTAGACGCAGAGCGGAATACCGACCGATTCGGCCACCGCCTTGAAGTGCTGATAGAACCCCTCCTGCATCGGTTTGTTGTAGTAGGGACCGACCAAAAGTGCGGCGTCGGCGCCGGCATCTTCGGCAAACCGGGTCAGCTCGATCGCCTCGGCGGTCGAGTTCGAGCCGGTTCCCGCCATAACCTTAATCCGTCCGGCGGCGGCTTTCACGACCGCGCGAATCACCTGACGGTGTTCGTCGTGCGAGAGCGTCGGCGACTCGCCCGTCGTGCCGACCGGTACCAGCGCGGTCGTGCCGGCTTCGATCTGAAATTCCACCTGCTCGGCCAGGCGATCGAAATCAACCACCCCGTTCTTAAATGGGGTGGTCATCGCCACGGACATTCCTGCAAACTGAGCGCATCGAGATGTCATAAATCACTCCTGTATAGGTAGTTCGGAGAACGGTGTTAGTCTTCGTTAATAATTTTTTTCATTTCGGCAACCGCGGAGGTAAGGCCGACAAAAAGGGCTCGGGCGATAATACTGTGCCCGATATTCAGTTCAGCCATTTCGGGAATTCTCGCGACGGGGCGGACATTGTGATAAGTCAGACCGTGTCCGGCGTGGAGCTTCATCCCCAAATCGGTAATCTGTCGGCCCGAACGAATCAGTTTTTCAAGCTCCGTCTGACGAAGCGCCGCCGAAACCGCGTTGGCATACGCGCCGGTATGGAGTTCCACCGCGTCGGCGCCCATCTTCTGAGCGGCGTCGATCTGCGAAGGATCGGGATCCAGAAAGAGGGAAACGACAATCCCCTTCGCTTGGAGACGTTTCACGGCGTCAGCGACTTTTTCGTATCCGCCGACCACGTCGAGTCCCCCTTCGGTCGTAACTTCCTGGCGTTTTTCCGGCACGAGCGTCGTCTGATCGGGAACAACCTCTTCGGCAATGGCGATAATTTCCGGAGAGCAGGCCATTTCGAGGTTCAATTTCGGCGCTTTCACCGTCTGTCGAAGAATCCGAACGTCTCGATCGCCGATGTGTCGGCGGTCTTCACGCAGATGAACGGTAATCCCGTCCGCTCCGCCCAGTTCGGCGGCGGCGGCAGCCCAAACGGGGTCCGGTTCATAGGTTTTACGGGCCTGACGAACCGTCGCGATATGGTCGATATTTACGCCTAATTCTATCATAACTCAACCCCTTCCGCGTCCAAGAATCGAATGAAAACTCGAAGGGACGCTAAAATGTGAAACGTTCCCCGAGAGCCTCGGTCTGAATTCGAGTTAACTCGTCGATTCC
>CACXFR010000028.1 GCA_902766935.1 uncultured Planctomycetota bacterium | reverse complement strand
TCGAAGAGTCGGAATCGACTCCCGAATCGCCGTCTCCGGTTTCGGGGATCGATTTTTCCGATTCTCCGGAAGGCTCTTCCGCCGGGGACGGGGACGAACCCTCCCTCGACGATCTTTTGGGCGGAACTCCGGCGGGCGCCGGCGCGGGTCTGTCGGGTCTTACAGCGGAGACGGACGGGGACGGTGGTCTCGATACCGATTTCTTTAAGTCTCTCGAAGGAACCGGCGGCGGTGAGGAGGCTCTTCCGAACCTCGAAGAGTCGGAATCGACTCCCGAATCGCCGTCTCCGGTCTCGGGGATCGATTTTTCCGATTCTCCGGAAGGCTCTTCCGCCGGGGACGGGGACGAACCCTCCCTCGACGATCTGCTGGGGGGCGTTTCGGCCGACAGCAGCTCCGAGGGTGAACACTCTGACGGCCTTGCGGGCGAAGGGGGCGCGGCGCCTGACGATACCGCCGCACGCCTGGGAAGCCTTCAGAATATGTTCGGCGGAGACGCCGCCGAGGATACCGCCGCGCGGCTGGCCCGCTTTTCGGCGGAAAGCGGCGGAGAGGAGAGTCTCGATTCGGACTTCTTCGCCGATGAGGCCGAAAGGGAAGGGGACGGAGCCGAAACTCCCCGTGCGGCCGACGAGGGGGAAGACGCGGTCGATACGAAGACGGAATCGACCGGCGCCGTTCCGGCCGATTCCGGGAAAGACGCCGATTTTCCCACGTTCGACGACGAAGAGGGAGACGGTTTTGCGGCGCTTAATACCGGCGATTCCCCCGAAGGGGAGTCGACCACCGCCGCGCTGGCCGGATTTGAGGGGCTCGTTTCTTCGGACGGTCCCGCGGCGGGGGAAGATACCGCCGCTTTTCTCGGCGCGCTGACCGGCGCGGGGGAACCGGCCAAAGACGAGAGTACCACCGCGGGGCTGGCGGGTCTCGAAGGGTTCCTCGGTTCCGGCGAAGATCAGAGGGAAGAGACGGCGGTCCGCCTCTCCCGTCTGGCCGAAGAAGACGAGGAAAGTCCCGACGAACAGACGCTTGAAGACTTTCTCGGTTCCGAGACGACGGCGGGCGGCTCGGCGACGCCGGACGGCGCCTCCGGCGACGCCGAAATCGACGACCTTCTCGGCGGCGGGGCGAACGACGGCCTCGGCGATACCGGTGAATTTTCGGAATTCGGCGGCGAGTTCGGCGGCATGGGAGAGGCCGGAGAGTTTTCCGAGTTCGGCGGCATGGGAGAGGCCGAAGAGTTTTCCGAGTTCGGCGGGGAGTCCGGAGAGGACGCGGAAGAAGCGCCCGAAGAGGACGGGGATGCCGAGGCGAAAACCGGCAAAAAGAAGAAGTCCAAGGCCGGGAAAAATGAGAAGCCCAAAAAGAAAAAGAGCCGGCGCCGCCGAAAGGAGGAACAGAACGATCCGGTCAGTAAACTCCTGACGGTTCCCCAGGTCTTTTTCATCCTCTATCTGATCCTGGGGAACGTCAAAGGGTTTTTGGAATGGCGCCGCAGCGGCGAGTTCTTTACCCTGCCGTTTTTCCTCCTGGCGTTTAACGGGACGGGAGCCGTTCTTCTCCTCCTTCCGGCGCTTCTGCGCGCGTTCCGGAAACGGTACGCCGAGGACCAGAGACTGACCGAGTACACCCTCTTTATGTTCATGCTGGCACTGTCGGTCGCGGCGATGATTATGGCGTGCCATCCGCTCATTTTCGATCTGGCCAGGAACTGGGGCGGTCCGCACTGACCCGCCTCGACGCGTCCGGCGCTTCATCTCGAGGGGAGACGCGTCTCCCCTCTTTTTGTCTCCGCTTTTCCCGAACACGGTCCGCTTTTGACGACTGAAGAGTTTGGATAAAGTAGCGAAACCCTTCGGATAATTTTGATTTTATTCCCGATTTTGTTTCAGTTCCGTGCGGCCGATGCCCGATAATCGTAAGGAGTCAGGAAGGAAAGGGTTCCTTCGACGGGGCTTCGGCAAGGATGCCGCGAAGACGCCGTTAAACTTCAAGAAGGAGTTTCAAGGATGAAAAAATATATTCTCTTAGTTCTGCTGGGAATGGTTCTGGCCGGGAGCGCCGGCTGTATCATTCCCGCGTACTCCGGCGATCCGGCGACGCGTACCGAACAGCTCTACAACACTTCGGAAGACCTGCGTCAGGCGCGCGACTGCTGGGATCGGTTCTGGATGATCGATCAGCCGAGCCACATGACCCCGTATCGTACGCACGGCGGGATCACCTGACGCTTCGGCGCCCCCCGCGGGCGAGGCGGACACCTCTTCTCCCGATCTTTTCGATCCCTTTCTTCGGAAAGGGGCGCGGATATGCGCAAACTTCCTCTAAAGAAAAAAGGCAGAACGAACGTTCTGCCTTTTTTGTTCTCCGGAATCGCCCGAAACTCAGAAGTCGTTTCGGTACTTGTGGTGGAGCTTTTTGATTCTCTCGACGATCGAACTGTGGATCTGGCTGACCCGGCTTTCGCTCAGACCGAGCGTCAGGCCGATCTCTTTCATCGTCAGTTCTTCGTAGTAGTAGAGGATGAGGATCAGCCGTTCGTTCTTCGAAAGCCCTTTGGTGCACATTCGGATCAGTTCCTGTCTGGCGATTCGTTCGGAGGGCGCCTCCTCCTTTTTGTCGGCGAGAATGTCCATCTCCGAGACGTCGTTGTCGCCGGAACCGTCGGACCACGATTTGTCGAGGCTGGTGATGTTGACCGTGCTGGACTGGCTGATCGTACGATGCACCTCGTCGACCGGCATCTCCAGGAAAACCGCGATTTCTTCCTCGGACGGGCGGCGTCCGAATTTCCCTTCGAGGACGCGGTACGCCTCGTTCAGTTTGGTCGTCTTCGAGCGAACCTTGCGGGGAACCCAGTCGACAGAACGGAGTTCGTCGACGATCGCGCCCTGAATCCGCGGGATACAGAAAGTCTCGAACTTGACGCCGCGGCACGGGTCGAACGCCGTGATGGCGCCCATCAGACCGAACGAACCGGCGGAAACGAGGTCGTCCCGTTCGATTTCTGCGGGAAGCTGCCGGCGGAACCGGTCGGCGCGGTGGTAGACGATCGGCATATAGTGTTCGATGAGGCGGTTCCGCAGTTCGGTGTTGTTGGGTTCCCGCTTGAATTGCAGCCACATTTCGTCGATGTTCTCTTGCACCGAGAGGGACGAAGAGGATTGCTGGTGAGTTTGATTCTTCTTGGTTTTAAACATTCGAGGCTCTATAAATCGCGTTGTTGGAAATAGCGCCGAAAAACATATCCGTCGAGACGAAAGGAAACCGAATCGGGATCCCCTTTCGCTTTCGGGAAAGGTTAGCGAAATTTCCGCGGATTGTAAAGAACGATTTTTTACGCCGCCTACGGCTCGCTTTCGGGCGGATCGCCGTCTCGGCGGATCCCCTTCGCGAAGAACGAAAGGGGGAGCCAGTCGAGCGAGCGGAGCTCCTCGGCGATCGCGCTTTGAATCCGAACGGCCGCGTAGTCGTCGAACCGTTTTCCTTCCGCCGGGTCGAAGCTCGATACGGCATCGAGAAGTCCGAGCATTCCGGCCGATTCCAGGTCGTCGGTGCGGATCCGCCCGCGGAGGGACGCGGTCAGGCGCCGACGGACGTCGGCGGCCGCCCTTTCGGCGTGACGCCGAACAAGGGGAACGTAACGCTCGGCGAGCCGATTGCGCAGCTCGAAATCGTCCCGGCTTGCGGCGTACCGCCGCCAGAGTTCGTCGATCGATTCTTCGATGGTTTCCCTCTCGGCAAGGTCGATTCGTTTTCCCCCGAAGCGGAACGCGCGTCGGGTGCGGTTTTTCCTTCCGCCGGGGGGCGCGTCTTCCCGCCGGGGGAACCGAAAGGATCCCCCGGGGAAAACGCCGTATCCCCTCTATCGGAAAAGGCTTTACGAAATCCCGCGGGTTCAAAGGCGAAAAACAAAGAAAAACCCCCGCGCCGTTGGAGTCGCGAGGGATTTCTGATTCGTCCGAATAAACGCGAAAAGAAGGGTGGGGGCGATTGAAACGAACCTTACGGATTCTCCGGTCCGCCGCCGACGCGGAACCGGAGCGGTTTGGAGGGGCGGCGGCGGAGCATCAGGTAGAGGATGACCAGGAAGACGGCCGCCCCCAGAGTCGGATAGACTTTCGGCGAGAAGGGGGAATCCCACTTTTCGGCCGGCGAGGCGTCGGCGTTCCACGTCCCCCGAAGGCCGATCATCAGAGGGACGGCGATCCACGATTTTCCCTCGTCGTCGTCGGAGGTGAGCAGCCCCG
>CACXFR010000027.1 GCA_902766935.1 uncultured Planctomycetota bacterium | reverse complement strand
ATCTTCCGCGGCCTGTGGAAAACCGACGGCGAGGCGTCGGAAGACGACGGCGTCGCCGAGCCGGAACTGAGTCTCGCGCGGCTTCTCCTCTCGCGCGACAAGCGCCGTCTTCTCAAACGGGTCTTCGCGGTCGAGATCGCCCGCGGCCAGGGCGAAGAAAAACCTCTCTTCGAAGAATCGCTGATCCGCGACCGCAACACAATCGTTCTTGACGAACTGCGCCGGCGAATCGAAACGGGAACAGACAATCTCGGTCTGTTTTACGGCGCCGTGCATATTCCCGATATTCAGCGCCGGCTGGAAGAGGACGGTTTTCGCGCGGTACATACCGAAGAGATCACCGCCTGGCGTCTCTGACCCGCTGTATAAAAATTAAAAAATTTTTCGGAATGTCCGAAAACCGTCTTGTACGAACCGAACTTTTATGATATACTCTCTTCAATCGAAAAAACGTCATATCAAAAACAACTTAGTTTTTGTGTGTTTTGTCATGCGCACGTTCCGTTTTTTTCGGGGCGACGGTGAAACACACATCAGAAAGACCCGGTTTTAACACGGGGTAGAAAGGATCCTTACCATGGCGAAAAAAGTCGCGAAACCCGCTGCCGCCAAGGCCGCGAAAAAAGTCGTAAAGAAAGCCGCTCCGGCCAAGAAAGCCGCCCCGGCGAAAAAGGCCGCTCCCGCTAAGAAGGCCGTCGTAAAGAAAGCCGCCCCGGCCAAGAAGGCCGCTCCGGCGAAAAAGGCCGCCGTAAAGAAAGCCGCTCCGGCCAAAAAAGCCGCCCCGACGGTCTCCTTCCTCTGCAACATGCGCATCGGCTCCGACGACAAAGCGCGCATCCAGAAAGAAGCCGCCAAGGCCAAGATGACGTTCCAGCAGTTCGCGGTCGAAGCCGTCAAGCGCCGTCTCGCCGGCCAGCCGGCCCCCAAAAAGGTCGCCCGCAAACAGCTCAAGAACTTCGACTCGGTCATCACCTGCCGCTTCACCGCCGCGCAGCGCAAAAAGATTTCGGCTGCCGCCAAGGCGAAGAAGATCACGGTCACCGATCTGGTTCTCGGCGCCGTCTTCGGCACCTATTGATTGACGCGGCCCCGGGCCGTTCTCCATTCAATTCATTGTCACAGCGAAGAGGCCGCGCGACACCCGCGCGGTCTCTTTTTTTCGGCACTTGCTTTTCGACCGCCGTCTGTTAAACTGAATAAGATAGACAGCGCGCACATCGCGCAGGAATCATTTTCATTCGTCCGGAGAAAGGATGTTTTTATGAACGCACGCCGTCTCGTTTCAGCCGTCCTCCTTTTAACGATCGCGGCGCTCGCCCCGCTCGCCGCGCAGACCTGGCCGCCGGAACTCGACCGTACCGAAACGGTGAACGACCGCGTCACCGACTTCTACCGGCACGGCTCCCTTCCCGCCTGGGGCGCGCAGAATCCGGAGCAGACCGACGAGTTCGCCGTCCTCCATCCGATCACGCCGGAGCTGGAGAGCGCCGAAGAGCGGCCCCTCTACGTCGTTCTCCACTCGGCGGGACACGCGCTCAACTCGACCCTGCGCTGCCAGTCCGAAAAGGGGAACCATGACATCTACGACTCTCCCGACGACTTCTACGCGCTGGTTCTCGACTGCCGCGCCAACCAGGAGACCGACTGGTGGTGGGGCGGCCGCCAGCCGGACGAGGAGTACGGCGAAAAAGCGGGAGGAGACCTCACTCCCTGCGAGAAGCGGGTGATCGACACGATCCTCTGGACGATGGCGCACTACAAAATCGATCCGAACCGCGTCTACCTCTGCGGCAATTCGATGGGGGGAAGCGGCACGCTCGGGATCGGGATTCGGCACGGGAACATCTTCGCGGCGATCAAGGCGAACGTTCCCGCCGGATGCCGTCATGCCGCCGACCGGCTCTACTTCCCGCCGGACGAGGTTCCCGAAGGGGTTAAAATTCCCGATCCGCCGATCACGATCGACTATTCCGGCTCGAACGACCACTGGTCAAGCGACCACGCGATTCTGATTAACGGAATGCGTCTGCGTAAATATCCGCTGATGATCTTCTGGGGCCCCCACGGGCACGCAAACAACCACGCGAAGATCGAAGAGATCAACGATCTGCCGAACCGGTTCGCATGGACCGACGTCCGCCGCGACGAGGCGTATCCCGTCTTCACCTACGCCTCGACCGATTCCCCCAACCCGTGGCCCGACCCGGTCGAAGAATGTCCGGTCAGTGCCCCGGCGGGCCAGATCAACGGCTTCTTCCGATGGACCGCCGAACGCGACGCCGCCGGCGAATTCGCCATGACGCTCCGTCTGGCGTCGAGCGAAGAGCTCCATTCCAAAATCTTCGCCGTTCCGGCCGAGTCGACCGCCGACGTCTCGTTCCGCCGCCTGCAGAATTTCCGCGTCGCTCCCGGCGAGGAGGTCGGCTGGAGTTTCGGCAATCTGCGCGGCAAAGCCCAAGCCGATAAGGACGGTCTGATCACCATTCCGCGTCTGCCGATCACCACCGAGCCGAAAACCGTTCTCCTGACGAAGAATCCGATCTGGCCCGGCCCGACGGTCGACGCCGCCGATTTCGGATTTTCGCCCGACGCCGACCCCGCCGCCAACAGCGCCGCACTCCAGAAGGCGCTCGACGGGGGGAACAGGACCGTGACGATTTCGTCGCCGGGAACCTATCCGCTCGACAAAACCGTTCTGATCGACGACAACACGCGCCTGGTCTGTGCCGACGGGGTTATTCTGAAAAAGGCGGCCGGCTACATCCACGTCGTTCTGAACCGCGGCGCCGAGACGGGACGGACGAACGAGAACATCGAAATCGACAACCTGAACATCGCGACCGACGGCAAAGAGAGCGGCTGGCCGCAGGACGCGCCCCTTTTCGGGCTCCGGGGTCACGCGGCGTTCTATCATGTCCGGAACCTCTATATCACGGGATTTAAGTGCCTCGACGTCGGTCACGGCCAGTACGCGCTTCATCTCTGCGACTTTGAAAACGCCGCCGTCGTAAACTTCGAAATCCGCGGCAACAAAGACGGGATCCACATCGGAACGGGACGCGGGTTCCATATCGCCCGCGGCGTCTGTCAGACGTACGACGACGCGATCGCGCTGAACGCCGAAGACTACACCAGCAGTCAGCCGATCGAAGGGGACATTCGCGACGGGCTGATCGAAGACGTCACCGACGAGTATCTCGACCCGACCGTCGCCCACGCGGTACGGCTCCTGACCGGCGCCTGGGTCGACTGGCATCCGGGAATCAAGTTCCAGAACGGCGACACCGTCGTTCATCGGGGGAACCTCTACCGCGTGATCGCGACGTTCGACACGACCGAATACGTCTCGAACAATCCGCCGACTCACGAAAAAGGCGCCTGGACCGATCCCGACGAGCCGCGCCTGACCTTCGTCTGGAATGGCAAGACCGACCGCCGCGCGGCGAACATTAAAAACGTGACCCTGAAAAACATCCGGTCCCTCTCCCGCACCGGAATGGGGATCTACTGGGAGATGTGCGACTATCACCGCGCAATCCATCCCGAGGTCGCCGAAGAGGATCTGCCGGTCTGCGAGATCACGGTCGAGAACTTCACGAACGACTCGCCGCGAACCGATCCGCTGATCAGCGCGACGGCTCAATTCGACGCGCGGCTATACAACGTCGCCTCCGCCGGCAAGATCGCCGACGTCCGCAGTAGCGGCCGGCCGGTCGCGGCGAATATCAGAATGACCGATTCCGTCTTCACCCCCGAAGGGCGTCCCGCCGACAAGCCGGACTTCGAGTTCGGCGAAAAGACCGCGGCGAATATCTCCCTGGCGGGGAACCGGGTCGACCGCCCGGTCGTCACCGTAGACAGCGGCGCCCAGGTCGAAATACTCGGCCGGACCGAGCCGGCGGCGCCGCCGGCGGAATAACGCGCGGCGTTTTCGCTTAAAAAGAGGCGCGGCATCTTCCCCCGCAAAGGGGAAGATGCCGCGCTCTTTTTTACAATTCGGATATCTCCGATTCAAACCGATCAGAAGACGTCCTGATCAAAGCCGAAGTCGCCAGGCTCATATTCGCCGTACGCCGCGTCGGCGGCGGCGAACCGCATGCGGACGGGGCGGGTCGCCTCCGCGCCGCAGACGAGACCCTCGATCACGACGCCGGTCTCACCCGCCGAAACGCTCGTCCAGTTCGACCCGTCGGTCGTGTAACGAACCTCATGCCCCGAGACTTTTAGAGGGTTTCCGCTGCGGCGGGCGCGGAAAACTCAAGCTATTCCATTCGCGGCAGGATCATCTGATAGATCCGCTCGAACTCTTCGTTGGAATTGAACGGAATCACCAGTTTCCCCTTCCCTTTGGCGTTGGCGGTCAGTTTGACCCGCGTTCCGAAAAAGCTTCGGAAACGGCTCTCCATCTCGTCGAGGTGGGCGCTCCGTTCGATCGTCGCCTTGCGCGGGCCGATTCTCTTATTCGCCCCGTCCACGGCCGCGGCGTCCTGTTTGAGCTCCTTGGTATACTCTTCGGCCTGGCGGACCGACCATTTCTCGGCGCGCATCTTTTCGGCGGCTTCGAGCTGGCGTTCCTCTTTGATCCCCAGCAGGGTCCGGACGTGCCCCATCGAAAGCTCGTCGCGCCGCACCATCTGCTGAATCTCTTCGGGAAGATCCAGAAGACGGATCAGGTTGCAGATCGTCGAACGGTCCAGGTCAAGGCGTTTGGCCAGCTCGTCGTTCGTTCCGCCATACACGTTGATGTAGTCGCGAAAAGCGACCGCCTTTTCGATGGCGTTCAGGTCGCGCCGCTGAAGGTTTTCGGTCAGGGCGATTTCGGCCATTTCCCGATCGTCCACGATCAGGATATGCGCCGGCACCTTCTCCCATTCGGCAAGACGCGCGGCGCGCAGACGCCGTTCACCGGCGATCAGCTCGAAGCGCCGCTGCGGGGTCTGCCGGACGACGACCGGCTGAAACATCCCGTGTTTCTTGATACTCTCGGCCAGGTCGGCGAGTTCCCGCTCGTCGAAGTCCAGACGGGGCTGACGCGGGTTCCGATCGATCAGGGCGATCGGTATATCGTAGCTCTGCTTGTCGCGCATCAGTTCGCCGAGAACTTCGTCGGCGGGCGTCTCGCTCGTGCCGGAATCGATTCGATACGACGCCGTCCCGCCGCCGCGGCGAGGCGTCACGCCGAGATCGGAACCGAACAGATAATCATCTTCAACGACCGGAGCGTTCTGCAGCATGTAATCCAAACCGCGGCCGAGACGTTTTTCCCTAGACATACTCTAACACCTCCATACAGAGCTCAGCATAGGCGCGCGCGCCGCGGCTGCGGGGAGCGTATTCGAAAATCGACTTCCCGTGGCTCGGCGCTTCACTGACCGTGACATCCCAGGGGATGACGGTTTTATAGACATAATTTCCGAAAACTTCCGACTCGCGGATCTGGCGTTCCACTTCCCGCGTCAGTTCAAGCTGCGGGTCGTACATCGTCAGCACGATCCCGGCGGAAGCGAGAGTTCCCCCGCCCCCCTGTTTGACGCGGCGGAGTACGTCGATCATCCGAACGAGTCCTTCCATAGCGAAGAACTCGCACTGGATCGGCATAATCACCTCGGTCGACCACGCCAGCGCGGCGCGGGTCATCGGCCCCATCGAGGGGGGCGAGTCGATCAGCACCGCCTCGTAGCCGGCGACGCCGTCCAGGAACCGCCGCGTCATTCGCGCGAGGAGTTCCGGATCGCGGGCCGCCATCATCTCGATATTCGAAAAACCGGGACACCCCGGCAGGATCGTCAGGTTCCCCCCTTCGGCGGGAACCACGCTTTCCGAAATGTCGCGGTCGTCGGCCAGCGGATGACGGCGGGTCGGCTGAATCCCCAGCCCGCTGGTCGCGTTGCACTGCGGGTCGAGGTCGATCAAGAGGGTGCGCCGTCCCGATCGGGCAATCGCCGAGGCGAGCGAAATGGCCGTTGTGGTCTTTCCGACCCCGCCCTTTTGATTGGCAACGCAAAAAATCTGCCCCACACGACACCCTCATAATAAATATAACGGTACTCTTCCCCATAAATCGGTTAATCGAACCCCTCCTCTGCAAAAGATTTTTCGAGAAAATTCCCCCCTTGGAAAACGGGTTTTAGATGGTATAATGGGAACCGAAAGCCGAAGTGGCGGAACTGGCAGACGCGCTAGGTTCAGGTCCTAGTCTTCGTAACAGAAGGTGAAGGTTCGAGTCCTTTCTT
>CACXFR010000026.1 GCA_902766935.1 uncultured Planctomycetota bacterium | reverse complement strand
GTAAACAAAAAAGCCCGTGATCGTCTCACGGGGCTTGGAGTGCGGGAAAGAGGACTTGAACCTCCACGAGAAAAAATCTCATCAGGCCCTCAACCTGACGCGTCTGCCAATTCCGCCATTCCCGCGTTTGGACTTAACACGCTACAGTCTACAATATTTTCGTAAGCCGTCAAGAGACTGAAGAGAAAAAATTTTTTACACCCTTTATAAAAAGAGAGCGGCTGATATAATGGAATGTAAGCCCGCTTTCGGGCACACCCCTTACAAGAGAATTAACCCAGAGGACGAGATATGTTTTGTTACCAATGTCAGCAGACCGCCGGGGGGGCAGGTTGTACCGAATTCGGCGTTTGCGGCAAAGACCCGAAAACCGCCGCGCTCCAAGATCTCCTTTCCGGCTGGATCAAGCTGATCGCTCAGCGGCGAGTCGCCTACCGCCAGAAGCCGTTTCCGTCCAAAAAGAAACGGATCGGGAAGGACGAGATCCGTTCGAGCCGCGCCGTCGACGGTTTTCTCCTCGAGGCGCTCTACGCGACGCTGACGAACGTCAATTTCGACCCGGCCGAAATCGCCCGCCTCATTATGAGGGCCGACCAGGTGTCCGGGTTCGCCGAATACCTCGGTTCCGATATCGATCTGGAAGGGGTCGAGCAGTTCAAAACCCAAATCCGGGAGCTCGAGCCCCAGCTTGAACAGCCGATTCCGCTGCCGACTCCGTCGCAGATCGACGAACTCGCCGCCCAGGCCGCCGACTTCTGCCTGACGGTTCGGCTCGACGCGTTGGGGGTCGAAATCTCCGGTCTTCAGGAACTCGTCCTCTACGGCGCGCGCGGAGTGGCCGCCTACACGTGGCACTTCTACCACACGGGTCGGCAGGCGCGCGAGTCGCTCCGTCTCGAAACCGAGGGGACCAGACTCCGCGCCAAAGATATCCGTAGCCGCAAGCAGGAAGACCGGGATAAAAAAGCCGAGCTCCTCAAAGAAATCGAGTCGAACGAAAAGGCGATCGGCGAATGGGAAGAGAAAGAATCGCTCCTTCTCGACGGTCTCTTCGAAGAGGTCGCCAAGATCGACGAGACGACCGACAGCGAGGTTCTTCTCGGCTCGGCGCTCAGAATCGGCGAACTGAACCTTATCGCGATGGAACTTCTCGAAAAGCTCCATCAGTTCAGTTTCGGCGTTCCGCACCCGACGGCGGTTCCGAACTATCCGGTTCCGGGAAAGTGCATTCTCGTCTCCGGGCACGACCTTTCCGATCTCCGGCTCCTCCTCGAACAGACGCGGGGGAAAGGGATCAACGTCTACACCCACGGCGAAATGCTTCCGGCCCACGCCTATCCGGGTCTGAAAAAATACCCCCACCTGGTCGGACATTACGGAACCGCCTGGCAGAATCAGCGCAAAGAGTTCGATTCGTTCCCCGGCGCGATCCTGATGACCTCGAACTGCATCCAGAAGCCGTGTGAAAGTTACGCCGACTACATCTTCACCACCGGTCCGGTGGCGTGGCCCGGCATCAAGCATATCGACGAGGGGGAAGACGGCAAGAAAGATTTCCGTCCCCTGATCCAGGCCGCGCTCGACTCGTCCGGTTTCTTCAGTTCGCCCGCCGAAAAGGAACGCCTCACCGTGGGGTACGGCGCCGACGTGGTCATTCAAATGGGGGGACAGATCAAACGCGCGATCAGTCGCGGCGAACTGCGCCGCTTTTTCGTGATCGCCGGGTGCGACGGCGCGCAGGAATCGCGTAGCTACTTCACCGAACTGGCCGAAGCGATCCCCGACGACTGCGTCATTCTGACCTGCGGCTGCGGCAAGTACCGATTCAATTCGATCAAATTCCAGCCGCTGGCCAACGCCACGCCGCGTCTGTGGGATGCGGGGCAGTGCAACGACTCGTGGTCGCTGGTCCGAATCGTGAAATACCTCTCCGAAGAGACGGGAAAAGAGATCAACAGCCTGCCGGTTTCGTTCTTCCTCAGCTGGTACGAGCAGAAGGCGGTTGCGGTTCTCCTCTCCCTCCTCTTCCTGGGTGTCAGGGATATCCGCCTCGGGCCGACGGCGCCGGCTTTCCTGACGCCCGAAGTCCTCGCCTACCTTTCCGAGACGTTCGGGCTTCGGCTTATCTCGACGCCGGAAGAAGACCTCGCTCCGATCCTGAACGAACAATAGGCGGCATAAGCGATGCGCACCACCCCTTGAAACGACGGCACGCGACGGATTTCAAGGGGTGTCGTCATTTAATACGATTAATTTTAAGCCATAGAAATTTGAGGAGTAATTGCAAATGGCCATTGAACTTTCGAAGATCGTTCAACAAATGGAACCCTCGGCGACGCTGGCGATGTCCGGCCGCGCCAAAGAGCTCAAAGCCTCCGGCGAAACCGTCTACAACCTGAGCGTCGGCGAACCCGACTTCAACACGCCCGAACATATCTGCCAGGCGGCGATCGACGCGATGCGCGCCGGCCACACCCGCTACACGGTCGCCAGCGGGATACCCGAACTGAAAAAAGCCGTCGTCGCGAACTACAAAAAGACCCACGGTCTGGAATATCCGTTCACCTCGTGCGTCGTCTCGAACGGGGCGAAACACGCAATTCACAACTCCCTCTTCTGCACGCTCAATCCGGGGGACGAGGTCATCATTCCCGCCCCGTACTGGGTCAGTTACGCCGAATTGGTCAAACTCTCCGGCGCGATTCCGGTGATCGTCCAGACGAAAGAAGCGAACAACTTCAAAATCACCCCCGAAGAGTTCAAAGCCGCGATCACCCCGAAGACGCGGATGTTCCTTCTCTGCACGCCGTCGAACCCGACCGGGAACATCTATTCCGGCGAGGAGTTAGGCCGGCTGGCCGACATCGTCCTGGAAAACGACATTTTCGTCCTGGCCGATGAAATTTACGAGAATCTCGTCTACGGCGACAACAAATTCGTCAGTTTCCCGACCGTCCGCGAAGGCCTGCAAGACCGCGTCATCGTCATTAACGGGGTCAGCAAGACCTACGCCATGACCGGCTGGCGCGTCGGCTGGGCGCTGGCGCCGGAAAACGTCGCCAAAAAGATGGGCGCGCTCCAGAGTCAGGAGACGAGCAACCCGTGCAGCGTCAGTCAGTACGCCGCTCTGGCCGCCATCCAGGGAGATCAGTCGTGCGTGGCCAAGATGGTCGCCGAGTTCGCCAAACGGCGCGACTACGTCGAAGAGCGGATCGCCAACATCAAGGGGATGACCTGCCCCAAGATGGGAGGCGCTTTCTACGCGTTCGTCAATATCAAGGAATACCTCGGCCGCGAATACGGCGGAAAGATGATCAATACCGACACCGAGTGGTGTCTTGAGCTCCTCTCGCAGAAGAAGGTCGCCACCGTCATGGGAAGCGCGTTCGGCGCGCCCGGCTACTTCCGCGCCTCCTTCGCCACGAGCATGGAGAACATCAAAGAGGCGTTCGACCGGATCGAAGAATTCGTCGCGTAAGAGTTTTCGGCGCCCCGAGTTTTTCTCAAAACCCCGCCCCACGGCGGGGTTTTTTGTTCCCCTACCGCGCTTTCCGGCGGTAGAGGTCGTATTGCTCGTTCTTGTAGATGAGATCGTACTCGGCGGCGAGCCGCTCTTCAATTTCGGCGGACGTCTCGAGCTCGTCGGGGCGGTTCTTCCCGCCGACCGTGATTGTTCCGGTTCGATGATTCCGGCGGCGCCGCTCGAAGATGTATTCCGGAGGGACGCCGTTTTCGTCCTCATAGAAGGTCAGTCTGCTCGATCGCTGTGCCGGAAGAAACGACAAGGGGCGGAACCGCGAAAGGGGGAGCCGGCCGCGTTCCGGAAGTTTCGCTTCCGGTTCGAAAAGGAGGGGACAGGCACAGACGCGGTCGGCATACCAGTAGACCGAACATCCCACCCCGTTGATTCGGGCGTCGGGGGGGATATGCTCGCGCAGGTAGCGCGACAAATCGAGCGCGGGTCGGCCGAACGCCGACGGGCCGGCAGCGGGATCGGCTTCGGGAATCCTCCGGCGCGCCATCCAGTCGCCCACCGGCGGGATGACCAGCGCGCGAAGCGCCGGGGCGGCCAGCAGCAGAAAAAGTACCGCCGCCGCCGCGCGCCGCCGGAGAGCCAGACGGAAAATCAGCCCGAACGCGAGGGCGAAAAAGACCAGATAGTCGGCGGTCATCGGATAGCAATAGTAGATGAAGTGAAAACCCTTTGCGCCGATCAGTCGGATGCTCAGCAAAAGGACGGCCGCCAGGAGGGCGAAGAGAATCTTTCGGGATCTCTCCTTTTCGTGCAGAACCATAAAAAGATAGACCAAAAGCGCCGGCAGGTTATAGCAGAAATAAAGCGCCCAATAAACCGCCGCCTGCAGGGTGCGGCGAAAGATCATCGGAATGAAAAAGAGAAGGTTGTTCCCCAAGGGAGGCGGATCGCCGTAATCGGTCAGATTGAATTCCAGATAGACGCGGACGAAATCGTCGAACGCCCCTTTGAACCAAAGCCATGCCAGGATCGGCAGAGCGACGAGCGCCGCGCCCGAAAGGAAGAGCGCGATCCGCTCCAAAAGAAAGACGTATCTCTTTCCCGCAATCGACGAGACGACGACCGACGCGGCAAAGACGATCCAGAGGGAGACCAGATTCATCTTCATAAGGAGCACGGCGCCGAAGCAGGCGCCGACCCCGAGCGTCTCGAGCCGGCCAATCGTATAACCGTTTAAAAGGAACCGCACGAACGAGTAGAGGCTCGCCAGGAGAAACGGAACCGCCAGGGTGTCGGGCCCCGTCTCGCCCAGAGAGTACCACATCACCGCCAGCGAAGAGGCGGCCGCCGAGGCGGCGCGGCTCGTCAAAAGGCGCGCGGTCTTATATGCAAAATACGCCGAGACGAAGAGAAAGACTGACTGAACGAGCCAGACTCCCGCCACGCGGCCGATCCAGATTCCCAGAGCCATCATCAGGTAGAGGAGCGGGCCTTTGTGGTCGAAAAAGTCGCGGTACGGCATGAGCCCCTTCGAAATCAGACCGCCGACGTAAAGATAGACATAGGTGTCCCCCGCCAGATGGTTGTCAAGACATTCCGAAAAGGGGGCCGAGGGAACGATATGCCGAAACGGCGACGTCTCCAGGTTGAAAACCGCCGCGAAGCAGACCGCGCCGATCAGGAAGATCTTTAATCCGAGATGTTTGGTTTTCATTCCGCGCCTTCCTCCTCCTTTTCCGGCGGAGCCTCTCCGCCGCGCCCCGCGTTGAGCCGATAGAGGTCGAACTGATCGTTTTGGTAGACGAGCTCGTAATCGGCGGCCAGCCGGGCTTCAATTTCGGGCGAGGTGTCGATGATATGCCGCGGATCTTCCGGCGTGAACCGTTCTTTCCCCAGACGGACGTTCCGATGCCGCTGTTCAAAGATATACTCGGGGGGATTCCCTTCCGCGTCTTCCCAGAAGGTCAGTTTATACGACCGCCGGGCGGGAAGAAGTGTCATCGGCTGGAACCGCGTCAGGGGAGCGGGTTCGCGGAATCGAACCCTCTCCCCCTCTTCGTAGAGATGGGGGCAGGCGCAGACGCGGTCGGCGTACCAGTAGACGGCGCACCCCGTCCCGTTAATCCGCGCGTCGGGAGGAGTGTTCCCGCGAATATAATACGCCAGGTCGAGCGCGGCGCGGTCGAAGCGGATCGGACGGCCGAGAACCGAAAGATCGGCGGTCGGGTCGGCGCGGAGAATCTTCCGGCGCGTCAGCCAGTCGCCCGCCGGCGGGATCACCGCCGCGCGGAGGATCGGAACGACCAGCAGAAGAAAGAGCGCCGCGGCCGCCGCGCGCCGCCGCGTCGAAAGACGGAGAATGAACTCGAACGCGACGGCGAAAAAGATCAGATAATCGGCGGTCATCGGGTAACAGTAGTAAACGAAATGAAACCCTTTCGCGCCGATGAGGTAAATACTCAAAAGGAGGGTCGCCGCCAGCGAGCCATAGAGGATCTTTCGGACTCCGCTCTTTTCATACAGGAACAGAAAAAGGTAGACCGCCAGCGCCGGCAGATTGTAACAGAAGTAGAGCAAAGCGTAGCGCGCCGCCTGCGGCGTCTGCCGAAAGATCACCGGGATGAAATAGATCAGGCTGTTTCCGAAAGGGGGCTTTTCGCCGTAATCGGTCAGATTGAACTTCAGGTAGACGCGGACGAAGTCGTCGAAGCACCCCTTCGACCAAAGCCACGCCAGGATCGGCAAAGCGACGAGCGCCGCGCCCAGGACGAAATACGCGGCGCGTTCGAACAGAAACGCGTATCTCTTTCCGGCGACGGAAGAAACGATCACCGCGGCGGTAAAGACGATCCAGAGGGAGATCAGGTTCATTTTCATCAGAAGAACCGCGGCGAAAGCGGCGCCGACCCCGAGCGTCTCGAGCCGGCCGATCGCGCAGCCGTTTAAAATGTATCGCACGAACGAATAAAGACCCGCCAAGATAAACGGAATCGCCAGCGTTTCGGGAGAAAGCTGCCCGAGCGAATACCACGTCACCGCCAGACAGGCAGCCAGAACCGAGGCAGCGCGGCTTGTCAGAAGACGCGCGGTTTTATACGCAAAGAACGCCGAGACGAAAAGAAAGAGGCTCTCGATGAGCCAGACCCCCGCCATCCGGCCGAAACGGATCCCCAGCGCGACGAAAAGGTAAAAGAGCGGCCCCTTGTGGTCGAAGAAATCGCGGTAGGGCATCAGCCCCTTCGGTATCAGGCCGCTCGTGTAGAGATAGACGTAGGTGTCGTTCGTCTGCTGGTTTCCCAAACATTCCGAAAAGGGAGCCGAAGGAACGACATACCGAAACGGCGAGGTCTTCAGGTTAAAAAGCGCCGCGAAACAGACCGCGCCGACGAACAGAAGCTTCAAACCGAGATGTTTTGCGTTCATTCTGGCATTTTCTTCCGAAAGGTTCCCATCGGCGCGCGGGGCGTCAGGAAGGGGAAACGGCGAACTCTTTCACGGCGCGGACCAGTTCGACTGCATGTTCGACCGGAGTCTCTTTTAAAACGCCGTGTCCCAGATTGAAAATAAATCCGGGACGGCGGCCGACCGCGTCCAAGATCCGGGCGGCCTCGGCGCGGATCGTCTTTTTATCGGTCAGGAGGACGGCGGGGTCGAGGTTCCCCTGAACGGCAAACTTCGGGCCGACGACGCGGCACGCCTCTTGTATCGGGACGCGCCAGTCGATTCCCAGACAGTCGGCCGACAGGCGCGCCGCCTCGGGAAGGAGCGCGGGATTCCCGGCGCAGAAATAGATCGTCGGCGCTTTCCCTTTAAGACGGGCGAGGAGTCTTTCCGTGTGCGGCGCCGCGTATCTCCGGTACTCGTCCGGCGCCAGCGCCCCCGCCCAGCTGTCAAAAATCTGAACCGCGTCGGCGCCGGCGGCGATCTGCCCCAGAAGAGACTCCGCCGCCGCGTCGGCCAGACGGTCCATAAAGAGAGACCAGAGTTCCGGCGCGGCGCGCATCAGCGTTTTGGTGCGGGTAAAGAGGCGGCTGCCCCCCCCTTCGACGGCATAGGAGGCGAGGGTGAAGGGAGCCCCGGCGAACCCGATCACGGCTTTCTCCCGCGGGACGAGGCGGCGCGTTTCGGCGACCGTTTCGAAGATATACGAAATCCGATCGGGATCGAACCTCTCGGGAACGCGCGACGGGTCGTCGTCGGCGCGGAGCGGATTGCGGATCACCGGACCGTCGCCGGGAAGGTAGTCCAGGTCGAATCCCAGAGGAATGAGAATCGGGAGGATGTCCGAAAAGATGATCGCCGCGTCGACGTCGAGCCGCTCGACCGCGTCGGCCATCACCCGGGCGCAGAGGCGGGGCGTGCGGCAGAGCTCCAGGAATGAAACCCGCTCGCGAACCGCGCGGTACTCGGCCATATAGCGTCCCGCCTGGCGCATCAGCCAGATCGGCGGACGCGGAGTCGGCTCAAGACGCAGGGCGCGCAGAAGGAGCGGTTCGTCGGTCATTCTTCACTCACGCCGGCGGTTTCGGGCGCGGGGAACTCCGCCTCGGGGACGGATTCGGCAGGGGCCGTCCCGGCCGGAGAGGAGGGCGGCACGGGGGCGGAATTTTCGCGCGCGGTTTTATCTTTCGCCAGTAAAAGGACAAACCAGACCGCGGCGATCACCGCGATCCCGATCAGCGTGTTGCGGACGGTCCGCATCGTCCGTCGGCGCTCGATCAGGAGCGCGCGGCGGTATTCCTCGCGGGTGAGCTGTTGTTGAACGGGCTTTTTGGCCATCAGTCATTCCATCCTTCGGGGGGGAAGATCGGCGTCTCTTCCCCGTCCTCGTTCGGCAGTTCGGCAAGCCGCGCGGCAAGCCGTTCGACCTGCGGGCGGAATTCGGAGCTCTTATCGTATATCAGGAACGGATACTTCTCAAAGAGGGAAAGCCAGAGATCGCGGCTGCGCGTCAGAAGTTCCGCCTCGTTTTCGGCGCCGGTGTTCAGTTCGGTTTCGTTTTTGAGAATCTCGGCGTACGCGGGTTCCCCCTTCCGAACCAGAAGCTCGAGCTGCGGTTTGAGCTGATTGTCTTCGATCATCCCCTTGCCGCGCGCCTCGGCCAGACGTTCGGGGGAAGAGGCGCTGTTTTCGGCGAACAGACGCATCGTTCGGGCGAACGCCTCGCGCGAGAAGTTCGTCGGGAAGAGGGGGGCGTAGTCGTTTCGCGAGAAGTAGTACTGCCAAAACCCCAGAAGGTGCGACAGGTCTTCCTCCGCCTGCTCCGTCTTCCCCTCGCCCATCTCGTTCCGAACGAACGCGAGCGACTCGTCGATGGAGTCGATCGTATCGGCCTCTTCGTCGGCGGCGATCGGCTCGAAGGGGTAGTCGGCGGGGAAGATCCGTTCGAGCTGGTCGAGAATGACGGTGTATTTGTCAATCTC
>CACXFR010000025.1 GCA_902766935.1 uncultured Planctomycetota bacterium | reverse complement strand
GAGTTTTCGGTCATTGTTCCGCCTTCGCTCATAAAACCGTATTTCCCTTTCGCTCCGGACGCAGATTCAAGCCTGTCCGATCCGGCGTGAAAATTCAGTGTACGGAATGACCGCGGAAACAAAAACGGCGGGCGGCCCGATCTTTCGGCTCTGCCCGCGCGTTGCGCCGGAAAAAGAAGAGAGAGTTATTTTTCGACCTGTTCGAGCTCGCCGCTCCGGTCGCGCGCGAGCCGGTCGGCGTCGATGCCGAGATTTTCCTGAAGGCACATTCTGAAATTCGGGATCGGCTGAACCGAGATCCGGCCCGAACGGAGAACGAAGTCGAGCGCGTGCCCGCCGACGGTACGGTCGCTCGAAATGAAATGAAGATGGTCTCCCGGCACGTTCAGGTCGCCGATCAGGTTCGGGGAACGGAACCCGACCAGAACCCCCGTCCGGTCGGTATAGCTGAAACGGACCTCGTCGGTTTTCATCACCTCGGCGAGCGGACGATACGGCTTTTCCTGCTTCTTTTCGCTCCGCGCGTCGACCGAGACGAATTCCCCTTCAAAGAGTATGGCGTAAAAGATGTTCGGGTCGGGCGCCAGACGGTCGACGATCTCGGTAAATTCGGCGCGGGTGATCGGCTCTTCAAATCGGACACTCGTCAGGCGGTTCCGGTCGATTCGATAGACCGAGGCGAACGGAACCGTCTCGGCGTTCGTCGCGATCGCGATCGATCCGTCCGACTTGGCGACGTAGGGAACGCCGTTATAGAGGATCAGTTCGCCGTCGATCGCGTTGACGGTGCCGATCCCGAAATTGCCGAACCCGATCAGATCCCGAACCGTCGCCACTCCGTCGTATCCCCCCGCCAGAACGGCGCGTACGGTCGAAATCTGAACCAGCTCGTACCCGTCGGGCGAAATCGCTTTCGCCGAAGAGACGAGGAAAAGAGCGAAAACGGCGGCAAGAATCGAGACTCTGAATTTCATAGGTTGCGTCCTCTCTGTTTCGGTCGGTCGGAAAAACTCTTTCCAGCTCGAATTATGCCCGTCGGGAAGAGGGAAGTCAAGGACAAAAGGGGACTGGCCAAAACGCCGCCGACTGCCGTCTGCCGTTCTTCACGGAACTGATGTGTACCCGTTTTAGCGGACTCCTTTCCTTATTTAATGAGCAGATATCAAGGACGGAAAAGATTAATGCAGACGAGGAGACATTTTCTCGTTATCCGCGTTCGGCGTTCCCGAACAACTCTGTTGCCGTCCCCATGAGGTCGAAGAAGAATAATCGGTGTCCGTCGGTCTTGACCGAAATATAGGATATTACGCCAAAGGGGAAGTATTCACTTTAATTGGCATACGTCAGGTCTTCATTTCCATGACTGTATATTTGTCAAGTCCAAACAATAGGCAGTTTCCAGAAATTAAAAAGCCCCGGTCGGACCGTCCGCTTTTCCGTTTCAGCGGCTTGCCGCGATATCCGATGCCGGAGGGGGTTGCCGGAACTGCGAAATCCGTTATATTGTTCCGACGCCGTGCCGGTTCCGGGGTTTCGAAACGTGTTCATTCGAACCCAAGTTCACAAAAGGCGTCTTGGGAAAGACGTAGGGCAAAAAAATGAACGGATTGATTTCAAAGGTTAATGTTTCACCGAAAATCTTTATCGCCGACGACGTGCCGCTGGGGTTTCAGCTCCTCGCTGCAGCCCATGCCGCGATGGCGTGGGAACTGAAGTTCGGCACCCCTTCCGAATACAGGCGCGAGGATTTTGTTTTTACACATCCGGAGGAATTTCCGAACCTCAGAAAAGACGGAGAGACATTAACGATCACCGAATCGGCGCTTGACAACAGGGAAGTCGCTCTGGTCCGCAGCGCGGAAGCTCCGTCTTTCCGTGCGGAGCCGAAACAGACAACGCTCAAAGTTCTGCTCAGAATGTATGTTGTTGTTCGCGACAGTATTCCGTCCGAAGAACTGTTCGCCCCCATTGCCAGCGGCGTCGTAAGCTGCTATCGCCGATTCATCGACGACGCCGACATGAAGAACTGGGTCACCGGCTCATTCGCGAAGGTCATCGTTAAGGCGAACGAAAAGGAATTTGAAAAGGCGAAGAAAGCGGGAGATTTTACAGAGGCCGCCGACGGAGTCCTTGTTTTTAAGCCGAGGCCGGAGTGGGACAAGGTCTTTAGGTTCATGAAACTTTACAAATAACATCTGTTTCAAGTAATGTTTTCGCCGAACGGGTTCGGCAAAAATAATGTCTGGGGAAGAACAGTCCCCTTTTCCCGAAAAGGATAAGCCGCCGGGTCTGAAAACCGTGGTTTTGTTTCAGCCGATGAGGGATTTGTCCAGCCGGAACCGAACTTGAGAATATGGTTCCTCCGCGGAAATCCGGTTACGGACCTGTTCGGTGAGGGAAAAACAACCGGAAGAACACATACGGTGTATAGAGATGCCGGGAATCGAAAGTTTGCATAACTATCTGAAAGAATATCTGGATGCCGGGCACGGCGTGTCCGACATTCAGCGGGAGTTCGGAATTTCCGCCCAGTCTTCGGACGGACTGGCCATTTATAAATACAGCCAGGAAGAGAGTCCGAAAACCGTGCCTCTTGTTCGCCAGTCGCGAGGCATCGTTCTGGAGGAAGGGACAAACGAGATTGTCCACTACCCGTTCTACCGGTTTTTCAACTACGGCGAAATTCCGGAAGAGGACCGAAATTTCCGCTGGCAGAACGCTGTTGTCAGCGAAAAGCTCGACGGTTCCATGATCGGGATCTTTCATTACCGCAGCCGATGGCATATCTGCACATCCTCGCAAATCGGGGCGGCCAGCCTGGTCACTCGGGCACCGTTTACCTACCGCGAGCTGATCGACATCGCCACAGGCGGTTTTGATTTATTTTCCGAAAAATTAAATCCAAGATTCGATTATACATTTGAACTGATATCCCCGTTTAACCGTGTCATAACGCCGTACGAGTCCACAATGCTCTATCTGATCGGGTGTCGGGACAGGAACGGCGATTTTCGGGAGATTCCGTTTTACGAGGCTTACGAAACAGACGAGATCGTTCCGGCTGCCGCGCGGAGCACGCTGCACGTTCCGAAAATATTCAGCATTACCGACGAGTCGGGGAGATTTAAAAGGATCGAGGATATCGCCGCGAAAGCAAATTCTCTCGGGGAAACCGATGAGGGATTTGTCGTCATCGATTTCACATCTTACGATCCGGTAACCGGTTCATTTCCTCGAATGAAAGTGAAGAACCAAAGTTATCTCGCTATCAAATATCTGCACGCGTCGGACAAAGAGAACGCGGTAACCGTGGAAGACCTTTTCCGTGTGGTTCTCCAGGCCGAGGAATCCGAGTTTCTGACGGCGATGCCGGAATTTGGGGACATGATCCAATCGATCAAAAGCAGATGGCAGGCTTTCTGCGGGGCAATCAATGAAACATTGAACCGGGACGAAATCAGGGCGCTGCTGGCAGTACCGGCGGAAAAAAGAGCATCTCACATGAAACCGTTTGTGCTCGCTCTCAAAGATTGCCCGCACAATAAGTTCCTTTTTCCCATGTATAAAAGCGGAGGAAGTTCGCTTAACGATATGCTGAGCAATCTTCAAAAAAGATTGGGAAAGGAACGCGCCGTCAAAACGCTTTGCCAAACCGTTCTCCCACAGAGGTTGGAGAGTATCAAGAAATGAAGGTATGAAGAGTATCCATTTTAGCGGACTCCTTTACCAGCTATAATGCTTATCAGAAGGAGTTCCCCTATGTCAGAAATTAATCCTGAAAAACGTGAGTGATGGGAAAAAAGCGTTGATTCGATATTCCGAGGAATATCGAATCAACGCCGCAAGGATGGTTCTTGTGGATGGATTTTCCATCCACAAAACTGCGGCCACTCTCGGGTTGCGCCGGTAGTGTCAAGTATTTTTCCAGTCCAGTACACTTACCAAACCAACATTCCCGCCGCATAACCACAGGGAAGAAGCCGTAAAAAACCCTTCCGGGCGACAAAAGGCCCGAAAGGGTGAAAATGAGGGTAAAAATGAGAATGTCGGGGCTCGAACCCGAGACCTACGGATTAAAAGTCCGTTGCTCTACCATCTGAGCTACATTCCCATCCTCCCGCGCGCCGGGCGCACGGAAGTGAGCCTATTATAGTCGGTTCGCGAATCCTGTCCAGTCCCCTCGCCGCGGCGAATCCGCACCGGAAACGCCCGAAAAAAGGGGAACGGGTCAGTCGCGCCAGGGGTTTTTCCGGACCGCGAAGACCGGAATCGAGGCCGGCTCGTCGGGGATCCGAACCGCGTCCCACGCCCGGCGGTAGATCTCGCGCGCGCTGCGGAAAACTTCCTTTTCGGCGCGGCGGTCGGGCGCGCTTACCAGCGCCTCGAACATCAGGCGGATAAACTCTTTCGTCTGAGGATGAACCATCGGCGAGGGGGCGATCTCCAGGTTGAACCGCTCGAGCTGTTCGCGGATCGAAAAGTCTTTCTTCCGATAGGCGCGGGCGGCGCCCAGGCGGTCGCAGATCAGTTCCAGGGCGCATAAAAACGGCATCGGAACGGTGATCAGCCCGCCCCGGGCGGTATTGTCGACCCAGTATTCGAAATGATGTCGGTTCCGGCCCCGATGATGGAGCCAGGCGGTCGAAAAGGAGTTCGCTTCCCGCGCGTAGTGGATCGGGCTCCGCCTGCCGGAATAGAAGGATACCGACTGACCGAACTCGGTCGGCGAGAATTTCGAAAGGTCGTGAACCAGGCCGCGCAGCGGAATCCCGGCGATCAGGGCATACCGAAAAACCCAGTATTTATGAAGGAGGACGGTTTTCAGATGCCCGAACCATTTGTTCATTGGAATTTCTTAAACGCGATCACGCTGTTATGCCCGCCGAAGCCGAGCGAAAGGGAGATCGCCGCGCGGATATCCCCTTCGACGCCCTGATTCGGCACATAGTCGAGGTCGCACTCGGGATCGGGATTCTGAAGGTGAAGGGTCGGCGGACAGAACCCGTCCTGAATCGCCTTGACGCAGGCGATCCCTTCCAGCGCGCCGGCGGCGCCCAGGGTGTGGCCGATCGCCCCTTTGATCGACGAGACTTTGACCCGGTACGCGTCGACCGGGCCGAACGCGTCTTTAATCCCTTTCGTTTCGACCGGGTCGTTCGTCGGGGTCGAGGTGCCGTGGGCGTTGATATAGTCGACGTCGGCGGGGGTCAGACCGCCGTCTTCCAGCGCCATCAGAATGGCGCGTTTGACGTTCACCGCGTCCGGTTTCGGCGCGGTCAGGTGGTAGCCGTCCCCCGTCCCGCCCCAGCCGGCGACTTCGGCCAGAATCGGCGCGCCCCGTTTCTGCGCGTGTTCGAGCGATTCAAAAATGAGGATCCCGGCGCCTTCTCCCATCACGAACCCGTCCCGGTCTTTATCGAACGGGCGGCTCGCCTGCTCGGGGGTGTCGTTGTAGCCGGTCGAAAGAGCTTTGATCGAACAGAAACAGCCGAGCGTGAACTCGGTCAGAGGCGCTTCGACCCCGCCGGTGATCACCAGGTCGGCGCGGCCGAGCCGGATCGCGTCGAGCGCGTGGCCCAGCGCGTCGGTTCCGGTGGCGCAGGCGGTCATGATCGTGTGGACCGGGCCGTGAACCCCCAGGTCGATCGAGATGTTCCCCGCCCCCTCGTTAATGATCATCTTCGGCGCGGTCATCGCCGGTATGCGGGAGGGGCCTTTTTCGAAGAGCTTGTTTTCGGCGTCGCACTGAGACTCGATCCCGCCGATACAGTTGCCGAGCATAATCGCGGCGTTCAGATCGTCGAGCCGTTCGGGAAGACCGGCGTTTTTGACCGCCTCGCGCGCGGCGACGACCGCCATCTGCGAAAAGCGGGCCATCCGCTGCACCATACGGACCTCGAAATGGTCGCGCGGATTGAAGTCGGCCGCCTCGGCGGCGACGCGGCACGCCAGACGCGACGCGTCGAAGAGGGTGACCGGGCCGACCCCGCACTTTCCGGTGCGAAGTCCTGTCCAATACGATTCCAGATCGAGACCGATCGGGGAGATCACCCCCATGCCGGTAACAACTACTCTTTTGGTCTGCATCTCTTTTCTTTTCCGTAAGTACGGGGACGTTCCGTTTTTCTCAAAAGACCCGCCCGTCATCCGAAAGCGCGGCGCCGGAAAAAAGGAACGCTTATTCTTTTTCGGCCGAAATCGGCGTCCGCCCCTATT
This sequence comes from uncultured Planctomycetota bacterium, assembly GCA_902766935.1. Lineage (GTDB taxonomy): Bacteria > Planctomycetota > Planctomycetia > Pirellulales > Thermoguttaceae > RUG695. Next base: position 2,825 of record CACXFR010000025.1, on the reverse strand, counting down.
TTACCCTACCGCGGAAAGGCGTCAACGCCGCACAGCGCGTTCCACGCTTCGGGAAGGGGCGCGACCAGGGTGACCCGCTCGCGCGTCATCGGGTGGCTGAACGACATCTTCCGGGAATGGAGCGCGATCGCGTTGAGCCGCTCGTCCTCGAACTGTTCGCCGAACGGGATCGTCGAGCCGTACTGCGCGTCGCCCAGGATCGGAAATCCGCGCGACGAGGTCTGCAGGCGGATCTGGTGGGTCCGCCCGGTTCCGAGTTCGACTTCCAGATGGGTCACCTCCCCGTACTGCGGGAAGGTGTAACGGCCGATCACATGGAAGTGAAGGATCGCTTCCCGCGCGTCGGGGTGGATCGGCGCGATCAGTTCCGCCTCGGCACGGCCGGGGATTTTCCGCATGTAGTCGACCCACTCGCCTTCCTCTTCCGGAACGCGGCCGGCGACGAGCGCCCAGTATTTCTTCTCGACGGTGCGGGCTCGGAACTGCTCCGAAAGGCGGTTCGCCGCGCGAACATGCTTGGCGAAAAGGATCGCTCCCGACGCGGGCCGGTCGAGCCGGTGCGGGATCCCCAGATAGCACCCTCCCGGTTTATTCTCGCGCCGGATCAGAAACGCCTTGACCCGCGCCTCGAGCGAGTCGATCCCCGCCGGCGCCTGGGTCAGGATTCCCGACTCCTTGTTTACCGCCAGGACCGGACCTTCCTCGTAGAGGATTCGGAAAGAGCCGGCCTCCATCCATTTTTCGTTCTCGTCCATCAGTCTTCAGACTCGTAATTGCACTTGTCGGTTCGGGGAAAAAGTATCAGCGGGCGTCGGTCTTTTCCTGCGCTTTCAGGAAGAAATCGACGATCGGTTTCGGGTCGGGGAGGGAATGAGGGTGATGGTCGTTCCCCGGCTTGACGATCACCTCGATCGGGCCGCCGAACCTGCGGTACCGCGCGATAAACGGCTTTTCGTTTTCGTCGAACGGCACGACGGTGTCGCTGTCGCCGCAGACGATCAGGATCGGCACCTTGGCGGCGGCGAGCCGTTCGAGCTGCGGATTCGTCGTCGGGTTCCCGGGCCAGACGAGCGCTTCCTCTTCGGTCAGTTCGTACGAGGCGAGGACGTCCTGCCAGTCCCCCTTGCTTCCCGGTGATTTGCCGAACCCGCCGGGCCACGATTTGAAGTCGAGAACCGGGTTGTCGATGTAGATCGACGCGGTCTCGTCCGGATACTTGACCGCCCAGTTCACCGTATAGAGCCCGCCGCGGCTGAGCCCTTCCAGGTGAACGCGGCGGCAGAGGCCGAGCGTCTCGGTCAGATAGAGGTAGAACCGCTGCCAGAGTTCGACCGACTTGGGCGAGCCCATCAGCGGAGCCGAGTCGAGCCAGGCGACGTGGTATCCGCGGTCGAGCATCGCCAGATCGGCCTGCGGCTCATGCCCGAAAAAGCGGGCGCGCCAGACCCACGGCGCGCCGTCGGCCGTCTCTTTCGGCGCGACGACGAGCGCGGCGCGGTCTTCGAACGTGAATCTGTAGCAGTCGAACCCCTGCCAATCCTCTTTGGTGCCGGGATATTCCCGTTCGGCGGCCGAAAGGAGGGCGGCGAAAGCCGACAGGAGAAGGAGTACCGAAAGAAGCGAAAGACGTGCGGTTTTCATCTGGGAATCTCCGGAATTCGCGGGGGGTCTGTCCCTTCGAGCCGTATTGGCAAACCGAAAGAAACAAACTAAAATTAACGTATCCAGTATACCAGATATTGTTTCTCGTTCAACGAGCAAACAGGGCCGTTAGCAATGAATCGCCGCCTTTTACTCCTTTCGGGTCTCGCTCTTTTTGCCGCGCTGTTCGGCGCGGCGCCCGTCCGCGCCCAGGACAAGCCGGATCTGCCGACCGTCGACCTTTCGGGCCGAAAAGACCTTCAGGTGGTGATCGCGCAGGGAACTCCCGAAATCTATCAGGGACACCCGACCGCCGTACTCCTGCCCGACGGCAGGACGCTGATCGCCGTCTGGACGACCGGCCACGGCGGGTTCGCCGGGCCGATGGCCGAAAGCGCCGACGCCGGACTCACCTGGACGCGGATCGACGAGCGCGCGCCGGAAGGATATCGCCGGCACAGGAACTGCCCGAGCATCTACCGGATGGTGAACAGGGACGGGGACTCCTTCCTGTGGGTCTTTTCGGCGCAGCCGCGGATGCCGCGGATCGTCAGCCGCGACGACGGTCGGACGTGGACCGAAAAGGAACCGCTCGGTCTGAAAAACGTGATGACGTTCAGCAGCGTCATTCCGAAACATCCGGGTGAGACCGACGGCTGTTATATGGGGTTCTATCACCGGCGCATTTCGGACAGCGGCGAAGTCTTCGACGCCGAACCCCGCGGAAAGGGACGGCTCGAAACGCTGGTTGCCGAAACCGCCGACGCGGGCGAGACGTGGTCCGAGCCGCGTGTGATCGCCTCGATTCCGGAAACGAGAGCCGCCGCGCCCGACGGGAGCGAAACGGTTCTGCCGGGTAAAGACCCGTGCGAACCGTGCGCGTTCCGCTCGCCCGACGGCGGCGAGATCTGCGTCCTTCTGCGCGAAAACACCCACGCGGGCCGAAGCCTCGCGGTCTTCAGCCGGGACGGCGGCGCGACGTGGTCCGAGCCGATCGAAACGCCGTGGGGGCTGACCGGAGATCGGCACGCCGCGCTCTATCTTCCCGACGGGCGTCTTTTTGTGGCGATGCGCGACATGGCGCACGGAAGTGAGACGGCCGGCCATTTCGTGGCGTGGGTCGGCCGCTACGAAGATATCAAAACCGGCGCGCCGGGCGACTTCCGGCTGAAACTGATCCACTC
>CACXFR010000024.1 GCA_902766935.1 uncultured Planctomycetota bacterium | reverse complement strand
CGGATGCCGCGGCATCGGGGGAGGAAGACATCCCCATTTCGTCCAGCCGGGATACCACGGGGCGCTCGGCGCCAGCCAGGCGTAGCCATTGCCGTAGAGCCAATCCCATCGGCAGACCGGATACCAGGAATTTGCCACACGCCGGCGCGTCACGCGCCACGAGACGCCGGCATGGGTGACGGGACTGCCGAAATAGTAGTCGGCGCGGGCTTTTACCGAGATCTTTTCGCCGAGAGCGACCGGTTTTTCGGGAGTCTCGACTTTGACCTCAAATTCCGGTTTTCGGTATTCTTCGAGACTGACGGTGCCGAAGCCGAGCTCGCGCCATCTCGTCCCGTCCGCTCCGCTTTCCTGACGCGTCGTCGTGTGGAGGACGTCGAGCCGGAAGGTGTAGACTCCCAGATTGAACGATTCGTCGGTTTCGAGCGTGTCTTCCCATCCGCCGGTTTCGTCGAGCGTGATCTCTTTCGAGAGAAGCTCTTTCCCCCCCGGCCCGGTGACGGTCAGAAGGGCGGGGGTCGACCGCCAGTTCCATTCTTCGGGCTGATCGTAACGGGCGGTTCCCGCCTGGAATCGGAAATGAATGGTATCCTTCGGACGGTAGATCGGCCGATCCGAGAGAAAACAGGCGCGTTCGGAGCCGAACGGCGCGGCGCCGATACCGTGGCTGAACCAGATGTCCTCGAATCCGTAATAGGCGTACCGCCCCCCGCCGTCTTCGGTCGGGACCGAAGCTTCGGCGAGCCAACGGAACCGGAGGTTCATCTCGTCGGTGTCGGTGAAGAGCCAGCCGTCGGAATTGGTCTGTTTTTCGAGCTCCTTGGTCTGAACCTGCCAGCGGCTCTGAGCTCGGCGCGAATCCCGGGAGTCCGCCGCCCCCTCGTTTCGGGGGTCTTCGCCGCGGTAATCGGGCATTCGGTTGACCGTGTAGCCGAAAAAGCGGAGCCGGGCTTCCGGAATCGGCGCGCCCGTTTTGGCGTCCCCCACATACCAGAACGTTTTCCCTTCAACCTGTTTTTTCAGAATGGCGGTGTCGCTGATCCAAATCACGATCGCGTCGGAATTCCCGTTTTCCATCTTGCCGCGCAGGAGATAGGCTCCGGGCTTGGTGACCGGGAAATCGATCGAGATCTGGCAGTCGTGATGGTCCGCCGCCGGGTTGAGGTCGACCGACCAGTCGGCGACGTCGCTCGAAAGGTATTTGTTGTTCGAGGAGTTGTCGTTCAGGAGTTTCCAGCCGACCTCTTCGATACGGAGTTTTTCGATCTGCCAGTCTTCCGGCGGGTTTTTCGCCGACTCTTCCAGGTAGTTCATCGCGTCCTGAAGGAAGAGACGGATGTTGATCTCCTGGGCCCGGAAACGCACTTTTTTCCCGTTGCGGTATTTCCAGAGGAACGAGACGGGAGTTCCGGCGGCCTTGGCCGCAATGGGGGCGAACGCACCGTAGCTGCCGGTCAGATTGTCGAGTTCTCCCCGGGCGAATCGTTCGTGCGGAGGGAGTTCGGCCTTGATTTCGAGGTCGACGAGCCGACGGTAGACCTCTTCGGCTTTCAGATACTGGGTCCGGTTCAGATAAGCCCGCCCCAGCTCGACCGCGGCGCGGATCTGCGTGTCGATTCCGACCGAGGGGTCTTCCATCAGGCCGCGGTAAATACGGAGCGGATTCTGCCCCTCGGGGAATTTGAACCGCTTGATCCCGTCGGCCAGGCGGGCGATCGTCTCGTCGTCGGAAAGAGAGGCGAGCGAGCCGAGCGCCGCAAGTGGATTTTCCCCGCTCTGCTCCCCTTCCGAAGGGAAGGTCTCCGGGATCCCGAACGAGCCGGATCCGAACTCTTCCATCAGAAAATTGGCGTAGAGAAAATGCGCGTTCGAGGCGTCGGGGGTGCCGGACGAAGCCGCTTTGTCGAGAAGGAAACGCCAGCGCTCGCCGTCGTTCCGGGCAGCCTCAAACGATTCGGGTATCTCGTAAAAGACGGGGTTCCCCTGGTCGTCGACCGGAGGATACGAGGGAACGTTCCAGCCCGCGTATCCCGTTTCGCGGCGGTAGTCGGGGAGGGTTTCCAGGTCGGTCAGCTTCTGGAGATACGCCCGGTTGCTGTCGACGTCGAGACAGGTGCGCGCGAACTCGTTGTAGAAATCGCAGACCTCTTCGGGCGAGACGCCCGGCGCGGCGCGCTGCGCTTCCAAAAGCTTCATTCCTTCGG